>CAYSLH010000094.1:0-15844 GCA_964431605.1 uncultured Myxococcales bacterium
ACAGGAGGACGGTACATGGGCAAGTGTCTTGTGTCATGGTTCGTGGGGATTGCGGTATTGGTCTCTTTTATTCCCGCGGATGCGCAGGAACACAGCGTGGCGGTAATGGGATTGAAGGTCAGTGGTCGTCAGATGGATAGAACCATGGTTCGCTCCATGGAAGACCTTCTGTCAAACGAAATAAGAGCCTTGGGTGGACTGAGGGTAATCAGTCGAGCCGACATAGTAGGTCTTTTGAACCTGGAGAAACAAAAAAGACTCATGGGATGCGCCAATGACCAATGCCTGGCGGAGATAGGTGGAGCGCTGGGGGTGGATTGGATGTTGACCGGGAGCATTTCCGATTTTGGCCAGACCGTGCTTGTCAATCTCAAGTTACTTGATGTCAGGGACGTAAGGGTCATCGCCAGTTCTTCGCAAAAGGCGTCAGGCGGCACGGAAGGGTTGGTGGATGTTTTGCCTAAGATGGTGAAGGAATTATTCGTAGGGCTGGCAGGGAAGAAACAAGCTGTATCCCTGCAAGAGTTGGAAGCTCGCAAAACTCGCATCAGATGGGGCCACGGCTTGTTTTGGAGCGGGGTTGGGCTGGTTGCAGTGGGTGGACTGTCTTGGGGTATGGCCACTACCAAGGGCAACGATTATCTTAAAGGCGGAAGCTATGCGGATAAGTTAGCAAACCGCGTGTGGGGTAGTGCGATGTATGCTTCTTTTGGTCTTTCTTTGGCCCTGATGACAGCAGGGGTGGTGTGCTGGAGCTGGGAGTGGGAAAAGACTAAAGACGATCCCTCGACAGCGGCTGCTTTTGTGCCTGTCGCGGGAGGAGCAATGTTTGGCCTGACTGGTCGGTGGTAGGGTGTACTCATTCTGGAACAACCAGGTGGAAAAAATCCTTTCGTGATCCGAGGGATAATACAAAAACAAAACCCCGCAGTTACCTGCGGGGTTTTTCATGGCCAGGGGCGGAATTGAACCGTCGACACACGGATTTTCAGTCCGTTGCTCTACCAACTGAGCTACCTGGCCGTCGGACTGGGTCATCTGATTGGGCCATCTGGCTGGACCAATCAAAAACGGTGGCAGAATATGCCCTGAATCTGATTCAGTGTCAAGCTAAATGAAAAAAAAGCCTTATACTGTTACGTAGTAATTTTTTTCAACTTTCAGTATTGTCTGCTAATCTAGTGCCATGACTTTTCAGAATTCAGCTGTAAGATCAACCTTCAGATTCGCACTCATAACCATGGCGTTGGTGATGTTGGCATCCCATAGCAGAGCCGGAGCCGTGAACTTGGAGCCCATTATAAGGGCGGCCAAGCGGGCTACGGCCCGGGACCAACACGTAAAGGCATGCGAGTTGTACCTCGGTGTGATTCCCGGCTTGGCCAAAGTCTCGGACAGGGACCGGCTGCGAGTGCTGAGGGGATTGCACGAGACAGTTCAGGCACTGGTTGCCAAGGGACTTTTGGATGCCGCGGTAGATGGATTGATAGGTCTGCTTCAAGCCACCTCCGGTGAAAATGCACGACTGGTGCCAGGGGTAGAGTTCGCTCAAATTATCAGAACCCAGATGGATCATCTGGGCTTTGAGCTTCTTCGCAAGGATAACCCAGAACTGGCAGCTCGCTTGCTACGTGCTCTCGTGGCCGACGGTCCAAGCCCACCTCTACGTTGGGCCCTATTGGCCAGGGCGACCATGAGGTCTGGAGAATTCAAAAAGGCTCAAGATACTATCAAAAGGGGCCTGTCTGTCTATCCAGGTTCACCTGAGCTTTTGTTTTCAAGGGCGGATCTTTCCGGCTACCTGTCCCAGCGGGCTGTCATGCGTTCTAATTACAAGGCCGCCGAGCATCTGTTGTTGCGGGCACACAGGGACCTCGATCATGCACTCGAGAGGGAAAAAGCGGCGGGTATTTATAGAGCCATGGGAAGGATATGCGCCTCGTTGTGGAATTATTATTCTGCCACAGGTCAATACGAGTTGGCTATGGCAAGGCTCGACGAAGCGGAGGAGGCATACGGACAAGCCGCCTTGTTGGATTCGTCGGACACCAACTCCCTTTTCGAGCTGGGAGACTTGCTCGTCTCTGCACGGGATTATCGCTGGGCCAGAAAAGTTTTCAGCCAAGCTTGCAAGCGTATAAAAGATGTTATGAAAACAGTTGAGATGAAATCATTCAGAAACAAGATCTACAATCTTGAGTTATCCAGATGCAAAAGGAAGCAAGATGAGTGTACCAAGCACATCTCCAAGCAAGTGCTCGCTTATGCAAATACCATTGGAGATGGGTACGGACAGGAAGGTTCCATAACGGAGGGGCCGAATGATACACCCAAGCAGATCCCTAATACATCCGTAAGTTTTTCCATGGTCATCGGGCAACTCGATGTCCACGCCGCCTTGCCCCCTTTCATGGATCCGGGTGAGTTTCGGGTCAAGCTGGAAAAGGCCTATGCTATTACAATGGTCGCTTTTCCCAACAGACTGGTGGGCCCGTTGGACGTCAAGGTGTTTGCCGATCGGAATTCTTTTACACGTCTGGTGGGTATGCCGGTAAGGCATTGGCTCAATGGTGTCTTTGCCTACGGCAAGGTGCTGACCTTTTATGATCCAACCCGCGGTCGAATGAGTTGGCTTGAGACCTTGGTAGGAGGTTTGACTTTTCGATACGTGGACGAAATGACCTATCATAACTCTCCATCCTGGTTGTCGGATGGACTTGCTCAGCATATCGCCCTGGGTTGGGATAGTAAAAAACAGCAGGAGTTTGACCAACTCAGCAAAGCCAATGCCCTGATCCCTTGGTCAAACCTGGATGATGTCATAGACGGAACGTGGAGCAGCAAGCAAGCAAGAACCAACGCACACCTGCAAGCCCATCAGATGGTCGGCTGGTTATATGGGCATTTTGGGGAGCACCGGATTTGGACTTTTTTGGCCCAACTCAGGGGAGGCAGGAGTCTGGATTCTGCATCTTCCGTGGCCTTTGGAAACGGCTTTACCGAGTTGGAAGAACTATGGCGGAGGGATGCCAAAGATGCCATTTGAACTGTTCGTGATGGCCGACACACCAACACAAGGGCATGTAAACGAGTCATTGCATTCGGTGTTGAGCGAGAAGCAGGCAACGGATTTATACAAGGCCTTTGTGGAGGATACACTCACTGGATACTTGACTGCTTCGAAGTTGCTTTCGGCTTCTCCAGGTTTGGCAAGGCAACGGCAGGTAAGGGTTCACTTGGCTTGTTATCCAGACTGTAATCACGAGTTTTTTCAGAACCTGGCCCACAGAACACAGGTCGTACTAATCGACCAGGGCAAGGGTGAAAAAGGCGAACGAATTTATCGACTCCAACGTAAAGCTTTTAGTCGCGGTGCGTTGGCTGTTTTGAACGCCGAGGTGAGTTCACCGGCACTATCACAGGGGGCCTTGCTCAATGCCCTGGACGCCATGGATAGAACCGGGTTCGTCCTTGGTCCAACTGATCATGGCGGGCTTTATCTATGGGGATGCTTGAGGATGGAAGGCGAGATGCTGCAAGACATTCCCTGGGGGACATCGAAGGTGGCGGAAATTTTCCGTACTCGTCTTCGAAATGCAGAACAGGAGTTCGAGCAATTGCCGGAGTTTTGGAGTATTGTCCAGCCTGATGATCTAATCAGGTTGAAGCGTTTGCTCAGTGTGGAGCCTGGCAGAGCTCCTGCCACGGCCAGAGTCATCAGGGCGATAGAACGTTAGTGCTTCCATCCTTCGAGAATAAGCTCCCGCATTTCGTCAGGTGATGAAGTGGGCTTTTTGCAGCTTCCATGTCGACATACAAACGCGGTTGCCTTGTTGTCGATAGCGCTTTTGCCCTTTGTGGCTGGTATGAGTTCCATCTGTTTCGGTGTAGGGCCACTGGCTGAAATTCTCACGAGCACAGCATGGGCGGCAAGGAGATGAAAAAAGCTCCTGGTGAGGTCTGTGCCATGTTCAGAGAGGTCTTCCGCGATGACAACATCATAAAATGGGCCCAATGATTTTAATGCTACATCGTCCCAGCCGGCCATTTCCAGCCCCGACCTTTTCATTAGTTGTGAAAATCGGCCAAGGATATCGTTGACCTCAGAGAGCATCTTTTCGTCAGAGGTAATTGTGGCCGCATGCAGCATTACGTCGAGCATTACGGAATTTGCAGAGGGACGGACTCCATCTGATATCTCCATGGTCCTTATGAGATTTTTTTCGACGCCATCGTGGGTAAAATAAAATCCGCCGGAAGGATTGGAAAAATGTTTTTTCGTGTAAGAGATGAGATCCAAGGCGGTCTCCAGGTGTTTTACGTCACCGTCCGCCTTGTAGAGATCCAAAAGCCCTTTGGATAGAAACGCATAGTCATCCAGAACCGCACCGTGTTCGGCCACTGATGCGTTTGAACTTCTCCACAGTGCACCATCCTTTCTTCTGTGTACGTGGAGTAAAAAGGACTCAATCTCTAAGGCAGTATCCAGATATCGCTTGTCACCCAGCACCATGAAACCCGTTGCCAGTGCGGAAATAGCCAAGCCATTCCATGAAGTGATTATTTTTCTATCCAGGGTCGGAGCAGGTCTGGACTCCCGTTGCCGTGCCAATGCTCCTTTGTATTTATCAAACATTTGGGACACCGAATACGCATCGAGTTTGTGCGACTGTGCAATCCTCATGGGATCCGCGCGTCTGGTCAACACGCTCATTCCGTCGAAGTTTCCGCCACTGGTGACTCCAAGCAACCGGGCCAGAATTTCTCCATCGGATTTTCCTGCGACTGCCTCGAGTTGCTCTTTGTTCCATAGGTAATAAAGACCCTCGCTGCCGCCGGAATCGGCATCGAGGCTGGCGAACATTCCACCCCCGGGCCCGTGCATCCTGTCACACATGAAATCCAAAGTGTCTTTCGCTATCTGTGCGTACCTGGGCACGTTCAGCACAACAGATGCTTCCAGGTATAGGTTGGCCAGTTGAGCATTATCGTAAAGCATCTTTTCAAAGTGGGGTACTACCCATTCTGGATCGACACTGTATCTGTGAAATCCACCTCCGACGTGATCATGAATTCCTCCAGAAGCCATTTTGTCCAGGGTCAATCGAATCATGTGCGCCAATTGTTCATCGCCGGTCTTTCTGTATTGGTGCAAAATATGCGACCATCGCACAGGCATGGGAAATTTCATTTGCCCTGCGAATCCGCCCCATGTGGGATCGAAAGACATCTTTGCATCGTCCGAGGTGGCGTGGAAAATGTCGGTAGTAAGTTTAGAACCTTTATGCGTATTGAATCCGTACGATGCGTGTCGTACAAGTTCATCTCCAATGTTTTCCACCCTGGAGCGTTGCTCGGTGTAGATGTCGTGGATCTTTGCCAGTACAGCCAAAAACTGGTCCCGGGGAAAATATGTTCCTCCAAAAAATGGTTTTTGATCAGGAGTCAAAAATACAGACAGTGGCCAGCCGCCACTTCCCGTCAAAGCAACCACTGCGTTCATGTAGATGGAATCGATGTCCGGGCGTTCTTCCCTGTCAACTTTTATGGAGATAAAGTTCTCATTTAGAACGCTGGCGACTTCTTTCCTGGAAAAAACTTCGTCTTCCATGACGTGACACCAATGGCAGGACGAGTATCCAATGGAAAGAAATATGGGCCTGTCCAACTCCCTGGCCTTTTCCAGAGCCTCCTGTCCCCAGGGATACCAGTTAACAGGGTTGTGAGAATGCATTTGAAGGTAAAGGGATTTTTCGTTCTTGAGGTGGTTTCCCTCTTTCATTATAAACTCTGGTGTGTCTTTAGAGTGAATCTTGCCTTCGGAGCTGAGTCGTTTTTCCTTGTTCATGATATCCTCCGATAGCGCGGGATGCGCAAGGCCGATTATCAATATTATTGCCGGTAAGTGCTTCCAGGGTGCAATACTGTGTAAAAATCTGGGCACACTGACCTCCAGTCGTCACTTGTTGGTCGTGCTCCCGGAGTGAATCTTACACTTTAATTTGATTTTTTATTTAGATGGTAGGTTTTCAGTGATGATTTTTTTCAGCCTGGCCTTGATTTCGTCAGATAAGCTCGCCATTTCAGGCATGTTCGCCTGAGATATGTCTTTGGTAATATCCTGCATCAGGTGTAGCTGCATCTCGTACGTCCTGCAATTTTTACACATTACCAAGTGTAGGCGCATTCTGAACCTGGTCTTCAAGGGAAGCTTTCGCTCCATCGAGTCCGATATCAATCTGCTTACTTCACGGCAGGTAAGCATCTTAGTTTTTCCTTCCCTGTGTGTCTTCGAGCCAGTTTTTCTCCATGCATCCACGTAATTTGAGCCTTGCCCGATGCAATATTACCCAAAGATTGGTCTCACTCAGATTCAAAACCTTACAGATTTCCTCGCTTGAGAGTTCTTCCAACTCACGAAGGGAAAAAGCGTCAGCCATGTTGTTGGGAAGCAGATTCATACACTCGATAAACACGGCTTTTAGCTCGTCCCGGTCCACTGATGCGGATGGATCAGTAGTCCATTGTGCCGGGCCGGTGCGCCATTTGCCCGAGTCATCGAATAGAGACTCTTCAATGCCTTTGTAATCGTCTCCAAGATCCTGCTTGTGTGACGGCGCCTCCTTTGTCCTTTTACGAATATAGTCTACGATTTTGTGTTTCATGATGCCCACCAGCCAGGTGCGTTCGGTGGATTTGCCGGAAAATCGTTCAGCGGCTTTTAGGGCGGCCAGGAATGTATCCTGCACCACCTCCTCGGCCGCGTGGCGATCCTTGAGCCTCGTCAAGGCATACCGAAAGAGCACGTCCGAGTGGTTAGTAACCCATCCGTCAGGATCGATGGTTCGGCTCGAACTTACTCCGGGATTATTCATGGGCTATCTCTCCCGTCTGGACAGATAATACTACAAGGCCCCGAGGATATGTCAGTTACACGATGCGTTCAAGCACTCTGGACTGGTGCATTCAAAGGCGCCTATTTCAGGACCACACCCGTTGAACAATCCCTCGGTAATTCCATTCATGTCCACCCCCAAGTCCTCTCCCTTGTCTATGAGTGGAGAATCAAGACTGGTGGGCATGGCGTTTTGAGCCAAGTCAGCGCCCAGGGGATCTATTTCGGAAGAATAGTTTTCGGAAGAATCCGGATAGTCCTCGCTGCTCCATTCCAAAAAACCATACTGCATGTTGTTTTGAATTGTAATGTCGGAGAAGGTTAAGCTGTTTCCTGAAAACACCGGGACATCCAGGTTGTTGGAGTATGCTCGGAAAAGACAGTTGATTACCTTTGTGTCTATCGGGGCTCCGTCGAGTTGAATTGCCGCCTTTTGTGGGTCCATGGTGAACGACAAGTGTTTCAAATACAGGCTTGCCCTGTTGTTTTTTACGTATATGGCAAAATCCGGCCGGGGCCTGTCCGGGAGTGTGACGATCTGTGTCCTGGTTATTTCCACTGGCCCGTCGTTGCTGGAGACAGTGATAGCGGTTGCGTCCTGTGTGTAGATCAGCCCGAATGCCGTAGCATCGCGACCCGTGGCGCCGATGCGGCCTCCATAGCTTACCGGGCCGCTGTTGCCTGTGATTTTGATTCCACTGGTTTCGTTTTGTGCGAAAGGAGACATGTTGGGAGTGTCTCCCAGGAGTAGACCTGGCATGGAAATGTTGCCGCCACCATGCAACAATACGCCTCCCTTTTTGTTTCCCCCCACTGCAACGAATGCCGGGCCCATACTCATGCTTTGGTTTTCATCGAAAGCTTCCCACTCGGACTCCGTCTCTTGAACCCCGATTATGGCCCCTTCGACATCTTCGAGCCGGATTCCAACCCAGCCATTTCCACACTTGCCTGGTTCACACAGCGACTGATCGTTTGTAAATCCAATCCAGGTTCCGTAGATCCGGAGGTTGGTCGTTTGCTTGGCTGATATGCCGTCATGGGTGTTTGAAAGTAGGAGATTTACGTCATATTCAGAGTTTGGAGCGCCATGGGACACGATAGTGTGCTTTATGCATGGGAGTCTTCGTCCACGACCAAGGGTGACGTTGCTGCTCCCAGGCCCTATGAAAAGTCCGTTTAGATTTGGATAGGCTTCTTCGCCCAGCGATACATGGAACAAGTTCACGTCTGAAGCACCTTCTATTATCTTTATGGCGTCACCTGCAAAGCCTGCTATGTGCATGTTGCCGATGATCACGTTTCGTTGCGCCACCACAAAACCGTTTGCCGCTGTGGATTCGCTGGTGGGTCTCATCCTGGTCTTGGGCGTCGCGCCATCTATGAAAGTAAACATAGGGACAAGGGGAAGGTTGTTTTTGAGATAGATGTTTTCGCCTTGGTCGAGGTCGAACGTTATATGGTGAGGTCCTGGGGTGTTGGTGGCAAGAATCAGGGCTTCTCTCAGGCTCGTGCCGGTCCCGCCAGCAGCGATAACAGCATCGGTGTTGTTGTTTCCCCCGTTCTGTTCGTCTTGCTGGGTCGTGACCACTATGTCAGGCTCCATGCATGTAGGAGCAATCCCGTCAGGGCAGTCTATGTCCGCAGGCCCCATGCAGAATTCACCCATACAGCTGCAACCGGCCGGGCATTGTGTGCCTCCTTCACAGGTGTGGCCGGTGGGCCCGCAGTCCCATGGGAGCCTGTCGCTGTCTGTCGCCACGCAGATCATATCCGCTATGCAGCTACAGCCCTGGGCACAGGTCCCATCAATACATGAAGCGTATTTATCGAACTTTGGAGAAAACGAGCAGCCTGCGATCAATAAACAAGTAAATACACTCAGGACGTTATTGAAGATGATCTTGTTGGATAGCACGTCGGTCATCGTGATATTAATAGTTCAATTCGGTCCGATTGTCATTCATTAGTCATTATCCTTGAATGTGGTGTATGCTAGTATGAGTCGTTGTCGTATCCTGGAGGTGATACATGTTTAGGCGTAACTCGCTGCCCGTGCTGATCATACTCGCATTGGTCGCTGCGTCTTGTGGAAGGACCAGGCCCCTTGGTGACGGGAACCTCACCTCATTGAGACTCGTGCCTGGAGACTCGGTTTTGTACATGGGCCAGATAGCTCACCTGACCGTAGAAGCACGCCTCGCAGATGGAACCGTTCTGGATGTGACTTCCGACCCGGACCTGGTCCTTAGAGTCAACCAGACGGATGTAATTACGGTAATGGAAGACGGATTGATTCATGCCGTATCTCCAGGCCGGGTGGTGGTCCTGGCATTTTGGGCGGGGAAGCAGGCCAAGAGCACCATCCAAGTATTGGAAGGAAAACTGACTTCTCTTACCGTGTCTCCTGAAAGTTCGGACGTGGATTCGGGAAAAAGTATACAGTTGTATGTGGAAGGTCATTTGACAGATGGCACTACCATGGACCTGACCAAGGCAGCCATGGGCACGAGTTATTCGTCCGATCGTCCTGCCGTGGCTACCCCCACCGACGACGGCTTGGTTTTTGCCATGAACCAGGGTACTGCAACTGTGACCGTGACCAACGGTGATTTTTCCACACAATCGTTGTTCATGGTCGACGGGGGACAGCCTCCTATAGTAGGGATAACTTTGAGCCCGGCCGAGGCTGAAATCCAAGCGGGAGACACCTTACAACTGAAATTGGTCGGATCCTATTCCGATGGAACTTTTGAAGATATCACCAACGATCCGGAGACCATATTTTCAAGCTCCAATGAATCCATTGCCCTGGTGAGTACGGATGGGCTGGTCTCGGCGGTTGGCCGGGGGCGTGCGGAGATTACCGCTGTCTACAGGAACCTTTCGTCCAAGAGCATGATGACAGTCACGCAGACGGGGCACGTGGTGGGTATAGATGTGCTTCCCAAGGATCCGATTTTGGCCATGGGCTCGAGCTTGCAGTTGAGCGTAACAGCGATTTACGACAATGGTGGCAGGATAGATGTCACTCCGCTGGCTTCCTTTGAGTCGTCGTCTCCATCTGTGGCTTTTGTTGATGGTAACGGACTGCTACAGGCTCTTTCTCATGGCAATACAGAAATTACCGTGGAGTATTCGGGTTTTTCCAGCATAGTGAATGTTGAGGTCCTAGATGCCGAACTCATAGACCTTTGGATAGTGCAGGACGATTTTTCTCTCGAACCGGGAGAGACTGAGCAGCTCACTGTCATGGGGAGATATTCAGATGGCACTGAAGATGATTTGAGCAG
The DNA here is from genome assembly GCA_964431605.1 of uncultured Myxococcales bacterium. Lineage (GTDB taxonomy): Bacteria > Myxococcota > B64-G9 > B64-G9 > B64-G9 > JALVPF01. Next base: position 10,189 of record CAYSLH010000094.1, read on the forward strand.
TTCGTCCAAGGCAACGGTCTACTATCTCGATCCCGTAGGTATATTATCCATATCTCCAGACGGACTGGTCACGGCACTGGCAGCAGGCCGAGCTGTGGTTAGCGCAAGGAACTCTGGTCTTCAGGCACAGGTTGCCATCACCGTGACAGGGCAACAAATAACGGACTTCTGGATGGAGCCGGCCCAACTCACCCTTTCACCAGGCGACGAGGCTGCCATGGTCACCTGGGTGCGCTATTCCCAGGGAGGTACCCAAGACGTCACCCAGCAAAGCATGTTCAGCACGGACGATCCTGCCATAGCGACAGTCTCAGCCCTGGGCCTCGTACATGCTCGTACCCAGGGGACCACGCAAATCAGGGCCAGGTATGGAGACTGGAGCGATATGTCCGTAGTCGAGGTAAAGAGTAACCCCGAGTTGGTGTCCATAGAGGTCAGTCCTGACTTTGTCGACCTGATGCCGGGCGAAAGCTTGCCATTGACCGTATTGGCTCGCTATTCAGATGGCTCCAGCGAGGATATCACTTCGAACGCGGGTTACGCGAGTTCTGACCCTTCCGTGGTGACCGTCTCCGACCTTGGTGTGCTTTCAGCCGTAAGCCCTGGCGAGGCAACTATCGATGTATCCTGGGGTGGCCTCAGTGACCAGTGTCTGGTATCGGTTCAGTCTGCAGTGCTGCAATCCATCGAACTCGTCCCTGGTGATGTGACCATCGGCCCGAACGACTCATTCCAGTTTACTCTGGTAGGGCATTATTCGGATGGGAGCCAAAGAGACCTGACCGGGCCGGAGTTCGGAACCACTTACGAATCTTCCGATGAGACCATGGTCGTGGTTGACACGGATGGCTTGGCAAGGGCACAGGGTGCGGTCGGCACAGCAGTGGTGACAGCTCGTAACGCGGGTTTTTCTGATTCATCCAATGTAAGTATCCAGCAAAATCCCGCACCCGTCATAAACACCATCTCTCCCACTGAGGTCGTTGCGCACAGCTCTGGAATAACTCTATCGGTAGGAGGTCACGGATTTATTCCGACCAGCATTATCAGAATCGATGGAGTGGATCTGAATACAAACAATATCAGCGACACCTTGCTTACCTCTGTACTTCCTGCATGGGCGGTGGATTCGGCGGGTTACCGCAGGGTGTCTGTATACAATCCGCCCCCTGGCGGTGGCGAAACATCACCCTTGTTGTTGTTGGTCGAGGATACGCCTGTGATAAGCTCTGTGTCACCTGATAGTGGTGTTCGTGGTTCATCCATACGGGTGGGCTTTTGGGGAAGTGGTCTGCTGGGTTGCACAGTTACTACTAATACCCCTGGGATCAGCATACAGGACGTGACTTGGGATATCGAGGGACTGTACCTATATGCGACTCTTTCATTGAACTCGGATGCTCCCCTGGGGCCCGCGATGATATCGCTTGAAAACCTCGCCGGGTCTGCTGCGGCGCCTTTTACCGTCCTGGATGGCTCCGGTTATCCCGACTGCGTGGTGTCCGCGGGCCAGGTCGAGTATTGGAGTGGAGTACGTACCTGCAACAATGTCATAGTGGACACCGGGGCTTTGGTCGTCGGAACCGGCCTTGAGCCGTTACAGATAATCGCCACGGGCCAGGTGGAGATCCGTGGTGACATAGATGTGTCAGGTTTTGTGGGGCAGGACGGGTATTACAATCCCGCCGATGGAGGCGCAGGCGGTCCAGGTGGGGGCGGCGGAGGCGGTGGTGGAGATGGGCAGTTGCAAGGTCAGGATCCATCCCTTGGCGGTGATGGCTCACCCCCGGGCCAGCCGGGCTTGGGAGATATGGGACAGGGAACTGCATCGGGCGACGGTGGTGGTATGGGCGCCGGGCATGGCATCTCGGGTGGTTGTGGCCAGGCTGGCGGAGGCGGAGCTTTTGGTGGTGACGGTGGTAGTGGGGGTGGTGATCTGGGAATAGGAACAGGTGGTGCTGGTGGAACGGCGAATACCGAGGGATCGTTGTTCAATGGTGGAACAGGCGGAGGTGGAGGTTCGACTTGTGGTCCCAACTCTGGCGGAGGCGGTGGCGGTGGAGGTGGGGTACTCGTTATCGCCACCACCGGGGGAGAGATAAACATAGAGGGAGTCTTGTCTGCAGATGGTGCTGACGGTGGTGACGGGTACGGCGCTACTGGCTCCGGCGGGGGAGGCTCTGGCGGCAGGATTACTATCACATCGGTTGGTGGCAGCGTTCGAATCGAGGACACTGTGTCGGCCAGGGGTGGAGCAGGTGGCCGTGCAGACGCAGGTGATGCAGGTGGTGGAGGTTCGGGCGGCCGTATCATGATAGATGCCGGCGGTGGTGGAGTAGATGACTCTCTGGGCTACTATGATGTGGGAGGTGGTCCTGGTGGTGTGAGCAGGGACAATGGTTTCGATGGCCAGGCAGGACAGATGGGTGTGGTGGATATAAGACCTTAGATTTTCAGGCCCGACGTTTTAGCGATAACAGGATGATGAGCATGGATATAAAAGCCAGACCCTCTTCTTCGTGACCATTGGTTTTACAAGAGCATCCACCTTCTGAATCATCTTCGCAGCCCTCGTCGACTTGGCCATCGCAATTGTCATCGATCTCGTTGCCGCAGATTTCCACACCTTGCGCTGAAGGTGTGCATTGGTATTCGCATCCATCGGAGGTATCCGAGTTGGCATCCACCCAGCCTGGGTCACACGAAGTAAGCAGGCATTGACCGCCTGAGCACCGTTGTGATGCGTTTTGCAATTCGCATACTTTGCCGCAACCGCCACAGTTGAGGAGATCGCTGGATGTGTCGATGCACGCTCGATCACACTCTGTTCTGCCTCCCTGGCAGGAGTCTGCACAAGAGCCCATGTCGCAGACTTGCTCTGCGTGGCACTGCCAAAAGCACTCGCCGCAGTTTTCAGGGTCCGATTGCAGATCGAATCCCTCGTCAGTGTCGCCGTCGCAGTCATCGTCCACGTAGTTGCACTGTTCTTCCGCACCAGGATGGACCGAGGCGATGGTATCGTCGCAATCTTCGCCTGCTTCGCAGTTTTGCCCATAGCCATCCTGGTCGTGATCGACACAGCCGCACCCTGTGTCATCCAAGTCTGTCATGCCGTCGCAGTTGTCGTCTATGCTGTTGTCGCATATCTCTTGTGCGTCCGGATTGATATTCTCGTCTGTGTCATCACAGTCGGCGCCACCGCATGCTGAATCCTGGTAACCATCGTTGTCCGAGTCCGCACACGCCACACACTGTCCAGCGCAACAACGATCTTCGTCCGAAGCCGCAAGCCACTGTCCATCACAGGAAGACAATGCGTCACACGCCATGGCGGATTGAGCCGTGCAGGTGGGTGCTGCCGCGACCTCCACCGCCAGATGAGGATCACTCCAAGGACCGTCTGCACCGTTGTTGTCACGGGTCTTGAATCGGATGTACCATCTGCCCTCTGTAAGCTTGAACTCATGTGGAACTGTCCATGAAGTTTGTGTTCCGGATTGCCAGTTGGAGTCCATAAGATCGTTGGAGTCGAACCATGGGACCCGATCGACCTGGACCCTGTATGCGCTCTGTGTGGCTTGGTCATCCTGGTCGTTGAAGTTCCAAGCTATGGAAGGGGTGAGATCCTGTACCAAAGCCATGGATTGATACTGGTAGAAAGGATCGCCGGCCCCGGCTTCGAATGCGCCCATGTCGATGCGTACATCGCCTCCTTCCGGGACAGGCATACCAGGTGGGCCGGCATCGATGGCTGCGCTTGATGGGTCCAGCGAATAGTCGTCATGAGACGGATCGGCAAACACCGGGTCTGACATGATGGAGTTTGTGCCAGGCTCTCCTCCGTCCGTGTCTGCTGTGTTGTCGTAATACAGGTTGTAGTCTATGGATGTCCCCTGCATGTATAGTGACAAAAATTCAACGCCGATGGTGTTTCCGTATAGTATGTTTCCCTCAACCTTGCACGAGCTTAGGTCGCGTAGCTGGATGCCTGCGTGAAATCCCACCACCGTGTTTAGCATGAAAACTGAATCGTTGGCATCATCTATGGTGATACCATTGAGGTTCCCCCGCACTACGAGGTTTCTCTGGACCGTTATACCCACGACTTCCCTTGCCAGGATCACTCCCTGGGTGGCGGGGTTATCGATAAACACGTTATGTTCCAACCTGCTTCCCATTCCGGCCGGTTGAGGGCCGATCTTTACAGCGCTTGTCTTATGGCCGGAAAAGACGTTGTTCGCAATCCATGAATCCGTGCCCTTGTCGTCCACGGCTCGCTCGGTCGCAGAATCGAATGTATTTCCAAAAATCCTGGCTCCTCTGCTCCCCAATAGCACCAAGTCCACAGAGTCGTTCATGTCCGTGCCATTGTCTGAGAACGTACAGTCGAGCACCTTGACGTCTGAACTCTGTACGACCGCAAGGCCGTATCCTGTCCAGTTGCTTATGGCGAATCCTTGAATGATAAAGCTGGAATCTTTGTAAAAGCTGACTCCTGCAGGGGCATCGAGATTTCCTTCAGCTTCGGCCACAACCCCTTGTCCATCTATTACCACAGATGTCCCATCTGGCGGATCTGCGATAATTTTCACAGGGTTGGCACGGTCGGCCGACGGTGAGATGTCGCCAGGAGAGACCTGCTCATGGTAGACGCCTGTTTTGACGATGATAGTGTCTCCGCCGGACACTGCCTCGAGTGCCCTGGTGATGGTTGCAAATGGTGAGCCCTGGCTTCCGTTGTTGGTGTCGTTACCCGAATCTCCATCCACGTACCAACTCCTTCCGTCTATTGCGCCGTCGTGGGGACGAAAGGCTCCGTCAGGTCCGTCTTGCCAGCGGGCTTGTATGGAATCGAAGGTTGGAAATCCAGGGCCGGCAAGCACCTGGGAAGCCGAGACCAGGAACAGGATGGCGACAAAGATTATCGTCATAGAGCGTTTCATTCAGTCACCTCCGGAAAAAAGCCATAGGATCAATACTGGATGATCTCTCCGGTGTAAACAGCTTCGAAATTCGCCGCCGTTATCTGGGTCAGATCGTGTAGAAGCTCATCATCCCACCTTGGGTCATGTGCTCCTGATATGAACATGTCGCCTCCTGTATCAGCGATCACCAGTCCATACTTTTTCATGGCACGGGTAAAGACCTGTAATTTTGGAGGCAGGAAACTGTCATCATAATCCGCTTTGAGCCTCAGCCTGAGCCCCATGGGAGGGCATGAAGGGTCAGATCCGCATCGTCCATCAGAGTGTACTGCCGGAAGTATGTAAGCGTGCTGGATTTGCTCCAGGGTCACCCTCATGGCGTGGCGGATTTCTCCTTCTTCGTAGACTTCTTCATATCTAACGAGGCCGGGAAGTATGGCCAAACCAGCCGCATCGGCGCTGGTCCAGCCCCTTGGTCGTACTTCGTTTTGATCCAGGTGCCAGATGGCCCCTGAACCAGCCTCCCATGATCCATCCTGTTGCGGCCACGAGTTGAACATTTCGTATAGAACGCACGCATCGCGTTGGATGACCAGGACGTGCCTGTCCCCATCAGAGTCAGGGCCTCCTTCGATTGGTGCGTCAGGAGGGATGGGGTACGGTCCTGGATCGCTTTCATCGTCGTATTCGAATGTTATGTTCACCAGGGCTTGGTCCCTAGGGACGCTGGG
>CAYSLH010000095.1:0-9741 GCA_964431605.1 uncultured Myxococcales bacterium
GTCTTCTATCGCTGCATGGATGCGAATGGACAGGTTGGCAAGGCGTAGCAACACGGTGGTGTGCGTGTTGTCTAGCTCCGGGGTGGTTGGGCCTTTTGCTCACACGTTGTTGGGGCTTCGCGCTTGTAGTCCCGTGTGGCGTCGTGGTGGCGATGCTGAAAATACAACTTCACCCTATTGGCTGGCAGATGTGGAGTTTGATTTCGAAATCCGAAGGCGAAGAAGCGCCTGAGTAATTGTCAATGCATGTCTTGATCGCCTGTCTTCTCGTGCCGGATTTGTCTCTTGTTGCATGGCCTGGAAACAATTTCGAACAAATCAGCGAGCCGATGGAAGCGCGTGATGAATATGGATGGATACGTTCTTCCATGGATACCTTGCGGGAAGTGGCCCTGTCTTTTTCTCCCAGGGTCGGTTCGTTGAAGCAGGGGTCGTTGAATGGTTTGGAGTATGGATACGTGTGTATGGACGCAGGGGGCTTGTGGCGCTTGTATGGTGACGAAAAACGTTTGGGACGGTCCATGGTGCGCATGGCTGAATCTGTGGGGTTGGATACTCGGGTTGGATTTGCGCACGGGGTGGAGGTGGCCAGGTTTGCCGCCTTGCGCGCTACGGATAAAGAACCGGTCTGTGTAGTTGCAAGGGGTGATGAGAGAATTTTTTTGGCGCCTTTGCCCGTGGAGTTACTATCTCTTTCCGGACATCTTGGGAAGATGTTGGCACGGTTTGGGATAAGCACGATGGGGCAGTTGGCCTCCCTTCCCGAAAAGGGACTGAAGCTGCGATTGGGTCCAGAGGGCATGAGAGCATGGCGTCTTTCGAGGGGTGAATCCCTCGATCCTTTTGTTGCCGAACGCCCGGAGGAGATGTTTGTAGAGCATGCTGATGCCGCTTGGGCCATGGGGGGTATGGAGCAGGTGCTTTCGCAACTCGAACACGTGTTTGTGCGACTTGCCGAGAGGTTACGATGCAGGGCGCTGGTGGCGAGGGCTTTGGTCGTCACCCTTGAGTTGGAGTCCGGCCATAGGTGGGACCGAGAGGTAAAGCCGGCCACACCATGTGTGGATGTGAAGGTATGGCTGGACGCGGTGCGCCTCGTCATCCAATCCCAGCCCCCCGAATCCGCAGTAGAAGCGGTGGAGGTTCGCGCCCTTGTGATGCCTGGCCGCGTGGGACAGGGGGATCTCTTTCGTAAGACCGGGTTTGCGGCATCGCGCGAGCTTGACGAGGTGCTGGCTCGACTGGGGAGCTTGAGCATCCGCAGAGGAGTGGGCTCGCCCAGGCTTTTGGATACTCATATGCCTGATCCTGTGGAAAATGTCTCCGTTGGTAAGGGCGGGGCCGAGTTTGTAGTGTCGCCGGATTGCCATGTGGCCATCCGCAGGTTTCGGCCACCTGTTCGGGTCGAGGTGATTTTAGACGGGGATCGGCCGGTAAGCATGAACGCTCCTTTTTTTGAAGGCAGGATAAAAAGGGCGGCAGGGCCCTGGAGGTTGGATTGGGGCTGGTGGCAGAGGCGGTCGTTCAAAAGGGATTACTATGACGTAGAGTTGGACGGCGGTGGGCTTTACCGGATTTTTTTCGATGGGGAGCATTCACGCTGGTATGCGGATGGTGTGTTGGGATAGTATTTTTTCGACGAGATGAGTCTCAGTAGTCTTTTGTCGCTTCGTGTTTCGCCAGTGCTTCTTGTACCCTGAAAACTTGGATATTAGTCTTTTTGAAAACGAATTTTTTTATCTCTTCATTGTCAAGTATGTTTACATCTTCAGTTATCAATATCTTGTCGGTAACAAAAGCTGCTTCAAACAGGTGGATATCATCACTTACATTCTTATGGCCCTTTTTGGGTGAAGAGTGCTTTTTGCCTCTTTTGCCTTTCAATGCTTGTATTACGACAGTAGGTAAAGCACCTTCAAGTCTAGATGCTTCAATTCGTTCGAGTTTGTTTTTTTCATCCAGTTCCCGAATTATGTCGTACGTCGATGGATGACGTAAATAAACATGTTTTTGGGCCTCTTTCCATTGTTCAGGTGAGAACACAAGCACAGGGGAGTTTTTGATCACCTCTCTTATCAACTCGTATGCATCATTTTCCTGTTTGCTGTTTTCTGGTGGTTGCTCCGAAGGATGCCTCGTGTGCATTTCTTTCAAGGTCGCAGCCTGTAAAACGTGCGTGTCAATAACTATCCTTTTTTTGGGCGACAGGAAGCGCTTGTGTCCACTCATCGAATAATTTCTCCTCTATTTGTCTGAAACTACTTATCCAGCCATCAATGTTACCTTTTTCGCTGATCTCAACATTTTTGTTTTCTATCTTGCCGGTTGAGCTACGTTCAAGGTGCCATATGGAGACTTGCCCCGAAGGAATGCGCTTGGACCTTACGGCATTTGCAATAGCCGATATGAGTATCTCGCTGTGAGTAGTGACGATTATCTGCTGTCCAAGTTCAATTGCATTAGCAAAAAGTAAGGCAAGTTCTGCCTCAAATTGTGGATGCATATGAATCTCCGGTTCTTCTACGAGATGACAGCATCCTGGTTCGGCAAGGAGTATTTGAGTCGCAATCAGTAGGCCTTGTATCGATCCTGCGGCACCACTTTCTATTTCGAGAATGGAGTTCGTGGCCTTGTCTAAGAAAGAAATTGATATCTCGTTTGAATCAACGAGGCTTGAGTCGATTTCATGGAGGTTGAACCTGGAAGCCCATTTTTGTAATTTTTGGTAAGCAGGATGACGGCGTGCTCTTTGACTTACGAGAAGTCGCTTCGCAAGTTCTCCATGCTGTCCTATTCTTCCAGATTCGGTGCCAGATTCGCTTTTCAGCAGTTGCTTTCCCCTGAGGCCGGAGAGAAATGAGGTTTTGTTTAGTTGGGCAAGCAGCTCTTTTCTAATGAATTGAAGGAACGATAGTGAGGTTTTGAAAATCTCCAATACCTGAGGGTGAGATGTCGGTATACTGTTTATCAAGCTATTGGATGCTAGTCCTTCATGTAAAACCCTTTCGAAGTCAATTCCAAGGTTTACGGTCTCGCCACAATATTCGGATAAATCTCCTAATCGAAGTTTTGTGATATAAGAGCCAGGAGCCCCGTCGTCGGTTGCACTAGTCTCTATTTCGAAGCAACGCATCCCATCAACTGAAAAAACGTGAGACCAGCATGCTTTCCATGAACCATCTGTTCCTTTTCTTCCCCAAGAATAAGAAAATGTGTTCGGAGGCCACGTCGTGGCATTTTTTATAATGGGTGGTGGAGAATTTGCGAATCCGCTTTGATTCCATCTTTCTTCGTCAATCCTGATTTCAAAACCTGTGCTCAGTTTTCGCAAGACATCCTTTGCGTTGTAGATTTCTTTTCCAATATTGTACTGCCTTGTAAGACCTCCATAAATGTCTATAATTGAACCATTCAGCACCAAGTCGTATCTCGATGGATCTTCAATGGCACTTTGTGCTGTCAGAGCGACTGCCTCTAAAAAGCTGGATTTGCCGGATCCACTTGGACCGACAAGTATCGTCAAAGGAGAAAGCGACAGATCGAGTCCTTGCTCATCGATAGCTCGGTAATTTTTGATTGAAAATTCTTTGAACATTTTTTCAACCTCATTTCCTATTCCAAGGTTATGATAGGAAAGGACTGAACATTGTGCCAGAACTTTTATAATGATCCGGTTTTTCAAATAGCTGCTAATGCCAGCGACTGCGCCGATCGTATACTCATCCGTGATAGAGGGATTCATCATCGTTGGTCAAACGCTTATCCATCATGCTATCTGGACGGTAGCTTTACGGAGACGGGAAAGATGATATTGTTTTGGCATGACCAATCTTTCTGCAGTCGATAGATACCTGGCTCGTCACGCTCTGGATGTCCCTGAAGCGGGCACAGCGCCCGTCGCTCGTGGTCTCCGATTGTGTATCGTCATCCCGGCCATGACTGAGTCTGCTGGAATCTGTGAAGTACTCGATTCCTTGGAGAAGGGTTCTGAAAGATTGGACGAGGTCGAGGTCATAGTCGTGGTGAACAATCCTGCCGACGCCGCAGATGATATTCTCAAGGACAACCAGGATACATTGCAGTTGTTGAAAGAACGTAAGAGCGCAGGGCTCAGGACTTTGGTGATAGACAGGTGTTCTCCGGGAAAATCTTTCGAAGCTCAGGTGGCGGGAGTGGGCCTGGCCAGGCGTGTGGGTATGGACCTTGGCTTGATGCGTCTTTTGGCCGCAGGTCACGTAGAAGATGGGGCGTTGGCGTGTCTGGACGCGGACTCTCCGGTGGAACCAGGGTACGTTGATGCAATTTTGAAAATTTTTGCCCGAAAGGACGCGCCCCTTGGTGGTGTTTGTCGTTGCGAGCATCCCATTCCAAAAGATCCTACCTTGGCAAAAGCCATCTTGGCCTATGAGACGTGGATGAGATATTTCGAGCTGGGCTTGGAGCTTGCCGGATCTCCTTTTTCGTATCCAACGATAGGTTCCAGCCTGGTCGCCTCGGCCCAAGGCTACGCCATGGCGGACGGTATGCCCACCAGACAGGCTGCCGAGGATTTTTACTTTGCCCAGAAGTTGATCAAGCTTGCTAGGGGCAAAGGGCTCGTGAAGATAAGAGATGCGGTGGTTCATCCAGCAGCACGCTTGTCCTCCAGGGTCCCGTTCGGTACGGGACGAGCCATGAGAAGGTGCGTGGAGGAGGGAACAGAACAATACTTATTTGCTGAACCGGTCGGGGCGTTTTTTGACTTGAAGCGGTGGTTCGGGTCGTTACGAATGGGGTTTGAAAATCCGATCGCGTTAGAGAGCGAAGCCAGCCCGGATCTTTTGAATTTTTTGCAATTACACAGGGCGTTCGACGCTCTGGACAAGATCAGAAAAAACAGCCGTAATGCCGAGACCTTTGCCTTTGATGCCCACTGCTGGTTCGACGGGCTAAAGTGCGTGAGATACGCCCATCAGTGCAAAAAAGATCAAGGTGGCCAGTGGATATATGATGCCTTGTCAAGGATGCTCAGTGCGATCGGACGCGGAGACGAGCTAATGCATTTGCCTGACGTCAAGCCCTCAGCCCCCTCTTTGAAAGCTATGAAACAGTGGCTGGAATGGGGTCGGGTCTGGTCACTTGACACTTATAAGAGTCAAGTGACCAGACCCGACCCCGGAACAACATAAAAAATTCTGTCTTAAACTGTCTGCCCAGACGTTGTAATAATAGTGGCGACATTGGTTGAGAATGTACTGGAGATATCAATTTTCCCAAAGGGATGACTGACTTTTGGGTAAACAAGAAAAATCCATCTCTCAGGAAAAATGGCTTGAGGGCTTTTATTCAGGTGATCGTACAGTTATGCGCGAATGTTATGTTGATCATTTTGACGTTGTTTTTCAGTCGGTCGGGAGAATCTTGCACGGAGCCGACCAGGAGACGGTAGTGCATGAAGTTTTTTTTCGAATCATCACAGATGACAAGATGAGAAGAAACTTCAAGGGCGGTTCCTTGAGAGCTTGGTTGTCTACCGTAGCGAAAAATCGAGCGGTGGATTTTTGGCGTAAGTATTGCAGAGAGCAAAACGAAGAACCGAAGGACATGGATATGTTTCAAGTCCAGGGCACCTCAGAATTCATGGACAGAACAGATGTGAGGATAACGCTGGAGCGTTTTAACGATGAGTGTCTTTCCGAGAAACTCAGGTCTGTTTTTAAAGCGAGGTTCGTCCAGGGACTGAACCAGAGGGAAGCTGCCGATACCCTTGGAATGCTGCGCACAACTCTCGCATACCAGGAACGCCAGATAAAACGAAAACTGAGGCGTTTTCTGAAAGGAGCGCAGGGCTCATGATGGAGTCAAATTGCCCGCAGATCCATTTTGTAGATGAGCATTTTGACGGAAAACTCTCTGCTGCTAAGGAACATTCCTGGCGCGAACATCTTCGTGAGTGCGCTGAGTGTAAGAGGTATTACAACTGGCACTTGATGATTCCAGCATTGAATAGAGCAAGCCCAAAGGAGCGCATCGCCATGGGACTCGGTGTCAGGTTTGTTAGCCAACCAAGGTCTGGTTGGTTCCTTTCCGTTACAGCAGCATTAGCATCAGCGATTGTTGCGATCTTGGTCATTGCACTATGGCCTGTATCCATGGATGATTCCGGATGGGTGGCAAGGGGTGGGGATATACCACCATCTACAAGTCTCATGATTTATCGCATCCAAAGTGGTTCTTCTCCTCAACTGGTCAAGGATCAAATTAAGCAAAATGACGAGCTGGCATTCAGCTATCTGAACTCCTATGAAAAAAAATGGTTGATGGTATTCGGAGTCGACGAGAATGGAAAGGTTTTCTGGTTTTATCCAGCCTGGAGCCGGGCTGACGAAAATCCCCTTGCCATTGAAATATCCAGAGATGTCTCCTGGCATGAGCTTCCGGACGCAGTGTCCCATCAGTTTTCTCCAGGGCGACTGTTCTTGTACGCTGTCTTCAGCGATACTCGTTATAGCGTAAAACAAATGGAGAAAATTTTTTCCGGAATAAAACCGGGCTCTATGATCAGAATTGACCATTGCGTTGTCCATGTTTATTCCCTGGGAGTCGTGCACTGAAATGAGATACCGTTTTCTTATCCTCTGGCCGATCATTTTTATACAGATATTGACCGGTACCCATACAATGGCACGCGAAGCATCGGAAGCGACCTTTGCATTGATAGTTGGTGTCAATCAGGGTGTTGACGATGAGTTGCCGTTGTTACGTTACGCAGATGATGATGCTGCTATGTACTTCAACCTGTTCAGGGCGCTCGGAGCAAAAACACTTTTGCTCATGCGGGCGGACAAGGACACAAGGCTCTTGCAGCCACAGGCCAGCGCAGAAGCACGCATCCCTACAAAGGCCAACCTCTTGGATGATATAATCGTTCTCAGGGATGAGATTGCTCGTGCCCGTCAGCGTGGTATCAAGACAGCATTGTATTTCATTTACTCTGGTCATGGTAACGCCAAGGGGGGGCAAGGCTATATTCTTTTGCGTGATGAACGACTTACTTCGGATGATTTAGAAACATTCGTGGTCAAACGCATGGGTGCTGACACAACTCACGTAATAGTGGATGCCTGTTATTCCTTGCTCCTGGCCAGCACAAGGGGACCAGGGGGGCGTCGAAGACCCATCGTCGGATTCAGCCATCACGGTCCGTTGGTGGATGATGAAAACGTAGGCCTGTTGTTATCGACCACATCGAGTCAGAAGAGCTTTGAATGGGAGGGGTTTCAGGCCGGGGTCTTCAGTCACGAGGTCAGGTCGGGCCTCTATGGGGCTGCCGATGCGAATGGTGATGGATGGGTCGACTACCGTGAGATAGCAGCATTTGTACAAAAAGCCAATGCAGCAATCCCCAACCAACGGTTAAGGCCAAGGGTTTTTGCCAGGCATCCTTCAGGATCCGAAAACCTGTTGGACATTCGTGTGGCTTTGAAAAGACGGTTGGACATAGACGGAAGTAGCTCAGCGCACTATTTCATGGAAGATTTTCGAGGAATAAGGATAGCGGATTTTCACAATGCGCCTGGACAATCGCTTAGCATCTTTCGTCCTTTGAACATGGGGAATCTGTATCTTCGTAGGGTCGATACGGGGACTGAGCTTTTTATCCCCCGTGTCAAACAGGTTGTGTCAGTGGCTGATCTGCAAGAGCAGGATCAAGGTATTTCAAAGGTTGCTCAGAGAGGACCGTTGGAACAATCCCTTCGATCTCTGTTCTCGTTGCCGTTTAGTAAAAAAGACGTCGAGGAATACAGCTTTGAGCCCGTGCCGGTGGTGGATGTATACGAATCAGCATATTCCAGTATGCACTGGAAGGATACGGTGGGTTGGAGCCTGGCAGGGCTCTCTGTAGCATCTGTAATTTCGGGTGTTGTTTCATCGGTGTTTGCCCTGAGTTATCGCAGTGGAGTATCGAGTAAAACCTCACAGAGAGATGTTGCCTCCATCAACGATCGAATCGGACAGGCAAACACGAGTGCAGAAATTTCCTATGCATTAGCTGCGGCAAGTGGTGTTTTAGGATTGGTGTTTCTACTATGGCCTGATAGCGGAGTCGAATTCAGGATGGGGAACTTTTCTACCACTTCAGGCGTTGAAATGTATTGGCGGTTTTGATGAAACGGATTATCTATTTAGCTGTCTCGAGCATGCTGTTTTGGGAACTTCCATCGTGTGTTGATCAATTGTCATTAGAAAACAGATCCTGTCCTTGTGTAGATGGGTGGAAGTGTTGCGAAGGCAGCGGTATATGTATGCCACAAGAGCTTTCCTGCAAGGAGGCTCCTTGTACGCCCGGATGCCATCACGGTGAGTATTGTTATCTCCAGTCCTGCCAGGAGTGTGATGACAACAGGCATTGTGGACCTGACTGTGTCGATTGTAACAGCTTGCAGAGTGATTGGGCTTGTCTCGGAGATCATTGCGGATGCAGGGATGACAGGGACTGCCCCGGCCATCTCAATTGTATAGAGGGGGTCTGCTTATCTTTTTCCGCCCAACAGGATGGAGGCACAGACGATGGTGGATCAGATGACGGTGGTGATGGCTCGGTGAAGTGTGGATACAACAGCAAGGGCTGTGGGCAGGACTGCAAAGATTGTACAGAAAACCAATTCAACTGGACATGTGTTGATGGCCAGTGTGGTTGCTTGGGTGCCAATGACTGTCCTCCGGACATGGCGTGTCTGTCGTCACGATGTGTCTCTGGATATGATGGTGGCGTCGACGGTGATGATTGATTTTTTTGTCCAGTTTACCTTTCTGAATCGTTAGATTGATAGATAGATGCTGATGACCGCGGAACACCGATAGTCGGTTATCAGTGTATTTGAAGTTTAATTTCAACAAGATGGGAGAGATGAGATGAAATTGTGGGTCGGAAAAACGTTATTGTTGGTTGGTGTTTTTGCAGTTGCTGGATGTAGCGGTGCTGGCGATGCGAACAAGCATCATGATGATATCTCAAAAAAAATGCTTCATGATTACAAGGCTGATGGTGTGGATATTTGCGCCCAGTATGATCTTGAGCCTGGTTGTGATCCTTGTCTTGAGCTAGGGTTCTACGAAGATGGTGCTTGTGATGCTGACCTGATTTCCGTCGGGGTATGTCCGGGGCCTGATCCGGACTGCGTTGATTGTACTTCTGATGCAGATTGTGGGGTGAACCAACAGTGCATAGTAGATTGTATCCCGGGTGGGGCATGCGATACACATTGCCAGGATACTGGAGAGATTGAAGGGTGCCAGAGCGACGCTGACTGCGAACCAATCCAGGTGTGTGTTGTTGCAGGTGGCATTCCTCCTTATCCTCCTGTGGGGACATGTGTGGATACCGACAGAGGATGCCAATCAAACGAGGATTGCGCTCCAAACGAAGTATGCGACAGTTATTGTGGTAATGGATGGTGTCAGGGCATTTGCAAACCCGTGGATCCCGGGTGCGAGAGTGACGCTGATTGCGGTGCCAACCAGACATGCCAGGTGTATTGCGGAAACGGCTGGTGTCATGGAGATTGCGTGGATAATCCCATCGCAGGTTGCGAAACTGACGACGACTGTGAAAATGGCGACCATTGCGTGGTGAACTGTTCTTCTGATGCTGGATGCGTAGGAATGTGTATAGGAAGTGGTCCTGAGAGTGAATGCGATACGGCTGCAGATTGTGCTCCCAACGAAGTCTGCAATACTTATTGCGGTAACGGTTGGTGT
>CAYSLH010000095.1:9841-15356 GCA_964431605.1 uncultured Myxococcales bacterium
CAGACGCCGACTGTGGTGATGGCGAGTATTGCATTGTTGAGTGCATTCCTGGCGGTGAGTGTACTGGCAACGGGATATGTATTGGTGGAACAGATGATTCATGTGATACCGATGCGGATTGCGTCGAAGGACAGACCTGCAATATTTATTGTGGCAATGGCTGGTGCGAAGGCACTTGCGGTTGACAGAATAATTTTTGAGCTTGCTGGATTTTCAAGTGTATTAGCCTGTAGGTTCGGACATATATCAATGTAGCCCACCAGCAACACTGTCACGACAATTCACTACTGATAAGAAATCATAATCACATGTTTTCAAGGAGTTGCAAAAATCAAACTAGTGCTTGTTGTTGGCGTACTTGTTGCAGAATCCTTCGTGAAGCTATTTACAAACTCGTTTACTCGATGGTCAACCAAGGACGATGATATGTCTCGTATCAAAGCAATAGCAAGTGGAGGGTGATGCTGATGAGAACTTATATGGCTTATAGATCTAAATCACTTCTGATCGTTTGCATTGTCATGTCCATGGCGGCTGTCTCTTTTTCAGCTTGTGTGGACTATGCTCCAATGGACAAGTCAGTGGTGGACAGAGAAGGAATCGAAGGGCAACCGGACGGGTGGGATGGAGACGACAGACCAGAGCCACAGGATGGTGACACTTGTTGCGGCATAGATGGAAATGATGATGTTGAGGTTTCCGATTCACTCGATGGATGTGTCCAGGGCATCCCTGATGGACATGCTGTATTCGCAGACAGCGCAGGAGGAGTTCACGAGACTCCACCTGGTTGTATCGATTCATATGGATTTTACCGGTTCGAGACAAATTGTTTCGATGAACCAAATCCAGGTTTCATTCATATGAACCTGGATTGGAGGTGCTTTGTGTTTTTCTGGCTGGAAGAATACGGATATGAGGATACATGCACGGGAACCATCACTGATTTCAATCACCTGTCGCTGGACTGTACGAGGATCCAAGGTGCCTGTACTGGAAACATCGATCTCCATGCTCCATTCAGTCTGACTTGTAAAAACTGTAGTATAAACATGGAGTGGATGGGGGCGGATGTGTGTAGGGTGAAATAAGCATAATTATAGGGTGCCTGATTTCAGGGCTTGGATCGCCATGGGGTAAGGGACGACTTATCATGCTGAAAACATTACCATGTATGGATTCCGATGAAATGGCTGAGGCTCGAAAGAGGGAACTGGATGTTCCTCGTCACCTGGCAATCGAGTTGGGAAGGTCGGCGGTAGAGGCAGCTGACACTGGCCATTATGTGTGTGAAGGTGGCAAGACGGTCGATTGGAGTCGGCATGTACAGGCAGCTTGTGCCTCTAGAGTGAGCATCCCTCCTGATTCGATTCTGCAGGAGCGTGAATCCGCCACTTTTTCTGAGACACTCATTCAAGTTACCAATGAAACGACTCTCGGTGCGGCGCGACGACTCGCTGACAAAGGTCTAAAGCCTTTGGCGTTGAACTTTGCAAACGGTATTCATCCGGGCGGAGGTTTCCTAAAAGGCGCTAGAGCTCAAGAGGAAGTACTTTGTCGATCCAGTGCCTTGTACAAAACGATTGTTGGTGATCCCATGTACCAAGCCCACCGTAACCGCCCACAACCCGACTCCACCGAATGGGCTATCTGTTCTTCGAATGTGCCAGTGTTTCGGACCGACGATGGCGCTGCGTTGGAGCAACCTTGGCTGCTTAGTTTTATTACATGCGCTGCACCCTATGCGCCTGTAATAGGCCAGCCGACGTCGGGTGACTTGCTGCAACGGCGTATTCATCGGGTGCTGGCCATCGCACAGTCTTTTGGGTACACGGTGTTGGTGCTTGGTGCCTGGGGGTGCGGCGCTTTCGGCAATGATCCTCATCGGACGGCTCGTGACTTTCGACAGGCACTGAAGAAGGAATTTGACGGGGCTTTTTCCGATGTGGTCTTCGCGGTCACTGATTGGTCTCCGGAAAGACGCTACCTCGGGCCATTTAGGGATGTTTTTGCTCCAAGCCAAAGATGAACAAAGATGGCTTTATGGTGAAAACATACTGGAGAGCCAGAACAGTTGGGAAAATACTGTTTTGGGGTGGATGTGTGTAGGTAGGTCAATGGCTGCAGAGGAGGCTGGGAAATCAGAAATTTTCTCGGATGTTGACTAGAGTGCTGTTTGAAGGTTAATCTCTGCCGTATGTCAATCGCTAAATTTTTGTCAAAGGTCAAGGGGTTCGACGGAATTCAGTTCGAGGATTTGCAGAGTCTTGCAGACCAGGCTCGCATAAACACTTATGCTCCCGGTAGAGAACTGATGCGTGCCGGAGAACCTGGCGACACCATGCACGTGATCCGCGCAGGTCTTGTCAAGGTGCCCATCATCGACGAATCCGGCAAGGAGAGAATGGTCTTTCATCTAGGATCTGGTGAACTCGTGGGAGAAATGGCACTGTTGACAGGTGAGGTGCGCACCGCGGATGTCATCGCAGAGGAACAAACAGAGACTATCGTCCTGGACAGGGCCACTTTACAGCCGTTGCTGGAGGAGTATCCTAATCTCGCGCGTTTTCTGACCGAGATTCTTGGGCATCGCCTGGAAGAAAAAGGTGGCATAGGAAATGTGGGCAAGTACAAGCTTATTGGAAAACTGGGAGAAGGCGCTACGGGCAAGGTATACGAGGCACTGCACCCGACGCTGAACAGAACCGTAGCCATGAAGATGCTTTCCCATTCTCTGGTCTACAACGCTAAGTTCCGTGAGAGGTTTTTGGCTGAAGCAAGACTCATGGCTTCCTTGTCTCATCCGAACATCGTGCAGATTTTCGACACAAAGTCTGCGTACGCAACCTTTTTCATTATTATGGAAAAGCTATCCGGTAAGAATGTCGCCCACCTGATAAAGGAAAAAACAAGGCTGGATCCTTATCAGACAGCTTCCATCCTCAGGCAGATGGCTGCTGCTCTTTCCTATGCTCATAGCAAGGGCTTTGCTCACAGGGACGTAAAGCCGGCTAACGCTGCATTGGATGCGAGGGGTGAGGTGAAGCTGATGGATTTTGGGCTTGCCCGTCCCATCTCCATAGGGGCAGGTGCGGATGGTACGCAGTCTGTGGATGGAACTCCTCAGTATATTGCCCCGGAGACGGCCATGGGAAAGGTCACTGATGGAAGGGTGGATATATACGCGTTAGGAGTAATGGGCTTTGAGATGCTTACGGGAAGGTTGCCTTTTCAGCATGAACTGGTGATGGATATGCTCAAAGCCCATGTGCGCCAAGAGCCTCCGGATGTGCGGACGCTACGTGAAGATATTCCGGAGTCGCTGGCCGAATTCATAAACCTGGCTCTGGTAAAAGATCCCCAAAAACGGATCTCCGATCCCGAACATATTCAACGACTGTTGGATTTGTCTCCTGCTTCTAGTTCCCAGTGGGTAGATGAGGCACAACAGGCGGTGTTCGTAAGATTCAGACCGTCGGCAGCTTCTAAGGTGTCAGATGCGGTTAGGCGATTTGCAAAAGAGTTTACCGATGATCCAGATGTGAGGGTATCTTTTGGCGGCCTTTCCATGGCGTCTTCGGAACCAGATTCAGAAGGAGAAGACTAGTGAGCCAGGATGATTTCAACGATGTGGGCAGCACTCTTGTAGGCATGAACCCAGTGGATTTTGATGAAGTGGAACAAAAACCCGAGGCTCGTTCTTCGGTGAACATGAAGCCCGTAACCAGGCCCAGAAAACCGGACGACCCTGTGTTTTTGCCTGAACCGCCTCATTCTGTGAGAGATACAGGCTTGAGCCATTCGTATCTGGAGGAGCTGGTACTGAAACATCTTTTCCAGGGTGGAGACATGTCCGGTGGTGAGATTACAGACCGGGTTTGCTTACCGTCAGCCATAATAGAGAGGATCATAGAGCGACTTCGCAAGATGAAGCTTGTGGATATCAGGGGCTCTAGCCATGCAGGTGTGGGAAGGTCTGGAATGATCATCGCCATGACAGACGCTGGCCACAGGGTTTGTCAGCACTCCATGGACCGCGACCAATATGTTGGACCTGCTCCTGTGCCTTTTTCCTATTACTGCCAGGCGGTAGCAGCACAAACCATCCGTGGAAACTCGTTGCAGCGTGCTGACCTGGAACCACACTTTAAAGATCTGGTGCTCAGAGACGAGGTCTATGGCGCAATTGGTCCGGCCATGAACTCAGGAAAGGCCTTGTTCTTTTATGGCCCGCCAGGAAATGGGAAGACGGCCATTTGCCAGCGTATGACCAACTGTTTTGGCGGAGATGTTTTCGTACCTCACGCAATAATCGTAGACGATTTCGTAATCAAGGTTTTCGATGAGACAATCCATAAACCCGTGGAGCATTCAGGTCCGTTGGACGAACGCTGGGTCAGGTGCTCCAGACCCATGGTGATAGTTGGCGGTGAGTTGACTCTGGATGATCTGAACCTGTCGTATTCCGAACAAGTGAAATACTACGAAGCGCCGGTTCAGATGAAGGCAAACTGCGGTATGTTGCTGGTGGACGATTTTGGTCGTCAGACCATATCGCCCAAGGCTCTTTTGAACCGCTGGATCGTTCCCTTGGAAAGCGAAGTGGATTTTTTGGGTATGCACACAGGAAAAAAGCTCCAGATACCTTTCGATGTGTTCGTTGTGTTTTCCACGAACCTGGACCCCGCGGATCTCGTGGATGGAGCATTCTTGAGAAGGGTGCGTTACAAGCTCGAAGTCAGTAGACCTGATGAGACTTTGTACAAAGAGATATTCCAGGCTGAATGCAAAAAGCGCAGGGTCCTGTGGGACGAAGGCAAGGTAGATTATCTTATCCAAAATCATTATCGAAAATACACAAGACCTTTCAACTGCTGCGAGCCAAGGGATCTTTTAGCGCAGGTCCAGGACTTGTGTGCCTACCAAGGGATTGAGCCGCAGATGACAGAGGACATACTGGACCAAGTGGCAGCGAACTATTTTGTCAAATTCAAGAAAAACATCCCGCAGCAAGTTAGGGACAATCCGCAGTCGGTGGCAAGTTCACAATCCGGGTTCCCAGCGGTGTGAAAAACTACTGTCCATTTATATCGTTTTCGCCAAAAACCTGTGCTTCAAATATTTCGATTTTGGTAGCAGGGTCTTTCCATGCATCTGTGGGCAGTCCTGCCTTTATGCATGTTTGTTGCAGAAACGTGTCTCGATCCCAACCCTGTTCCGTTGCCACCTGCGGCAGCAGTACTCCCGAGTAAAATCCGCGTGTGATGAAGATTCCATGGCGTCCTACTTCTATTTCAGTTGGATCCGATATCCGGCGAAGCGGGCTCAGTACAGATATTTCCAGGTCTACTTCGCCTAGTTCATCTTCGCTCATGGGTGCAAAGCGAGGATCTTTGGTGGATGCCGAGATGGCCATCTCCTGCACAGTATCAACGAGAGGACGGTCGCTTACAAATGTTCCGATGCAGCCTCGCAACATTGCCTTTTTGTGAATTGTCACAAAAGCGCCACAAGG
>CAYSLH010000096.1:0-15282 GCA_964431605.1 uncultured Myxococcales bacterium
CACTCTTGGTCCCTACGGAAAGGCCGGAGGGATCCGCCCAAACGTTAATCACTGCGGGTGTCGTTCCAGACGCTGGCTCTATGTGCAACCATGATGAATCCGTGTTCAGGCTAAAGGACAGAGAATTTGCAGTGGTGGATGAAATGGTAAGATGTACAGGATCAGTAGAGCCGCTATTTTGTGTGGCTTCCAGGTATACAGAAGAAGGACTAGCAATAAGGCTGTCTGTATCCGAACCTATGGTGACCTTTCCCAGGTACTTGGCATCATCCCAACTCTGCAGAGCAAAGGGCCAGTTAGCGAGCATATCAAATTGATCTCCCTGCACAAAATCATAGTCGAACAGGAATAAACCAAATTGTTCTCCCATGGAGCGTTGTAAATTACTCGTGGTAAGATCGATGGCGATCTCCACCGCCCTGTGTCCATTGGAAAACCCAAAAGCATGTTCGATACCGTTGGGCGTAGTATATTCCCCGACCTCTACCCCTGAACCGGGGTTATACAAAGGAGCAAAGTATTGGCTACCATCCGCGTAGAACTGGAAATCCCCGTCGTTGCCTGCAGAAGTCGGCCACAGCCCATCCGAGTCCGTATCCATATCCAATAAGATAACGTCTGCATCATCGTTGTCCGTGTCAGCAGGGATATCGATTGCCATGTATAATTTGGAACCATCGTGCATTAGTTTTGCCGTGGCGGTCTGCTGCCCTTCCGGAGTGGCAAGTTCAATGATGGATGCTCCAGGATATTCGCCTGGGTTTATGACCCCGTCGATGGTCGGAGAAGCTGAATCGTTATAGGTCGCTACCACCGATGGAACATTTATCACATAGAGGGTCACCACCAGTTGCTGAGGAGAATTCGTAGCCTCTGGAGCAGTAAAGGTCAAATTGGCTTCATAGGTCCCCTCAGATAGTCCCGTGGCATCTGCGTTCAAGGTAATTTCCGTTGGAGCAGTACCGGAAGTCGGGCTGACATCGAGCCACGAGGCATCCCAGCTGACTTGCCAATCCAAGTTATCAGCACCATCGTTTCTTATGGTGATAGTCTGAGGTCCGGGATTATCCAGGTTTTCGATGACAAGAAACCATGGAGCTTGAGAAGGAAGGCCGATGACAGGGTCAGTGCCTGATGAAGACGAAGTATGAATAGAGACTTCAGGATCTCCAAATAACGTCGCTTCGTAATACACCCATCTCATGCCGGTATCACCGGATACGTATCCTGATAGTTGATCCTTTGAAGCGTTGTTCATGTCCCCGAGTCGGCTCTGACCGTTTCTGAACATAGAATCCCAGAAAAGCCGATGAAAATAATTCGAATACCCACCGAGACCGTACCTGGTATTCATTATTACGGCAAAAGCACCTGCGCTGTCGATTGTCATATGCTCTGCAAACGAATCCTGCCAGTAGGTCTCTTTGTTGTATTGATCATCGAACCTGTTGTCGAACGAACCGCAGTAACAACCCTGTGAATATTCAAAAAAGTACGAGGTGTTGTTCATGCCGCTTATGATGTCATCAGATTCCATGCGCATATTGTAGTTGGTATACGAATGTCCAAGGTGATTGATGATGTGGGGATTCGCGTTGATTATACCCAAGATATCAGAAGAGTTCCATGACCCATCACCTCCCAGGTCACGATCATACATGGTCGCAACATTGAAAAACGAGTTTTCAGAAAATCCCTTTGTGTCCAGACCGTTTGCCTGAGACGAGAGCCTAATGCGTTCCATGTACCCCTTTCCCCAGTCCTCATCATTGGATCCGTCACCCCACAGAAACTCCCCCACCATCTGCACCTTCTTCAAATAGGCGCCAGTCGAGTTCTCATATGCAAGAGTCTTTCTGACAAAATTAGCCACCTCGGTACACGAATCAACAGGAGCGCGGCCAACCGAAAGTTCTGCCATGAGATCCACGTTATCGCCGGCTTCACCATATGTGCCATTGTTGTTTCCATCAAAGGTGCCATCCAGCGCGGCATAGTATAGATCGCTGGGAATATCATCATCGCCGGAACCGATATTACCCCACAGATATCTGACTGGAACCACGGGAGCCTGAGTCTCACCCCCAACTACGGAAAGATCTGAATCTCCTGCCAAAAGTGCGAACTGAGTGCTGTGGTTTTGATACATGTCCAAAAGAAATGCTCGAATTTTTGCTGCATCATCGGAACCTGAGTAGTTCGATCGGATGTTCTCGACTGTCTCGATATGAGTGGGAATTCCGCGTGATTCCTTCTCCTGTGCCAAGGCTTGGAGATTGTTGGGGCCTGAGCAATTGAGCATTGCATTTGAAGTCACAATTACATACCGATAATCTGGACCGCGATTCTCGTGGGTCCTGAGGGGATATGAATCGAGAGATCTGGGATTTTCCACCAGTGCTGCCACCCTATCGAAGTCTTCAGCGTATCCTCTGAAAGTCTCCGGGAGAACAGGAAAATTTCTATCAACCTCGGTTGTAACTACGACTCTCATGACTTGACTAAAACGCAGGGTCCCCTCAGAAGGATTATATTCCACCGGGAAGAGATTAATGGGAACGATAGTAAATCCCAAAAGCGTCTGGTTTGCATCAACCTTGAAGGGTTGAGCGGGAAAATTCGAATCAACCAGATAGATTCCAGGATCAGGTTGAACGAACTCGATGGGATAAGGTTTGCTCAGAGGCGTTGGTTGTTGGATGGGAAAAACCACATGTTCACCGTCAAGAGCCCTAGTTGCACCAGCATCAACCTGCACGGAATTCAACTTTTGACCCTGGGGTAAGGCCAAGTAAATGGTACGGACCGGAATAGATGGTTCGCCGACTGTTCCTGTGTTGATTGTGTCATGTAATTGCACATGAGAAAATCCCTGATCATCAATCCAAACCTGAGGCTCATCAAACGACACTAAGACATCGAAGGTTTTGGCCCACGTTGTAGAAGTGATAAAAAGGGCCAATAGCGACACGAAAATCCGTTCATGAAATTTCATCTCTGTCTCCTGTGGTTATAATGCATAGTTTGTTCATACTGAAGCTAAAACCTACAATTTTCAATACGGAACATTATCGTTTTTTTGAACAAAAAGTGTGCGCAAGGTCACATACTTTTACAATAAACTTCGTATAGTCTGTAAAATTGTATTTTGATCTTGGACATTCTTTTGCTACGTCCTAACATTTGAAAAGCATGTTCTATAATAATGAACTGGAGACCATGAATGAAAAATCTTGCCTGGCAGACATTCCTTGGGGGGATCTTTTTCTTGGCGCTTTGCAATATTGTCAGCGCTGTGCCTGCTCCTCCTTTTCCCATTGTCATCGAAAATCAGGATGGTTCTACTTTATGGGCAAGGATGTTTGGAGACGAGTATCTATCCTGGACCGAGGACCTGGATGGGTGGGCTGTTGCATTTGATGAATCCACGGGCTTTTGGAACTATGCACGGCTTGGCGACGATGGCAGACTTCACCCTACCCAATTTCGTCACGGAACAGTAGATCCTAAAACCTTAGGTCTGCAACGCCACCTCATGCCTTCAAAGCAAGTCAGGCAGCAGATCCGTCGCATGAGAGACAGGTTGATGCAGGATGTCTCCAAGTCACCATCAAGGGTGAGCGGAACCTTGTGCAACTTGGTCATTCTTGTAAAATTTGCCAACCAGAATTATCAGTTCCAGTCTTCTGAATTTGACCCTGTTTTCAACGGTTCGTCCGGTTCCTTCAAGGCATTTTATTCAGAGGTATCTTACGGTCTGGTCAATTTCACATCGACCATTGTTGGATGGATAACCCTGCCCCAAAACGATCGGTATTATGCCTACAACTCGGATGTCTATGGTCACCCTGAACAGATGATAAAGGACGCCACCGATATTTTGGACAACCAGGGATTCGACTTTACCCAGTTCGATTGCAACAATGATGGAAAGATTGACGCAGTGGATATCATTCACTCGGGTCCTGGCTACGAGACAACGAACAATTCCAATTACATCCACTCTCATTACGCATCACTTACCTGGACGGGTGACACATTTTACAAAGATGGAGTTTTATTTGACGCTTACCATACCGAGCCTGAGATCAGGGCTGATGGAGTTCACATCACCCAGATCGGAGTGATAGTACACGAAACAGGACATTTCCTCGGATTACCCGATCTTTATGACTATGGATACGACTCAGGCGGCATAGGCCTGTGGGGCTTGATGGCCTCAGGGCCATGGGCAGGCCCCGACATGGATGGAACAGTGCCAAGTCATTTCAGTATCTGGTCCAAGTACAAGCTTGGCTGGGTAGAGCCACAGCGCATCCAGGCAAACACAAATGGTATAACTCTTCATCCCGTGGAGAGAAATTCAGAAGGAGTCCTAATCAATACACAAATGCCATACAATCAGTATTTTTTACTGGAAGACAGGCAGAAGCTGGACTCTGACTCCTATTTGCCGGGAGAGGGATTGTTGATTTTTCACATTGACGACAATCAATCCAATAACGATGATCAGAACCATTACTGGGTTGACCTGGAGCAGGCCGACGGGTTGCGTGAGCTAAACACCAGTGCCTATGAGTATGGCGACTCGTCGGACCCGTGGCCATACGGAAGCAAAGATGCATTTACTCCCACTTCTAATCCCAATTCCAAACCGTATGGATCCAACTCTTCCGTTATCAGCGTACTGAACATACAAAGGTCTGGAGACAATGTGACTTTCGATGTCAGCATTGACGGTTCTGCCGGATCTTATCTGAACCTTTCTCCAGCTTCTTTGAGTTTTTCAGGGACGGTCGGAGGCCAGGCTCCAAGCAGCAAGTCGGTCAACGTCAGTCACCAAGGGTCATCTTCTTTATCCTGGAGCGCAACTTCTCAAAACGGATGGATACACGTGTCTCCTTCTTCCGGCACTACTCCAACAACAACGAACATTAGCGTAAACCCCTCGGGTCTAAATGCCGGCACGCATACCGGTAGCGTAAGGTTCACTTCTCCATCTGCTCAGAACTCTCCACAGATCTTGAGCGTTTCTTTCATTCTCAACAACCAACCTCCGGTTATTTCTCTCTCCAGCACCAGCATGGATTTCTCTGCAGTGGAAGGATCTAAGCAGATTTTAAGCCAATCTCTCGTGGTCTCAAACGCAGGCGGAGGAACCCTGAACTGGATTACATCCAGCGACTCACAGTGGCTTAGGGTATCGCCTTCTTCAGGCACAGCCCCATCACAGGTCGATATTTTGGTTGATCCATCATCTCTTTCATCCGGTCACTACTCAGGGTCAATTCACTTTACATCGTCCCAAAACACCGAAGGTTGGCTTGACGTCAATTTGCTAATCGAACAACCTGCACACTTGGCTGTGGCGCCTGTCTCCTTGACATTTTCTGCTCAAATAGGTGCTGATTCCCCCTCTTCCAAAAGCCTTTCCATTACCAACACGAATGGTGGACAGATGTCCTGGAGCGTTGTGTGCTCTTCATCCTGGCTTTCGTGTTCCCCTGATTCGGGTTTATCTCCTGGATATGTTTCTGTGAATGTCAACACGGCGGGTCTGCCGGCTGGACAGTACAGCTCATCGATACAGGTTGATTCACAAAGCGCTGACAACAGTCCAATCCTGATTCCCGTAAACATGACCATCCTGGCTGCGAATACTCCCCCTACCAAACCAGTCCCCATCAGTCCTTCCCAGGGTGCTGACATCTATGATACAAATCCTGAACTCACGGTACAAAACTCAACGGATCAAGACGGTGATACCATAACGTACGAGTTTGAAGTCTATCCTGTGGGTACGGATACTGTTTTGTTTTCAGCAGACAATGTTCCAGAGGGTATATCTTTTACTACGCTGAAGATGACCAAATCTCTGGCTGTTGATTCAGCCTACCAGTGGAGAGCGCGTTGCCGGGACTCCAATGGCGCTTCGAGCGAATGGTCGGATAAAATACTGTTTACGATTCACTCCGAGGATGGATCTTCCGGTGGATGCGGTTGTAGTTCATCTTCCCGCCCAGCATCATCAGCTTTCCTGTGGTTACTAGCAGTGATAGGCCTCGCTTCTAGACGTCGCGATTGAAGACTTCCTGAGCATGCCATGAAGACCTGACCAAGTCTCCTGCCACAACCCTCAGCCCGAGTTCAACCCCAATACGCCTGTATCCCTCGAAGGAACCAGGTGATACCATACGCTTTACTTCCAGACTCCTGGAATCAGGTCGTAGATACTGTCCGATGGTCACCACCTGGCATCCGTTTTCTGCGAGCTTCTCCAGGACTTGGTATACCTCAAGGTCGTTTTCTCCCAGCCCTACCATCAACCCGGACTTGGTCAGGATTCCCTCTCGCCTCGACGCTTCTTTTAGCAAACTTAGCGATCGCCTCATGTCTGATCCAGGCCTTACCTCGTGGTACAATCTTGGAATGGTCTCCACGTTATGGTTGAAAACATCCGGTGCGACATCGAGAACCTTCTCCAACGAATGTTTGTCACCTCTAAAATCAGGCACCAGAAGTTCTATGGTAGTATCTGGAGACAGTCTCCTGATCTCTTTGACACACGAGACAAACGCGCCAGCACCACCGTCTGGAAGGTCGTCCCTTGTCACAGAGGTAATTACTGCATGCTTGAGTTCCAGGTCTCTAACCGTTTCAGCGAGCCGTACCGGTTCGTCAGGATCAGGTTCATCCGGTTTTCGTCCTTTAGTGACGCCACAAAATCTGCAACCTCTGGTACACTTGTCACCAAGTATAAGAAACGTGGCTGTGCCTGCTCCAAAACACTCGCTGATATTCGGACACTTTGCCTCTTCACAGACGGAATGAAGCTTTGCTTTTCGAAGTTTTGCCCTTATTGCGTGTCTCAGAGAAGGTCTTCCAGGCATCATGGGACGTGAAATCACTGCGACACCTCCCATGGAAAGCCCGGAATCTTGATGCCACAATTTCCGCACACAGGTTTCGTTGACATACCACCACACTGAGGGCAACGTGCCTCAGGAAGGTCCTCTTCAGGCATGGCCCGGTAGTAATCCAACATCATCCCACATTTTTCACAAAATTTGCCCTGTGTCTGGATGTGACTACACTTGCACCTGAGGTTTTGGGGACGCTCGTCTTCATACCTTTCCCTTGCCGACTCATATTCATCGGAAGTTTCATCTTCTATCTTTATCTTGGTTATCATCATCCCACATCGATCACAAAACCGACCTGAATTCTGCTCGTGTCCACAGTTATAACATTTCATTTTTTCTCCCTGTTCATCCAACCTGTGCGAGCATCAACTTTCTTCCCCATCTTTCCATCAAGGCTTTTTTCAGTGCCTTGTGTTCAGGTAAATCCAGATTGGGATCCTGTTCGATGAGATGAAACGCTGCCTGTCTTGCTTGTTTTAGTATATCCACATCCCTGGTCAAATCACCCACCGTCAACACAGGCAGTCCGCTTTGCCTGGTACCTAAAAACTCTCCTGGTCCCCTTATGGCCAAATCCTGTTCCGCAATAATAAAACCATCATTGGTACGCTCCATGACCTTGAGCCTCTGACGAGCTTCTTTAGAACCCCAACTTCTTGCCACCAGGTAGCAACTACCACCCATGAGCCCCCTTCCGACCCTTCCCCTCAACTGATGAAGTTGACTGAGGCCGAAGCGTTCAGCATTCTCGATAACCATTATGGTTGCGCTGGGAACATCCACGCCGACCTCCACTACGGTTGTAGAAATCAGGACATCCAGTTGCCCTTTTGAAAAAGCCCGCATGACCGATTCTTTCTCTTCCGTCTTCATACGTCCATGCACCAATCCCAACCTGAGTCCTGCCAACGCTCCCTCTTTCAAATCAGCGTACATCTTGGTTGCATCCACCAGGGGCATCTTTTCAGATTCCTCGACGAGGGGACAAATGATGTATGCCTGACCACCGTCACATGCTTGTTTTCGTATATGCCTGTAAACCTGTCCCAAGTGTGAGGGAGAAATGACCACCGTCTTTACCGGCGTACGACCCGGCGGCAGTTCGTCCAGTATGGAAACATCAAGGTCTCCGTATAAGGTCATGGACAAAGTCCTGGGGATCGGAGTGGCTGTCATCACGAGGACATGGGGATTGTTTCCCTTGGCCCGTAATCTCGCTCTTTGCATTACGCCGAAACGATGTTGTTCATCCACAATAACCAAGCCCAGGTTCCTGAAATCCACCGGTTCCTCGATTAGTGCTTGCGTCCCGATAACCAGATTTGCATCTCCTGATGAAATCCTGTCCATCACGTACTTTCTTTTTCTTCCCTTGATTTCCGATGACAGGTACTCCAGCCTCAATTCCTCCGGGGCCTTTGCAAAGAGTGATGAAATGGATTTTAGATGCTGTAAAGCCAAGACCTCGGTGGGCGCCATGAGAACAGTCTGTGCTCCGGATCGAGCCACTATCAAAGCAGCCAAGACTGCTACGGCGGTTTTTCCAGAGCCGACGTCTCCCTGTAATAGACGATTCATCGGATGCCCAGAGCAAAGATCATCCGCTATCTCACCGATTACACGTCTTTGTGCCCTGGTGAGGTCAAAGCCGAACAAAGCCGATGCCTGCCGTGCAAGCTGTTGCATATTTTTAAACTTCGAGCCTTGCTTGGATCTGTCCGACCTTCGTCTCAAAGCCAACCCCACCTGGAGCACGAAGAATTCTTCGAAAACCACTCGCCTGTGGGCCTCTGAACGAAAACCAATGAAAAGGTCCATGTTCGCGTCACGAGGGGGAACGTGGATCTGCCTGATGGCCTCGGATAATGAACACAAGCCGTGTTTTTCCACCACCTGTCCAGGTAAAACTTCCGGAACCTTATCTGCGCATGATTCTACCACTCGCCTTATGATAATCCTCAGCGACCTGGGATATATTCCTTCCACCTCCGGATATATTGGGACCAACGCACCAAAATCACTATCAACGTCAGATGCACCAGTTTTATCCGATGGAGCATATTTCGAAATGTCGGGATGAACAAGCTGCCTCATTCCTCGATATAAATCGACCTTTCCTGCCACTCGAATCGTATCGCCACGCACGAATCTTTTCTTGAACGCAGCCTCATTGAAGTGAAACCACTTACACACGATTTGGCCTGACTCATCTCCCAACAAAAGCTCGAACATTCGACGCCTAGGTCCAATCCGTTTTGCTCCGAAGTCCAGCACTCTTGCGTTTAGGCTTATGACCTCTCCTGCTTGAATTTGAGAGATTTTCTTTTGGTTTCTCCTGTCCTCATAGGCTCTCGGAAAAAACCAGAGAGCATCGCCTGCCGTAAAGATACCCTTATTCGCAAATCGTTTGGCCAAGTTAGGACCAACGCCCTTTGTAAATTGTATTGATGTATCAAGAGCAGATTTGCTACGGGGGTTCATACTCGTTCGTTGCCTAGCGGCTCTTTCTCTGTATGAGTTTCAAAAGAGCGTTCGCCCTGTCTGAATCATTGGCCATGGCAAGAGCATTGTATTCAGCGGTTGCCTTTTCGATAAAACCAAGATGAGCATAGGCTTGGCCCAGATAAAAGTGCGCCTCGTTGTTACTGTAGTCCTGCTGTACCAGCTTTTCCAAAGCCTGTACGACTGCCTTATACTTATGCCGTTCCAGGTACAAACGGCCAAGCAATATACGACAAGACACGCAATTGGAGTTGGTTCTAAGGGCCTTTTCCAGAGTCCTTTGCGCAAGCTTTTTTTGTTTCGAGTCCAGTTGCATTCTAGCCAGGTTCGTATAGCCGGAAAGGAGTTTTGGAGAATATTTCGTTGCCTTGATATATGAATCCAGTGCCCGTTTCCTCAGTAGGTTCTTTTCGTAGATATTACCCAAAAGCACATAAGCCTCTCCCAGGTTTTTGTTCAGACGCAATGCCCTGGTCAACATCACTACTGCTTTTTCCGTCTTTCCCTTCTTGAAAAGAGCTTCCCCAAGATAGTACAACGACCAGGGATTCCTCCTGTTTTTTGCCAGGGCCTCTTGCAGTGTTGCCACAGCCTTGTCCAATTTGCCGGCCAACAGATATGTTCTTCCAATCTGTAATACGGCTTCATCATTCCCCGGGTCGGATGCCACTGCTAACTTATATGCACGAAGCGCCTCTTTTGCCTGTCCTCTGGAAAAATAAATGTCTCCGCGTCTCAGGTGTGCCAACGCATGCCTTGGTTTTCTTTTTATGGCGTTTTCGAACATGGTCAGGGCTTCGTTCAATTTACCATCTTTCTTCAAAATCATCCCGCGTAAGAACCATGGTTCCGGGTCTTGTGGCGCGAGTTTTGCTGCCTGGGTCAAAGCCTTGAGGGCAGTGGCCTTGACCCCTTTAGCCAAGTATGCCCTGGCTATACCCATGTATGCCTGAGCAGAAGTAGGAACCTTTTCCAATGCCTGCTCATAGGCCTTGAGGGCCAAGTCTGGTCTTTTGAGCTTCAGGTTCAAAGCTCCTGCTCTGCAAAGGGCCTGGACCGTATCCTTTTCGTATTTATCAGCTTCAGCGTATGCGGCCAAAGCCTCTGAAGCTTTTCCTTCGGCTGCCAGTGTGTCTCCCCTTTTCAACAAATCGGGCAAAGGGGAGCATGCAACGATAGAGCCCGCCAATAAGAACGACAGGTTCAGCCCCATAAATTTTTTAATTATTTTCATACTAATGCTCATTTGAACTTGATTTCCTTTATCTCGAGTTCTCTCTCACCAGCAGGACTGTGAAAGACAAAGAAATCTCCCTTCTTCTTTCCCACCAGCGCCCGACCGAGGGGGGAGAGGATGGAAATACGTCCTTTTGAAAGGTCCGCCTCGTCTTCACCAACCAGTTGATATGTCAAATCCTTGTCCCTGGTGAAATCAAAGATTGCTACTGTGGCACCAAAGACTACACGATCACCGGATAACTCCTTCGGATCTATGACCTGAGCGCGGCCGAGATGGTCCTCAATCTCTTTCATCCTGGCATCCAGATGTGCTTGTGCTTCTTTTGCAGCGTCATACTCCGCATTTTCGCTCAAATCTCCATGGGCTCGTGCAACCTCTATGGCCTCTATAACCTTTGGTCTTTCATCCTGCTTGAGTCTTTTGAGCTCGTCTTTGAGATTTTTGTATCCTTCCGGCGTCATTGGCACTCGTTCGCCCATTTGAAAAACTCCCTTTATGACCTATTGTTATCGACCCAACGAGTCGAGGCATAATGCTAACAAAGCATGTTGCATATAATCAAGATAATAGCCGATCTGTAATTTGGCAAGAGAACGGAGTTGAATTTCTCGAATTGAAACGAACCCAAAAAACCTTGTCGTACGTCTGCAGATATGATATTTCGGCAACAATTACGAGAAGGTTTGGAAAAATTGGAAGACTCTCTGGTCCCACTTTCCACCGTTTCGTTGGATAAACCACAGGACTCACCTGAAAAAGGAGCGACTCGTGCTTTGTTTTCGTTGCGGTAGCCATAATCCAGATGGCAGCGAGTTTTGCAGCCAGTGCGGACAGAAATTCGTCGATAGGAAAACCAGCAGGGATCCCACCAGTCCAGAGATGAAATCAGCCAAAAACGAAGATCAAACTTACTCGATAGACGATGAGATCGCCGAGCGGTACAAGGTGAAGGGAATAATTGACGTCGGTCCAGTGGGTACGGTTTACAGAACCCATGACCTGGAAATCGATGTTGACGTTGCAGTGAAGGTCATAGAACCCAAGCTGTTACAAACAAAGGATGAACGTCGAAATTTTCTATCCGAGATAAGGGCAATCAGGAAAATCAAACATGCTAACGTAATTAGGTTGTACGATGAGGATGAGGATGGAGACAGGGTCTTTTTCACGATGCAGATGCTCGAAGGTCTATCTCTTCGTAAGATCATCAGATTACGGAAAGAAAAGAATCAGGATTTTCAACTGAAGGAAATAGTCCCGATATTTTCCCACATCTGCCAAGCTCTGGATCTGGCACATGAGACCACAACCCATGGAGACCTCAAACCTGAAAACATCATAGTTTTACCTGACTTGTTAAAAATCACAGACTTTGGCCTGGTCCACGCTATTCCACATCAACCATTTGTAGCAGCACAGAAGGGATATGCTCAATCCATTGCATATCTTGCCCCTGAAATCCGTGCCGATAAACCCACTATTAAGCCTGCGGCCGACATTTATTCTCTTGGGGTAATCCTATGTGAAATGTTGACAGCCGAAGTCTACGAAGGACCTTCGTCTTCATTGCCCGCTCTGCCCAAGGAACACGAAGGCTTACTGGAGATTTTGAAAAAAACCCTAAACGAAAATCCATCGAAACGCTATAGGACTCCAAGGGAATTTTTCGAGGATCTTCACAAGGCTACTTCGATTTCTCCATCGAGTCCAAATCCGCCCAAACCTCCGAGACCGGCTCCCACAAGGAAAAGTGATGCACCTCCACCCATAAAACCTCCAAGAGCAGCACCATCGAGAAAGGCATCTTTTACCATTGGCGATCCCATGGACCCGCCTACCGTAGTCGGTGCCAGCGTATTGAGTGACGACTCTGATTCAGACAAATCCAGCGACGAACCTGCAGGTGATTCTGGAACAGATAAAATGGAAATTGTATCTGAATCATCCGAGGACGTTGCCAACAAAGCAACAGATGAGTCGGAGGAAGAAATCGATAACGAGATCCTCGATGATTCGGAGTTTGAAAGCATGGACGATGATTCTGAGTCACTACTGGATGAAGATATTGAAGAAATTGAGGAGGCGGATGAAGTCCAGGAAAATGTATCAGAGACTGAATTAGAAGCGAGCGACGAGGAGCAGACCCTGGACGAGAGCGACATAGAAGAAGAGCAGGAGATTATCGAAGAAGCGGAAGATGAAGTGGATGAAGAAGATGAAGTGGATGAAGAAGATGAAGTGGATGAAGATATGGACACCGAACCAGAGGATGATCAGGAGACCCTCGTAACCACTCCCCTGACATCAATTGAACAAGAGGATGGCAGAGTCGCCAAGCCCAAGGGCTTGTCGCCCCCACCTTCTGATAAGGATGACGTTGCCGGTCAACTCGATGACAAGCCGGAAAAAGTAGAGGTCCTCAAAGCACGAAAACGGCAGAATACTCAACCTGTGCAAGCAGTATTGCCAACGGCCCCTGCTGCTTCGTCCCAGCCCCTGCCGCCGCCGCAGGTCTCTCAGCCTCCGGTTGCTGCTCCCCTGGTCGATCAAACCCAACCAAATCTTCAGTCCTATCCGCCTGTAGCTTACAGCTATCCCCCTGGTGCTCCTGGTGCGTACAGTCAGCCACCATATGGATATAGTCAACCTCCTCCAACAACTTCGAGACTGCCCGTGTACATATTTTTGTCAGTCATAACTGTGATTGTGGGTGTGGCTGTTTTCTTCCTGGTCGATTACCTAATAGCGGCAAAAAAACAGCTTACCAATCCAGAAACGCGCACGCCGCTCGCTGACAGGGCTTCTGCGCAGAAGGATTCCGCTTTGGCTTTAAAGGCTTCAGAGAGAGAAAAGGCTTTGGCAGAGCAGGAGAAGAAGCTTGCTGCTGAAAGAAAGAGAGTGGAGGAATACCTCAAAGCCCAGGAAGCAAAAATTGCACAAGAGCGCAAAAAGATGGAAGAAGCCAAGAAGGCCGACGAAGCCAGGTTGGCAGCCATGAAACCCCAACCAAAAGAGTCCCGCCAACAGTTTGAGCGGCGACGTGAAGAGGAAAGAAAGAAGGCTGCTGCCAAGGCATTGGAAGCAGAGAAAAAACTCGCAAAGCAAAAACAATTGGCCGAGCAACGGAGAAAAGCAGAGGAAGCCAGGCTGGCTGCAAAAAAGAAAAAGGCAGCCGCAGACAAACGAAGGGCAGATGCGCTCAGGCGACAAAAAGAAAAAGAAAGAAAAGCGGCGCTTGCCACAAAAAAGCAAGCCCAAAAGCCTCAGGTTTCTTCCACCAAGCCCATGCTTGAGGAAGTACCCTTAGAGGAGGTACCCATAAACAATTCCGTAAAAACTAATCAGACCAAAGTTCCTGCAACATCGGATTCGGCCTCCACATCTAAGACCAAACCAGCTTTGGCACCGAGAATGCCTGAAGGAGCAAAAACAGTTGCAAAGGTGGTTCAGCCTGATCTTCCGCCCCAAAAACCTGCAAACTCAAAAAAATGTCCAAGGGGAATGGTGTTCATACCAGACGGAGATGCATTCATTGGTTCTTCTACCAATGATCCCATGAGAAACTTCGGCGAGTTGACTTTACACAAAGTCGCGATGAAGGGGTTCTGCATCGACCGTTACGAGTTCCCGAATGTTCCCGGCAAAAAGCCAAAGGCTAACGTCACCTGGAAACAGGCTCAACGTATTTGCAAGAAACGCGGCAAGAGATTATGCACTGAAAGCGAATGGGAATATGCCTGTAAAGGGCACGGAAACAGGTCTTTTCCATATGGAAAAAAATGGAATCCTGACAGGTGCAACACCGAGGACGGGTCTGGGAACGATAGAAACGTCAGTGCCATAGGCGCTTTCAAATCCTGTCGAAGTCCATTTGGAGTGATGGACATGAGCGGAAATGTCAGTGAGTGGACATTGGACAAATATCGCTCTGGCACAAGCGCAAAAACTTATAAGGGCGGTTCTGCTACCAGGCCCAACTGGGCTAGTCGTTGTGCATCCAGATCCAGTTTGTCACCTGGAGCAAGAAAAGCCGATCTTGGATTCCGCTGTTGCACAAAACCCAAGTAAGGTTCAGTCCTTTTCTTGTTTGTAGTGCCCCAGCTATTTTTTAACATGTTGTTTTAATTGAACTTTGACTCCTGAACCGTCAAAGTCGGGAGGTTCAGTCCTTTTCTTGCTTGGCAAAACGGACACAGTTTCTTCCGTCTTCTTTAGCTTTGTAGAGAGCTTTATCTGCTACTGAAACAAGTTTGTCTGAAGAATCAATGTCCCTGGATGGAAACATTCCAATTCCGATACTTACCGTAATACTCATACTGGTGTCTTTATCGGATATGACTGTTTCCGAAACAGCTTTTCTTATCCTTTCAGCAACGATGTTCGCATCACTCGAGGTCGTCTCAGGCAAGGCGATCACAATCTCTTCTCCACCATAACGGGCAATAATGTCCACTTCCCTTATGCAACCCTTGATCACTGAGGCAAGGGTTTTCAAAACCTTGTCTCCAAAAGGATGACCATGGTTGTCATTGACCCGCTTGAAATGATCCAGGTCCAACATGAGTAAAGAAAGAGGCTTATGATACCTCAGGGCACGCTGAAATTCGTAAGATATTC
>CAYSLH010000097.1:0-1255 GCA_964431605.1 uncultured Myxococcales bacterium
GTCGATACACAGGGATCTTCCCATGCACGACAAGTCGTTCAAACAAGCACCGGAACAATAACCACCGGTCCAACCAGCATTTTCGAACAGGCACGACAATTGGCCACAGTCTTCATTGCTCGAGCAGCTTCTGCCGATGAAATCCTTTTCACAAAGAGCTTCTGTACATTCAGGGGCATCCAACTGACGGGCGCAAAGGGACGGACAGTATGAATCCGCGGGGCAGTCCTCGTGTGACGAACACAACTGTTCGCACCGTGGGTCACTGGATTCGGCGCGGCGGATAATGATGGTGA
This sequence comes from uncultured Myxococcales bacterium, assembly GCA_964431605.1. GTDB lineage: Bacteria > Myxococcota > B64-G9 > B64-G9 > B64-G9 > JALVPF01. The sequence goes on from CAYSLH010000097.1 coordinate 297, forward strand.
CCATCAGTTGTTGGCCCTTTGTCAGAACAAATGGACCTGTGGCCCCGCATTCCCAAACGTCTTTGTTTTCATCCAGGCCCAGAATTCGTGCGAACCTGTTTTCACCAATGGGAACCTCTTGCAGTGTAACCTCCTGTTCTCCAGGCTCGGTGGCCTCGTCCACCCAGACCATTCCTCCCGCAAGTTCTGTTCCTGAAGCGTCCAGTATCTGGCACTGGGCCCACTTGACATTTTCCCTGTCCAACCCCTGGGTCCTGATCGTGGACGTTCCCATGTCGTCGGCACGAACCAGGATAAATCCTACCCCTGCCACATCAGGGTTTTCACAACCGTATGAAGCGATCATCCATACAAACAATATGGTGTATATGAATGCATTTTTTTTCAACCGGGACTCCCTTACATGGGCAAATGGTATCATATCAAATATTGTAAATCTATTTTGTATCGGAGATCTATGTGAGAAATATTTCTAAGCCACAGGTGAAATGACTGATTTATGTTGCAAGATGGTTATGGTCGGTTCATTAGCACTTGATATTGAATCGAACAGTCACTATTGTCTGAATACTGTTTTTGGGTGAGTCGTTTTTGCTCACCCGTAACCCTGGGGGGTGGAGGCTGCGGTAAGTGTCAGAGATAATCCGTAGACTCGCCGCCATCAATGATTCGGCCCGGGCCATGAACTCGGAGCTGAATCCCGCCCAACTCCTGGATACCATCCTCACCAGGGTCCAGGATATTTTCAATCTGGACAATTGCGCTGTTTTGCTTTTCGACGAGCGATCGGGAACATTGAAGATCGAGGCAGCCCGGGGCTACCGGCAGGACATGGTGGAAAGGTTTCGTGCCAGGCCCGGGCAGGGCATTACGGGATATGTGTTTGAACAGGGCGAGCCTTTGCTGGTAAACGATGTCAGCAGTTGGGATGGGTACGTCGAGGGTGTCGCCGGGGCGTC
>CAYSLH010000097.1:1355-15271 GCA_964431605.1 uncultured Myxococcales bacterium
GAGGTGCTCTCTCTTGCCCAAAAGGCGCTTCGGTTCGACCACTGCGCCATTTTACTCAGGGAAGATCCTCCAGGTGACACTCCGGCCCTCGTGGTCAAGTCGGCCCTGGGTTACCGCCGTGAAGTGGAATCCGGGATGAGGATCGAAGCAGGTGAAGGCATAACAGGCCGGGTGCTTTCCACCGGTCAACCGGTGCTGGTGCCCGATGTGAGGATCAACGGTGGATACATAGAGGGCGTGGCAGGTGGAAGGTGCGAGATGGCCACTCCTCTCATCGTGCGGGGAGAAGTCATCGGGGTGTTCGATGCCGAATCCAAGACACCAGGCGCATTCGACGACCAGGACTTGCGGTTGTTTTCCACTTTTGCCTCATGGGCAGCCCAGGCTCTTTACAACGCGGAGATGCATTCCAGGCTGGAGAGAAAAAGACGCCAACTCGACGGGCACGTAAAAGAGATCGCACGCATGAACAACGAACTGCGTGACTATGCAAAACGCATCGAAAAAGCAAACCTGGATCTCAAGCAGAGAGTCAAAGAGCTGGAGACGCTCCAGGAGGCATCCAAGACCATCACCTCCAGCTTGGACCTGGACCAGACCCTGGAGTCCATCGTGGATATGACCAGTGAGATTCTCAACTCGTCTTCTTGCGCCATCAGGTTGTTAGACGATGATGACAACGAGGAGCGATGGCTTGGGGACTCGAATCCGGACCATGTGTCGGAGAAAGAACCTGCCTCGCGGAAATTTTCCTCCATTGCCGTGCCCATGATGACGGGAAACAAGATAATCGGTTACTTCGAGTTGGCTTCCATGGACGAATCCGATTTTTCTCCGGAGGATAAGAGGGTGCTGCAGGTTTTGGCGGGCCAGGCGGCAATCGCCATCGAAAACGCGAGATTGTTCGAGCACACCCAGCAGACATACTACGAGACCATTCGCAGCTTGGCCCAGGCGTTGGAGGCCCGGGATGCTTACACCAAGGGGCATTCCGAGAGGGTTACGCGTTACTCTCTGCTGATCGCCGATAAACTCGGTCTGAGAGAACGAGAGAGAAAGATACTTCATTATGCAGGGCTTTTGCACGATATCGGAAAAATCGGAATCTCGGACACTATCTTGAACAAGAGCAAGGAGCTTTCTTCAGATGAGTGGGCAGCCATACGCAATCATCCCCTGTTCGGAGATACGATCCTTGGTCCCATAAAGTTTCTTTCCGAGGCACAGGATATAGTCTTGCATCACCACGAGAGGTTCGACGGAACGGGATATCCTGATGGGCTCGATGCAGAGCGCATTCCCCTACAGGCGCGTATCATCGCGGTAGCTGATGCATTCGACGCCATGACTTCGGACCGGCCTTATAGAAGAGCCTTGTCGCGGACCGTTGCCCTGAACGAGATCGCAGCGGGCGCCGGTAAACAGTTCGATCCAAACGTGGTCCGGGTATTTTTGGAAATAATGGAAACCTTGGACGAAGTCCAGCCATAGACCTACGAACCGAATCTTTTCGCCTGCTCCACAAGTTCGTCCATGTTGATACCTGGCAATCCTATCTCCAGCAGGTATTCGTCAGGACTGTATGACTCCTGGCCAGGCATATATGTAAAGCCTGCCTTGAGAGTAATGGTCCAGGCTGCCAGGACGATGTTGCGGATGATTTTCTGATCTTCGGTCTCTGTACCTTCTGGTGCGTGGTGATGACATCCGGCAATCTGTACGATACTACGCGGCATCTTCCAGGACCTGGTGAGCACGTCTCCGAATTTTTCGTGGTATGCCTCTGCCTGCGCTGTTATGGATGTAAAATCCTGCTCTGTAACCTCGGTCAAGTCTGAAAGAAGCATCATGAAAAGAAGCTCTCCCACGTTGTGCAGCAGGGCTATGATGTGGATATCGGATCCATCGTCTCGTTTGAGCAAGGACGCCAGGTGTGCTGCCATGCGCGCAGTGATGAAAGTGCATTTCCATGCCCTTGTAAGGGCTTGCTGGATGATGGGGGATTTGGATTTGAACATGTTTCTAACGACTACTTCCATGGCCAAGGCCAGAACTTTTCTGTTGCCAAGCCTGACGCAGGCTTCATGCAGGGTGGTGGCAGGCTGACCGAGGGAGTAAGCCGCGGAATTGGCCAGGCGCAAAACACTCACTGTCAAAGAAGGGTCCCTGCCTATGGCAGCCACCACTTCTTCGCTGGCGCTGTCCTGGCGTTTCAGAAGGTCCGGCAGATCCCTGACCCCTGGATCCAGCACCGGCAGCTCGACCTTTCCCCTGGCGAGTTGCTTTGCAAGATTTGCAACTGCTTCTCTCAAGGGGGGCTTGGGGCGGGCGTTGATTTCCCCTGCCTGGTCCTGGCCGGTACGCTCCTGAGTGGTACTTTTTCTCTCGGGTTGCAAGCCTGATGTGGAGCCGCCTGGTGTGGTGGGGCGAGGAGTGAGTTCTTTGGCAGGGGCCGCCGATTGGGCCTGTGCCGATGAGTAAGTTGCTCGTGAGCCTTGTGTCGATTGGTCTTGTGGCGGCGAGTCCTGTCTTGGTTGCTGCACCTGTGACGCTACTGCGATTCGTGGCTGTAGTGTGCTTTCTGTTGCCCGGTCCAGTGCTGCTGAGAGATCTTCCATCTTGAACGGTTTTCGTAGAAAATCCACGGCCTTTCTTCTTATGGCCTCGATGACGTCGTCCATGGATTTGCTCCCGCTGACCACGATTATGGGCACGGAATTGCCAGAGCGGTTTACCTCTCTCAAGACAGCGTGGCCCTTTACACCTGGCATTATGAGATCCAGGAGCACCACGTCGATGGACTGGTTTTCCAGTATTTCGAATCCTTCCTCGGCGGATGACGCCAATACCGGCTCGTATCCGAGTGCTTCGAGCCAACGATTGAGAGCCTCACGGAAATTATCATCATCGTCTATGGCCAGAACTCTTTTTTTTCTAAGTGCCATGGAGTATATCCTCGTCGCCCATCTTGGTCTTTATCACGTCCAATGGGTCGACTAGTGCATCTACGTCAGATCATCGGCAAATCTCTCCAGTACCTTAGTTGCAAGGAGAATATTTTCCGATATGGAGTCTATGGAATCCATGGTGTCAGAGACGGACTTTTGGTCTGAAGACTTGAAGTAAGATCTTAGTTTGTCTGCAAAAACCTTCAGGGATTGGGCCTCCATGGATATGGTCGCGATGGGATTTCTCAAGTCGTGTGCAATCGCTTTGCAGAATTTTTCGAATTCTTCAGCTTTTTGGCTGTCTTTTTCCAGTTCGAGGATTTTTTTTATTCCCGGCAGGTGATCCATTGTTTTCATTTGAGCGTCCCCTTGGCCCTTTGATGGTGGTGATTGATAGCTGCTTCTAACAGGCCCTTGGTAACATGTAAACCCTTTTGGATATTTTATGGGCTTATGACGGTTGAAGTATTATTCCACCCAGGGGAGGAAGGGTGAGCTCCAGGCTCCAAGGGTGGCCATGGTGGGGTAGGTCTTGCGAGGCGATGGCACCACCATTTCCCACGTTGGAACCACCGTATATGTGCGAGTCGGTGTTGATGAGTTCTTTCCACATACCGGGTCTGGGAACCCCGATCCTGTAGCTCGGTCTTATGACGGGAGTAAAGTGCAGTACCACCAGCATCTCCCGGCCATTTCCCCAACGCTGGAAGGAGATTACCCCGCTGTCCGAATCATTGCAGTCGATCCAGTGAAATCCCTCAGGGTCCAGTTCGTTTGCGTACAGTGCGTCTGAGCGTTGGTACAGCCTGAAAAGATCTTTTACGAACTTTTGCAATCCGGAGCGTGCCGTCTCCGATGCCTCGTGCCAGTCAAGGGACGAGTCGAAGTTCCACTCGCGGCCCTGGCCGAATTCTCCACCCATGAACAGGAGCTTTTTCCCCGGGTGAGTCACCATCCATGTATACAGCAGGCGCAGATTGGCGAGCCTTTGCCAGTGATCGCCTGGCATCTTGTCATATAGCGAGCCCTTTCCCTGCGCTACTTCGTCGTGGGACAGGGGGAGGATGAAGTTTTCCGTATGGGCGTAGAGCATTCCGAACGTGAGATCGTTATGGTGGTATTTTCTATGGATGGGCTCTTTGCGCATGTATCTCAAGGTATCGTTCATCCAGCCCATGTCCCATTTGAATCCGAAGCCGAGTCCTCCCAGGTGCACGGGCCTCGTCACGGCGGCAAAAGCTGTGGATTCTTCCGCCACCGAAAACGCGCCTGGAAATCGTGCATATAGTTCGGTGTTGAACTCTTGCAAAAAATTTATGGCCTCTAAGTTTTCCCGACCGCCGTATTTATTGGGAATCCATTGTCCCGGTGCCCTCGAGTAATCCAGGTACAGCATGGACGCCACCGCGTCCACCCTCAGACCATCCATGTGGAACTGGTCCATCCAATACATGGCGTTGGAGAGAAGAAAGTTTCTGACCTCGTTTCTTCCATAGTTGAAAACCAGCGTGCCCCAGTCCGGATGCTCACCCTGGCGTGGATCATCGTGCTCGTAAAGAGCAGTGCCGTCAAATCGCCTCAGCGCCCAGTCATCGCGGGGAAAGTGTCCCGGCACCCAGTCCATGATCACCCCGATGCCCGCTCTGTGGAGCGTGTCGATGAAGTAACGAAAGTCGTTGGGATCTCCAAACCTGCTCGTGGGAGCGAAGTAACCGGTCACCTGGTATCCCCATGACGGGTCATAGGCATGTTCGGCAACGGGAAGAAGCTCTACGAAGTTGAATCCGTGTTCTTTGCAGTGGGATGCAAGCCTGGGCGCCAATTCCCGGTAGGTAAGCCAACGGTTGTCGTCATCCGGAGCCCGCATCCAGGAGCCGAGGTGCACTTCGTATATGGCCATGGGGCTGTGGCGAAGGTCTATGTCCTTGCGTCGCTCCATCCAGTCTTCGTCTCCCCATGGATAGTCTGAAAGGCCCCATACCACCGAGGCGTTCTTGGGACGAAGCTCCATGGCGAATGCGTATGGATCGGTTTTTATCCGAAGCATTCCCTGGGCGGTTTTTATCTCGAACTTGTACAGTTCGCCCCGGCGTACGCCTGGTACGAACAGTTCCCAAATCCCTGAAGAGCCCATCTGTCTCATGGGATGTTGCCTTCCGTCCCATCCGTTGAACGATCCCACCAGGCTGACCCTCCTGGCGTTAGGAGCCCAAACGGAAAAAGCTGTTCCTTCCACCGAGTTCATCTCCATTGGGTGTGCCCCGAGTTTTTCATATTGAAGCAGGTGACGACCTTGGCCCGACAGGTGCAGGTCCAGGTCTCCAAGGGTTGGTGAGAACCTGTAAGGATCCGCTTTGTCGACGCGGCTCCCATCTGCAAAGCTGAACCTGAATCCATAGGATGGAGCGGGAAACTTCGCTCCTGGTACAAAAGCGGCAAACAGGCCTGGAGCTAGCTTGTCCATGGCAACAGGAGAAGCACCCTTCATTATCAGCGTTGCTTTGACCGCGTCCGGTTGCCATGCTCGTATTACGATACCTCGTTTGCCTTTCAGCTCCAGTTCGTGTGCGCCCAGTATGGAGTGAGGATCTTTACTCTCGATGTTCACAAGGTCTCTGACCTGAGCTTGTGAAAGCCCCCCTAACAGAGGATGATTTTTTTCTTTCATGGGTTTTTCCTTCCATCTTGCCACGCACGTTGCGCTTCCGAATAAACCCTACTCATGGGGATGTCCAGCCTCTTGGCGATTTGCTTGCAGTCGTCGTATTCAGGTGAGACGCTGTAGAGCTTGTTGCCCTCGGTGGCGATTTTCATTCTCACGGGACCCCACTGGGTCTCGACGGTGTGGATGCTGCGTGCGAGTTTTCTTCGTCTAAGGGGATGAAAACGTAACCCAATGGTGCTCGAGTGGGTGAACATGGCGTGTTGGACCTGCTCGAGGCGTGATGTGTCGCAAAGGACCGATACCGTAATGGCGGGTCGGTGTTTTTTCATGTGAATCTGGGTCAGCCAGACGTCGTTGGCGCCTGCTTCAAAGAGCTTCTCCATCAATAACTCGAAGAACTCCGGGTTCATGTCATCTATGTTCGTATCAATCTGCCACTCGTCTCCGGCATGGTGTGGATCTCGAACTTCACCAAGCACCACTCTCAACAGGTTGGCACGATCAGCAAATTCATTAGTTCCGGCTCCGTAGCCGATACCTGTCGTCTTCATCGCGGGCCACGGACCGAACTCATCCACCAAAGTGGCCAGGATGGCCGCTCCGGTCGGGGTGGTTAGCTCTCCCTGGGTGTCAGTGCCCCGCGTCTCGATACCTTTGAGCAGGGCAACAGTGGCAGGTGATGGTACCGGGATGATACCGTGTTGGCTTTTTGTAACCCCGCAACCCAAGACTGGAACGGACGCTGTTATCCTCTGAGGCGAAAGGTGATGGACTCCCAGCGATACTCCAATCACGTCGGCGATGGAATCGACTGCGCCCACTTCGTGGAAGGTGACATCGCCCGGAGTCTTGGAGTGGATTGATGCTTCCGCCAGTGCGAGGTTTTCGAATATCTTCACAGCCATGTCTTTTGCCCCGGAAGGCATATGGGCTTTTGAAATGAGCCGGAGGATATCGTTTAGAGTACGGTGGTGATGGCCATGGTGGTCCATGCCGTCGACGTGGAACGACATGCAGCTGATACCGTTACGTTTGGTCTTTTGAACAGCGACTTCGATTTTGTCCAGTCCCATGGATTCGAGCGCTTTGTGTATGGGCTCGATCGGCGCTCCTAGGTGAGTGAGGGCTGCGACGGTCATATCCCCTGCGATACCGCTTGGCATGTCCAGGTGGAGATTCAGCACGGTCTAGCTCCTGAGGTTCATGAGGGCTGCGGCGTAACCAGCCCCGAATCCGTTGTCTATATTGACCACCACGACGCCAGGGGCGCAACTGTTGAGCATGGCCAAAAGCGCTGCCACTCCGCCGAAAGAAGCTCCGTATCCTATGCTGGTGGGTACTGCTATTACCGGTTTATCCACAAGGCCTCCCACTACCGATGGCAGTGCTCCTTCCATTCCCGCCACCACCACCAGAACCTGGGCCTGTTGGATTTTTTCCCTATGCTCCAGCAGTCTGTGGATTCCCGCGACCCCCACGTCTGTCAGTCGCTCCACCGTGTTTCCCATCAGTCTTGCCGTAAGCTCCGCCTCAGCGGCCACTGGAAGATCGGATGTGCCTGCCGCCACCACCAGGATGGATCCCTTGCCCCTGTTTTTCAGGGGTTGCGAGACCAGGTGAAAGGTCCTGCTGTCTCGTTCGTGGCGACCTTCGGGAAACTCCCTTGCCAGTGCTTGTCCTGCTTGATCTGAAAGCCTGGTGGCCAACATGGGGCCGCCCGAGGCGACAATGCGGTGGGCGATAGCCAGGATTTGCTCGGTGGTTTTGCCCTGGCCGAATATGACCTCTGGAAATGCGCCCCTCAGTGCCCTGTGATGGTCCACCTTTGCAAAACCCAGGTTTTCAAATGGAAGCCCCTTGATGGTGTCGAATGCCTCATCCACGCTGGTTTTGCCTGCAGCGACAGATTCAAGTAGGGACTGTAGTGCTTTTTTATTCATCATGTACCTCTGATGACAGGGCCCTTGTCAAAAGTTCGTCGACATCGAGGATGAGCACCGGACTACCGTCTCCCAACACAGTGGACGAACTGAAGGGTCCGATGCGGTGTAAAAGGTCTCCTATGGGTTTGAGCACCGCCTCCCTGTGTCCCATGAGCCTGTCCACTCCCAATGCCAGGGACGCATTGTTTTCATCTCCTACCAGCACTACCTCACGTGTGGTTTCTTCGTCTTTGTCGACTGGTATCTTGAGAATTTCGGCCAGCGGTTGGTATTGGTATTGTTTGTTGCCAAACCGAATGGCGGAAAAGGTCTCTGTCGACGAGATTCGATTTTTATCCAGGGGCATGGCTTTTGTAACACGTGAGGCGGGCAGGGCCAAAAGGTGCTCTCCGACTTGTACCGTGAGAATCTGGATGATGGCAAGGGTGAATGGAAGATCCAGGGTGAAGGTCGTTCCATGTCCCGGTGTCGAACTGACCGTGACCTGTCCGCCCAAGCGTTGGATGGTCTCTTTGACCACGTCCATGCCGACCCCACGTCCAGAAACATCCGTCACGTCGTCTTTTGCCGACAGTCCTGGTTCGAAGATGAGTTCGTACCTTTTTTGTTCGTGGTACTCGTCTGGCGACTTGATGATACCCATCCTCAAGGCCTTGGAGAGTAACTGTTTTTCGTCGATTCCTGCACCATCGTCGGCCATCTGGATGATTACCCGGTCGTGTCGCCTGTGAAAGGTTATGGAAATGGTACCCTGCTCCGGCTTGCCTTGTCTGAGTCTTTGTTCCGGTGTCTCTATACCGTGCTCCACTGCGTTCCTGAGCATGTGAAGCATGGGATTGGCCAGGGACTGGACCAGGGAGCGATCCAACTCCACCTCGGTACCCTGGATGGTCAAAGAAACCTGTTTGGACCTTCGCCTGGCGAGGTCCCTGCAAACCCTGGGAAACTGGGTTGTCAAAGCTGAGACGGGTACCATGCGGACTTCCATGATTCTTTCCTGAAGCTTGCGGACCACGCTTCCCATGCGTCTGACGCCATCGTTCAATAGGGGAATTTCATGGTTGTCGGAAAGGTCTTCGAAAAACGATCTCAGGGTTATGAGTTCTCCAACCGAGTTTACGAAAAAATCCAGCAGTTCGGTTCTCACCCTGACCGTTTGGTGATCGATGGGAACGGAAGGTGTGACCTGTTGGGCAGGGGGCGTGGCAGGTGCTGGTTTTTTTGTGACAGTTGGCCTGATGTCCACCTGGGATATGTTGGGAATTTTCCCAAGAGCATCACGAAGCTCCGCCTCCGAGCGCCTGGTGTCAATTACTATGGTAATAGCGCCTTGCGGTAGTTTGCCTTGCTTGAGTGCATCTTGAGAGGGATCGCTCTTGGTGATCTGTCCCAACATTGACAACCGGTGCAAGGCCATGAAAGCACGAACTCCAGGCATGGGGCATTGGGGAGACATGTCTATCCGGATGGTCCATGACGGCAAGTGGTCTTTGGTTGATAAAGACAATTCGTCGAGGGGGCCGGGGGAAGATGGCTTGTTTTGCATAGATGATCGTTTTTCGACTTCCGTGTCCAACTCCGCGCTCAACCTGGGAGAGATGGACGGCAAGGGACTGTCGGTTCGGGCGCTTTGCAGCATCTGGCGTAGTTCATCCAGCCCGCGAAGCAGTATGTCTATTTCGCCAGACACCACCGGTGTTGAAGATTCTCTGTGGAACCCCACCAGGTCTTCGAGTCTGTGCGCAAGGGTCGAAAGGGGGGTATAACCCATGGAAGCGGACATGCTTTTGATGGAATGAAGGTGCCTGAAGACTTCGTTGATATGTCCAATATCGCCGCCCTTTTCGTCAAGGGCTATCAGCTCTGCTTCCAGGCTGTCGAAGTGCTCCGCCGTCTCGCTCAAAAACAGCGGTTTGTACTTTGACATATCCATGGAATCTGGACCGGCGGCCTCAACTCCTGTTGGCCAGCGATTTTCTTACTACCTGAAGAACGTTTTCAGCCCGAAATGGCTTTACGATGAAATCCGTGGCTCCGGCCTCGATGGCTTCTGTAACCAGTGATTCCTGGCCCAAGGCAGAGCAAATGACGATGACTGCGTCGGGATCTTCCTTGAGGATGTCCCTGGTGGCCTGAATGCCGTTTTTGAAGGGCATAACGATATCCATGGTTACGAGGTCTGGTTTGAGATCGTGGAACTTTTCCACAGCCTCAACGCCGTTGGCAGCTTCGCCTGCAATTTCGAACTCGTTGGAGGTGAAGATCTCCTTGATGGTATTTCTCATGAAAACTGCGTCGTCTACGATCAACACCCGCGCGGCCATGGCCGCACCTCCTTGCTTCAAATTCCCGGTTGCCCTGAAAAATATTCACCACACAAAAAATGCCTGCTGATTGTCTCAAAGGACGGCAGATGCGTCAAGGTGTTGTTGACTGAATATGATATATTACGATATGCAATAAGGATTAGTATGGATGCATCAGCTTGAGTGGGCCGGGGCGGTCATGGTGGAGAGAGGCGGGAGATCCACGGTAGCAGGAGGTAAAAATGGCAAAAAAGGACCATTCTGGTGGTCAGGGAATGTCCATGGATGAGATGAAAGAAATCATAAACAAGTTGGAGAAGCAAAACGAGAAACTGAGGGAAAAGGCCGACTTGTTCGATTTGGTCATGGAGTATGCCCCCATCGGAATTACCATACACCAGGATTACATCGTCAAGATGACCAACCCGGAAAACATCAAGTTGGGTGGCTTGGGCTCCATGGAAAACGCCATTGGAAAGAGCGTTCTGGATTTCGTATCCGAGGAGTCTTTGGACCTGGCCAAAGAGCGCACCTCGGCAGCCTATGACGGCAAGAAGCCAGTTTCCCGTGTACTGGAGCGATTCAAGACAGCCAAGGGTGAGGTCAGGGATGTCGTGGCAACCACTATCCCTTGCCAGCTAGGAGGCAAGCCTGCTTCCATGGTGATGTTCAGTGATATTACGAGCGCCCTGGAAGCTCAAAGGGCTTTGCAGCGTCAGCAAGCCCACTTCAAGTCATTGTTCGATAACGTTCTCATCGGACAGTCCTCACTCAATACCAAAGGCGAGTTCCAGGTAGTCAACTCGGCTTTTTGCGAAATGACCGGGTATTCCAGGGATGAACTTTTGTCCCTTGGCACCAGGGACCTTACCCATCCCGACGACCTGCCTCAAACCCTGGAGAATGTTAAAAAACTTCTGAGTGGTGAGGCCGAGTGGTTCCAGGTGGAAAAGCGGGTGAAGAAAAAAAACGGCAGCTATTTTTGGGCTGATCTCTCAGTGCGTGCCATGCGAGGTGACGATGGGCAGGTGGAGTCTCTAGTGGGTTGTATCGTGGACATCAACAAGAGGGTGGTGGCGGAAAGGCAATTGGAGCGATCGGAAAAGCTATTTCGCGCCATAGTGGAACAAAGTGGGGACGGAATAGGTCTTGCAGATTATTCCGGTCGATACACATTTGTAAACAAGGCCATGACTGACATGTTCGGTTATACAATGGATGAGTTCCTGGATATGACCGTGTATGACATGTTGTCGCCGGCTGCCAGGGACGTTGAATATCCAAAACCCAAGGACAAGAGCAGTTGGGAATACACCTTGGAATTGATGCGCAAGGACGGTACGGAATTTTGGGCGGAAGTGAAAGTTTTTCCCATTACCATGAGTGGTGGGGATTTTGCCCTTGGGGTAGTTAGGGATATCTCACAGAGACGTCGAGAGGAAAAGGAGAGATTGGCCTTAGAGGCGCAGATTCAAAAGACTCAAAAATTAGAGAGCCTGGGGATTTTAGCCGGCGGCATAGCCCATGATTTCAACAACCTGCTGGTGGGTGTGTTGGGTAACGCGGATTTGGCCTTACACGATTTGGCCCCGGAAGCCCCGGCCCGCCGTAGCGTAAGGGACATAATCACAGCTGCCGAGCGGGCCACCGAGTTGGTCAGGCAGATGTTGGCCTATGCGGGCAAGGGAAAGTTCCTGGTGGAGGTGCTCGACCTGAATGCCGTGGTGGAGGAGATGACCCATCTTCTGGACGTGTCCATATCGAAAAAGGCCATTCTCAGGTTCGACCTGAACGATGAAATCCCCAGCATAGAGGCTGATGCCACGCAGGTCAGGCAGGTGGTCATGAACCTGATAACCAACGCTTCGGACGCCATAGGGGATCGCAGCGGGGTGATTTCCATCAGGACGGGAGCCATGGAGTGTGACAAGGAGTACCTGGCGGAGACCTACCTGGACGAGGATCTGGCCGAAGGACAGTACGTGTACCTGGAGGTGAGTGATACGGGTCACGGGATGGACGACGAGATCGTTCACAAGGTTTTCGACCCGTTTTTTTCCACGAAGTTTGCCGGCCGGGGTCTGGGATTGGCGGCGGTGCTGGGTATCGTGCGAGGACATAGGGGCGCGGTGAAGGTGTATTCGGAAGAAGGCAAGGGCACAACGTTCAAGGTTCTTTTCCCGGCGGTGAAGCTCAAGGCAGAAGGAAAGACCCCATCAGGCGCCCAGAGCAAGCTTGGAAAACTGTGTGGCACTGTCCTGCTCGTGGACGACGAGGAGACGGTAAGGTCAGTGGGTAAGAGGATGATCGAGCATCTGGGCTGTAAGGTGGTAACTTGCGAGGATGGGGCAGAGGCTATCGAGTTGTTTCGTCGAGATCCTGATAGATTCGATGCTGTACTGTTGGATCTCACCATGCCGCACATGGATGGAGACGCATGCTACCGGGAGCTTCGAAGGATTAGGCCTGATGTAAGGGTAATCCTTTCGTCCGGATATAACGAGGCAGAGCTGGTGGCCAGGTTTGCGGGCAAGGGGCTGGCCGGGTTCATGCAAAAGCCCTATCGTATCGACACCCTGGCGGAAAAGATCGGTGAGGCGTTGGGGAGAAAAAAGTGAGAGAGCGTGCCATACGCATCCTGGTGGTGGATGACGAGGAGGTGGTCCGGGCTGTCATGCAAGACGCCCTGGACAGGCCGGGATGGTATGTGGTCTTGGCAAATGACGGAGAACAGGCCATATCGTTGTTGCTGGATGAGCATTTCGATGTTCTAGTGGCGGACAAGAACCTGCCGGGAATAACCGGCCTGGATGTGATAAGGCGGGCTAAGGCAATCAATAAACACATGGGTACCTTGTTGGTGACAGCTTATGCGTCGCGCAGTTCTGCCGAAGAGGCTCTATCGCTGGGAGTAGACGACTATCTGACCAAACCTTTCGACGTGGATGACCTGCGGGACAAGGTCGAGGAGGTTATAGATCTTAGATCATCTGTAAAGAACCTAAGGGCGACCTTGGATCCATACCGAGCCAAGGCGGAGAAAAAGAGGGTTTTGGTTTTCGAGCCATCTCAGGACTCGAGGCAATCTCTGGTGGATGGAATCAATAGGCTGGGTTGTGAGGTGTTTTGGGTAGACAGTTTAGGTGAGGTACTTGCCGAGGTGCGGAAAAAAACGTTGGACGCGTTGGTTTGCGATTTGGACGCGCTTGACCAGGATGATGCCACTGCTTGTTTCTTGCGTTCTGCGTTGTTCGTCAGTCCAGGGGTGAAGTTCGTTGCAGTGGCAGCGAGACAGAACATGGATGGAGCGATCCAGGCTGTAAACAGGGGCGCGGGCAAGGTCATATACAAGTCGCTCTTGTCCGAGGATTATATAATCGATTCGTTGGGTGAGTTTTTAAGAAGCTGAATTCGCCTTTTGGGGCGAACATGTTTCGCAGGCGAATGGGGTTTTGCCTTATAGGCTGTAAGCCTAGTTCCTTGGCTCCAAGGCCTTGGTCAGGGCATAGCAGAGAGAGACAAACTGGTCTGCCGGAGAAGTGTCCTTGACGTTTGCCGAAGTGCGAATCTCCATTTTGATCTCAGTGGTGTCGTCCTGGTTGTCTTTGAGCTCTATAGTGTAGGTAAAGGGACTCAGGCCCTCGTGTTGAAATACCAGCCTGTTGGTTTTTTTCAGGGTGAGTTTAGGAGATTTTGGCTTGAAGTCTCGACGCTGGTGAGAAAAGGTGCGTCCCATCCATCCTATGACTCCATCTGAAACACCGTCTGAGTATATTTCTGGCGCTGAAGAGAGGATTTTTAATATGGCCTCCGGGTAGGATCTGATACGCCAGTGTTTTTTCCAGGAGCCAGCCATGTGCGAGATAGTAGCATTAAGCACCTAAGGATGAAATTTTTTATGATGTCGGAGATTTTTCCATGGTTTCGTTCCCGGTTCATTCCATGGGCGGACAGTCAGCCTCTGTCTGGCAGTCAGTACAACACCCGTTCCAGCACCAGATCTTGTTATCTCTAAGACAGTCTATAGAGCATGAACCTGAAGGGTCGTCACAAC
>CAYSLH010000098.1:0-15245 GCA_964431605.1 uncultured Myxococcales bacterium
CCTACTTCAAACAGGTGACTGATAACCAAGCGTGCAGTTCTGAAGCCAACTGCACGGAAGATCCTCCCACTAGCTCTGAGTGGCGCTGCTACTCTGGCCAATGCACCCCCGTTTGTACCGAACCGATCCTGGGAGATGACGAGGTTCCAGTGGAATCCGAAATTGTAAGATACGCCTGGTTCGACGGAACCGACTGGAACCACGAAGACGTCACCAGCATATCTTCGGTCATGCTCTCTGGTATCTCCATGAGATTCGCCGGTACCACCCCAACCATATCTTTCCTCGGCGGACAGGGTGGACGGCAAGTTTGTGGTGGGACGGACGTAATGGTAGGTAGGAGAACAGGACCAGGCTCGTGGGATTTGAGTGCCGCTGTGGTCAACTCCAACGAAGCTGCGGCTGGCGCGGATTGTCCGAAAATGCAAGCCATCTGCGATTTTGGAGACGTGGTTGGCCTTTGGCCGTCTGTGGCTGTAGCACCGGACGGCACAGTGGGTATTGCATACCGCGATATCCATAACGGCTACACCAAAGATGCGCAAGATTGCTCGGACCTGGAGTTGACCACATCGTCTGGTGGAGGTTGGTCCCACCAATGGATAGACTTGGGACGAGGATCTGGGCTCTTCAATAGTTTGGCTTTCGATGTTGATGGACAACCAGCCATAGCATTCTACAATGGAAAATATGGCGTGCTTACGTTCGACAGGCGAAAGGATGGTGCGTTTGTGGGCACGAACGAATGTACGTCAAATGACGATTGCCCGGATGGCCTCGAATGCATACTTTCGACGGGATGGTGTTGGAACGTGGTCTCCAGACCTCAGAGAGCCATGCCGGCAGAATCCATATCCATGCAGGTGGCACCCGATGGAACGATCCTTATCGCGTATTATGATCCGGACAAGAAGAACCTGAAGATCGCATACTCGTCCGACGGTCTCTCTTGGACCACGGGAACCATTGACTCAAACGGCTCCACGGGTATGTACCCATCGTTGGTTATAGACCCTACAACGAAGATGCCTATTGTCGCCTACTACCGATGCAGTGATTACGAACCTGGCGATACTGTCTGCAACCACAACCAGGATGGCCCTCGTTTGGCCGTCTTCAAAGGACAGTGGCCGGATGAACTCACCGAGCAGAACAAGTGGAAGAAAAACCAGGATCTAATCGACACATCAGATGCCGACGCGACTGATGGCCAACATATCAAGGTGGCAATAACAGCCGATGGACAAGTAGGCATAGCTTACAATTATGCCTGGGTGGATCCGTCCGACGGATCGAGTCACCAGGCAGTGATGTTTCGCCTCGGCACTTGGCAAGAAAAATAGGGGGCGGGCAACACAATAAACAAACCATCGCATTGGAGTCCAAACCATGAAAAAGTCCAGTCCTATTTATTCAACTGCTATCGTGTGCTGTGCATTTTTGCTTGGATGCGGGGGGCAAGAGACGGGTATTACCGGAAGCCAGTGCGATCGCATCGACTGCAGTTTCGACGAACTCACTTGTCACCTCTATGAAGATCCAACACCTGCATACAAGCTTTTCTACAAACGAATCTTCGAAGGAGGAGAGGGTTTCGAGTATGCGGCTATCGTCGTGATCAATTTAGATGCCCTGGATGACTACAACGATCTGGTGCTGGAAGGTGAAGATTTCACCAACCGGGTATTACTATACAGACCAGGGGTTGGGGAACAGTGGCCGGAGTATGATGACGGCAAACTCGATATCTCCAAGGGGGGATCTGCTCCCGGTCAACAACTGGTCGGCAAGGCATCTTTCAGATTCAATAACGGTTTTTTTGCTTCGGCCTACTTTGACTGTACCCTGGAAGCACCGTTGCAGGAGTAGAATCAGAACGAAATTACCGCCATCAATTGCCACATGCGGACTGCTTCTCACCGAAGCCCTTGAAATCATCTTCCCCGCAAGACGGACAATCTGGACAAACCCCGTCATAGGCGATGGAGCATTCGTCAGCCACGGCAAAGCCGCACATGAACAAAGAATATGGATTCATGGTGTCATCGTTTGAGAACACGTCGATCCTGGCCCGGAATGTACCCTCCTGAGGTGGACGGAACCTCACCCTCAACATGGCACAGTCGTCCGGGGCAACGATTATGGTGTCTTGGTCAGAATCCCATTCGAAACTACAAAATGCCGCAGCGTCCGGATCACCCTTTACAACCGTCTCCGATGCCCTTATTTCCAAATCCCTGTCACCAGCGTTACAGAAACTGAAATCCGTAGAATGGGCAGGCCGACAGATACCACCGGTACACAAAAGACCGGCACCGCATTCGCTGTCATCAGAGCAATTGGCACGACACCATCCGTTATCACAAATACCGGTCTGGCATTGGCTGTCATGATCACACTGTCTGCAGTATCCATAAACCCTGCAAGTCTTCGCCAGGCAACGTCCTGTCTCGCAGCTCCACCCGGCAGGACAATCCGAAGACACTGCGCACGAATCGCCAGCAGTTCCCGAATCCAGACATTTCAGGTTATTCGAGCAGTCCGAATCCACCTCACACGCTGGATAACAGAATCCATTGAAACACAATTCACCATTGGAACACTGTTCATCCGTAGTGCAAGCCGTGGCACCATCAGGATGTGGTTGCCAGCAAAATTCGTCGGCCTGCGTACAGACAGAATCATTTATACAGCGCGTCTCCTCCCTCATCCCGGAGACGGCATAACCGCAGAGATTACGGGTATTGAGTCCTGCTTCGATGCGAGGCCCCGTACCTCCACCGCATCCGACAGCTACGACTATCGAAAATACAGCTACACCAAAAACCGCTATTAGTAACCAGGTGAGAAGCTTTAGCATGTTTACAGCCTCCTTGACTGTCTATTTAACGACATACTCGAGTGGCACCATTTCAGCATCAGGCCGCCTTTCTGTCAATCTCGGATTTCCCAATCGTTTGTCAGGATCTTTTTGGTTTACCCAGTCCGTGTTTCTCCAGCAGTGAGTATAGGTGTTTTCTATCTATGCCAGCGGTCCTTGCAGCACCAGCCACTCCTCCTGATGCTCTGGCCAGGAGCCTTGTGAGGTACTCTCTCTCAAAGGCATCCACGAGGCGTTCTTTTGCCTCTTTGAATGGTATGGTGTAGTTCGGAGACAAGGTTCCGACCGCAGAACCGGAATTTGCAGCTACACCATAACCGGCTGCCAGTCCATCGGAGGATAAAGCCTTGGAACGCTCGACCGCGTTTCTCAACTCGCGCACGTTACCCGGCCATGAATGGTTCAGCCAGCGTCCCCTCATTCCCTCGTCCAAATCTGCAAAACTCAAATCAGCATCAGATGCAAAATGGTCGAACAGCATTGGGATGTCCTCGGTGCGCTCCCTCAATGAAGGAAGCCTTATGGTCACCACCGAGAGCCTGTAGTAGAGATCTTCTCTGAACCTACCCTCTGAGACTTCCCTTCTCAGGTCCTTTTTGCTGGCGGCTATCACCCTGGCATCAAAAGCAACAGGCTTGGTGGAACCCACCCTTACGAACACACGCTCTTCGATGGCCCGAAGTAGCTTGGGTTGTAAATCGAGCGGCAGATCGTCCAACTCATCCAGAAACAAGGTTCCTCCCTGGCTTTGCTCCAGTGCGCCTTGTCTCAACCCGGTGGCACCGGTAAAGGCACCTTTGACATGTCCGAAAAGTTCGGACTCGATGAGATTTCGCGCTACCGCTCCGCAATCCACCACCACGAAAGGTCCTTTTCTGCGATGGCTCTTTTCGTGAACAGCCGCAGCGGCAGCTCCCTTGCCGGTACCGGTTGGACCTATGAGCAACACTGTAATATCCGACGAAGACACTTTCTCCAACATGGCGAAGATTTCACGCATGCGCACCGAGCGCCCATGCAATCCACCGAATTGTTCGCTTTTGGACGGTTGGATATGAACCGGATCTTGTTCGGTCTGAAAACGAAAAATCACCTCGCCTGCCTTGATGGTCGCACCTGGGCGCAAGTAAGCCTCCCGAACGGCGGCACCATCCAATTCGGTTCCATTGGTGCTCCCTAGATCCTTTACGAGAAACCTGCCGTTTTCTTCCAGTACCTCGAAGTGCTGGCGACTTACGGTCAGGTCGGGAACCTTTATGTCAGCATCGGGGCTCTTGCCCACAACCATGCGGTCCTGGGTGAGTTGGATAACCTTTCCCGGTTCAGGGCCCTGCACCTGGACCAGCACACAACGCTGTTGACTCAACCCGGGGCCATCCACTTCAATGGCCCTGGTCTCCATTCCTGTTCGTTTATCCTTATCTTTCATGGCATCAGTATAGAAGGCTTAGACCCTAGTATCAAATTCAATCGGCAAGTCTTGCCCAGGGGCATTCACCCTGAGAAAAAGCAGTTTGTTCCCTTGCCTGATATCCAGTACACTCTTCGGTCGAGACAGGAGGAAGCCCAGTTGGCCAAAGACAGGACCCAGTTCACATGCAGTGCTTGTGGCAGGATCGAGCCCAAGTGGTTGGGCATGTGCCCAGGCTGTGGCCAATGGAACACCTTCGAAAAACAAAAAATCCAGGTCCCGACCCGCTCAGGCTTACAAACTGCATCACAGAAAATGAAGCAGCATTTTGTAAAACCGGTCATGGCCAATGATGTGGCTTTTGCCGACCACGACCGTAAACTATGTCATCTAAAAGAGATAGACCGGGTACTGGGTGGAGGAATAGTACGGGGCAGCAGTGTTCTTTTGGGCGGAGAACCCGGTATCGGAAAGTCCACACTATTACTTCAAATGTGTGCAGGCCTTTGCGATTCCACGTCTCCCGCCCTGTATGTCAGTGCGGAAGAATCCCTCATGCAGCTAAGGTCAAGGGCGCAAAGGTTAGGTCTCGCCCTGGACGGACTCACATTTCTTTCCACTACTGACACTGACAATGTGCTTGAGGTTATTGACCAAGAGCAATGGTGCCTGGTGGTGGTTGACTCTATTCAGACCGTCAGGTGCCCTGACTTACAATCAGCATCGGGAGGCGTCAGTCAGGTACGAGAATCTGCATCCAGATTGGTGGATGCATCCAAAGCAAAAGACATTCCATTGGTGCTGATAGGGCATGTCACAAAAGAGGGCAACCTGGCAGGGCCCAGGGCATTGGAACACCTGGTGGACACAGTGCTGTACTTCGAATCGGACCAGGGCAAATCCTTGAGAATTGTAAGGGCGCACAAAAATCGGCATGGTCCCGTAAGCGAAATAGGCGTGTTTGAAATGACAGGACAGGGACTGGTAGAGGTCCCTAATCCATCAGCTTTATTTCTAGCAGATCGTCCACCCAAGGTATCCGGTTCTGCGGTTTTTTGCGCGCTTCGTGGCTCACGCCCAATCCTGGTTGAGGTACAGGCACTGGTGGGGCCGACGCCCGTGGCTCAACCAAGAAGGACAGCCCTGGGCTGCGACCCCAACAGGGTTTCGCTGCTAGCTGCGGTGCTGGAAAGAAGAACCGGCGCAAGCCTCGCTGGTTGCGATCTTTTCATAAACGTAGCAGGAGGACTGAGCCTGGACGAACCGGCAGCGGACCTGGCAATCTGTATCGCCATGCTCAGCTCGCTCCATGACAAGGCCGTATTGGACGACCTGGCGGTGTTCGGCGAGGTGGGTCTTGCTGGAGAAGTCAGGGCTGTCGCCAACGCGGAGGCGAGAGCAGCAGAAGCACGACGATTGGGATTCCATCTGCTAATGCTACCATTTGGCAACATGGATCAGGTAGCAGTGAGTTCATTTGAAAAGCTCATGCCGATATCATCCATTGAAGGCCTGGCGGAACAGGTGCTGGAGGAAAAATGAAATATCTCTTTTCAATGTTGCTCGCCATGTTAGCCTCGTCATCATGCTCCAGTGTCCTGGCTCGACGACCTGGCGACACGGCTATCACTCCTGGTTCACCCATATCCGGCGCACCCAGCGTAGAAGGAACCCTAACCATCGTTTACCAAAGCAATCTCTTGGGAGAAATCCAACCCTGTGGGTGAAGCGCCAATCCTCTTGGCGGTCTTGCCAAGAAAGCATCTTACTTAAAAAAGCTAAGACAGCACGATGATTCCGTCTTGTTTGTCGATGCAGGCGATATGCTCTATCCTCGAAAGACTCCCAGCGGAGTCTCCAGTCAATACCTGGATTCCAGGGCCAGGTTCATGATCAATGCCCATGGCAAGATGGGACTACAGGTTTGGACTCCCAGTGTCCTGGATATGCAATTGGGTTTGGAGCAAATCCAACGGCTGACAAAAGAGGCTGGAATCCTGCTGGTGGCTTCTAACCTTGACCTGGACAAAAAATACGGCAGCATGAAAAAAATTCTGAAGCTGAAATCTGGAAAGTTGACAGTAGGCATCATTGGCTTGGTGGGCAACCATGACAAATTGCCGGAAGGAGTGACAATAAGAGATCCTGAAAAGATCACCCGGGAAATGGTAAAAACTTTGACCAACAGTTCAGAACCTGTGGATCTCATCATAGTCCTGAGCAATATGGGGATAAAAAAAGACCAGCAATTGGCTCAACATGTCGATGGTATCGATTTTATTTTCAGTGCAGGTGATGATCGAATGGTAATCATCCCGAGAAAGATAGGCCATAGCTTGCTGTTTGAGCCGTACAAACAAGGAGAGTACCTTGGTCTGGTATCCCTGAAGTTCCATCATCTTCCCCTTGGTCGACTGGTCAACGAATTCGATATCCTGAAGATCAGACGAAAGATTCAAAAGAAAGAAGGAGATCAGGCTGCCCTAAGAACAAAGCTGGAAAAACTCTATGGGTCAAATTTACTCAGGACGGTCCTTCATCCCATCGGTTCGGATATAAAGGATGATCCTGAATTGGTGAAGATGGTAGAAGATCAACTCTCCAAAGAAGCCGTATTGCCTTGATCATCAGTCGGCTCATCCAGGGGATCGAGTTTTCCAAATGGATCCTCGAAGACCTCCTTGATGGTCTTTGAAAGCATGGCAGCATGACCTCCGTCTACCACCCGATGATCAAAAGTTGCGTTTAGATTCATTATCTGGGCTACTCCAAGGGTTCCGTCGGGCAACACCACTGGTTCAGGATGGATCTCACCTGGGGCTGCGTAGATAGGAACCCGGCTATAGGGTACTATCGGGACGTAGCCGATATCAAGCCCGATTGAGCCAATGGAAGTCACAATGGCACCGCCAAAAGCATCCTTTGGGACCCCAAACTTTTCCATGTTCCAGTTCAGTGTATAGGCGAAAAAGGACAGCATCTTCAGGAAAAAATTAATGAAAAAGAACGGGATCCTGAGCATAGACTTGCGTGTTTTCTCCAGTGCCTTGTCCTTTCTGTCCCTGATCTTGGCCACGTGGTTGTCCAGGATGGACACCATGGTCTCCAGGCTCGTCTCGTCCACCTTTTCCAATTTAACCGCGGACAGGTCCATGTGATCCCCGGACTTTATGAGAACCAACAAGGAAATGTCGATGTTCTTACGCAGGTATATTCGATTCCACCGCAAAACGGCGTTAGCATCGGGACAGGCTTTCAAAGCCAAGGCAACCGCTTTGGCAACCAAGTGGGTAACGGTTAGCTTCTTTCCCTTGACCTGTCTGAACTTTTCAATATATTCGACCGCCTTGTCCATGTTCAGCCGTAAAGTTCCATAAATGGATGGGTCATAAGCAGTTTGCCAGGTTCCAATGGCGATCTTCCTGAATGGCGAAATCGGCTTTTTTACTTTGCACTCAACGTTGGACAACGAATCACCTCCCTATTTTGTTCGGCCTGTCAGGATAAAACAAGACAACGAGACATTTCAACGGTATCCCCCTCAACTTCATAAACTCTAGGTTGAAGCACCGGCGAGTTGGTTGTTGACGATCTGTTCAACCAGTTTCATGGATTCATCGTTGAAATTGACGAACTCAATCCCCATGCCGGGCTCGTCACTATCATCCGGCGAGACCACTCTGACCACCTTACCCAAACCCTCGATGAGCTTTGCTCCATCACGCAAGTAAAACTGTAAGTATATAAGGCTTCCCTGTTCTCGTGGTTGGTCCGTACCGATGAACATGCCGCCCATACTGATATTGGTGGCATACTCGGCAAGAAAATCTTCCAGTGTGTCAAATCGATACTGAATCAGGAGCGACAGTGGAACCCTTGGATATCTACGTCTGTCATCACCCTTGTTCTCAGCGCCCATTTTTAGACCTCCATCTCGATTCTCGAAATCATGATACAGATGATAACATACTGCACATACCGATCAAAAGAACAGTTACTGCCATGCTATTGTTCAAAGCCATATCCAACCTGGTCCTGTCTAAGAAGTATCCAGTTCGACAACAGCAGGCAATTACCCGGAATCAGTTGACATCCATCTTGGGAAAAGTTCTAATTCTCCCAGTTCCTGGTGTAAGGATCCTTAAATTTTTCTTGATACGTGGAGGTCGACATGAGCGATTCAAAACACATGATGGATTTCAACGACTACCCAAAGACCTACACCCTCACAGATGGCAAGGAGATACAGCTGAGGCCCATGAGAGCTGATGATCGGGATCGCCTCTATTCTTTTTTCAGATCCCTGGCATCGAAAAACAGACGATTCTTCAAGCATGATGTCACCCAGAGAGAGGTTATAACCAACTGGTGTGCCAACATCGATTACGACAGGGTTCTTCCTATTCTCGCCACAATAAAAGACGGAGATCGTGAAAAAGTTATCGCGGACGGGACCCTGCACACAGAACGGCATGGCTGGTCCACCCATGTCGCTGAAGTAAGAATGGTCTTGCTACCCAAGTACCGCAAAAAGGGACTTGGAAGGATTATGTTACGGGAGCTTTATGACAGGGCCATTGCCAGAGGGGTAGAAAAAATTCAGGCGATGGTACGTGATGACGATACCTTGTCCATCGATTCTCTCAAACACCTTGGTTTCAAGAAAGAGGCCGTCTTTAAAAAACACGCAATCGACGCCAACGGACGCAAACACGACGTGGTGGTTATGTACAACGACCTGAGCGAACTATGGAAGGCGATGGAAGATCTCAACATTGATTACGACTTTGCAGTCGTTCCATGATCTGTCAGAAAACCCCGACATTGAAATGAAGGTTCCACAGGCTTTCCCCCCTGGAGGAGTCAGGTGAGAGGTTGAAACCTGCATCTAGGGCCAGGGGGCCTATGGGTGTTGCCAACCTCAGACCAAAGCCCACCGCCGGTCTCATGTCCAGCAGATTCACGGAGTCCATGTTGACCCACAGGTTACCCAAATCGAAAAACAACGCTCCAAAAAGAAAACTGCCCATGAGAGGAAAACGGAGTTCGGTTTTGAAGTTCAGGTAAGCGTTTCCACCTTGAGACACGCATCGTGTCCGTCCTATACACGTACCGTTTTCATCCCGTTCATCACAAAAACATGCCTCTGACTGGTCCTGTGGGATCAGGTTGTCTTCCTCGAATCCCCTCATGCTGTTTCGTCCGCCAAGGTAGAAGAGTTTATGGGAAGGAGTGGTGGAATCACTGGTCAGATGGAAAATGCCGCCGCCCCTGAAGGAGACTGCCAACGTAGTACGTCTACTCAATGGCAGGTATCCAGACAGTTGCCCGTCCAACTTGATATAATACACGGGGCGTATAGGTGAAAAGCTGTGAGCAAATTCGCTACGCAGAAAAGCGAGAAGCCCGACGTGAGGATTGAATGGGTTATCCCTCCTGTCCCATGACATCTCTGGTCTGAATGATCCAAGTGGCAACTGCCCTTCGTCATAACGCTGCCACCTGTCAGGTGTCTCGCCGCATGGACCAGTATCCACCCCGGACGTAGAACCCTTGAAGGGACAAGTGAGATCAATGTACTCGACACCATAGTCAACAGAAAACGACAAGTTTCTGCTCAACCGGAAGTCCATTCCCGCTGTCACCGAAACCTTGGTAAGGTCGAACGACAAAGCATGATCACGCAATCCCACCACATCCAATCTCCCCGCAGGATCACCATGGATAAACCACATCTTTGGCAAGTGGAGTCCGGACATCAGGTTCCACTCCAGTCCTTCGGCAAAACTCATTTGAGAAAACCGTTCTCCCAAAGATTTTGGAACGATTGGAGTCGGGTAAAACACCTGGTAATTTATTTTTGCACGTGTCAATGATTCCAGAGCAAATCCGAACAGGTTTCTCTGAACATACTCCACCAGCATTCGAACTCCCTCTGCGGAAGACAGACCAGGTCTTACCGTGATGTGATGAGATAGCCGCTCGGTTACATCCACAACCACATCTTTTATGTCTGAAGTGTTGTCCGGGTCCAACATCTTTATGTTTACACCATCGAAAAGACCCAACTGCAATAGGTTCTCCTCACTTTCACGTACCTCGTCCGGCGAAAATACATCACCCGGTTTCAACAGCACCAGCGCACGGAATATCCTGCTGTCGGTCAAAATATCCCCCCGTACGATCACTCTTCCCACATGCACCAATGGACCCTCTTCAATATCAAAGACCACACTTGCCAAGGTCCTGTCCTTTGAAAAAGTCACCTCCTGCTCCAGGTTGCAATATACGTATCCTCTCTGCGCATAGGTACTGAGTAATTTTTTTCTCAACAATTCCAGTCCATACTGGTCCAAGGGTCCACCTGGCCTGATAAACCTATCGAGTTGCCCCGCAACAGCCAGCAGGCTTCCTGCTTCTATGGCATGGTTTCCGGCAAAGGAAATGGATTCCAGCATGGTTTGTCGGCCTTCCTCTATAGGGATAGTGACGAACAACCTGGAACCCGAATCGTCATAATACAAGACAGGGTTTTCGATTTTTACGTCCAAAAACCCCTGGGACAAATAAAGGTCTTCAATAGCATTGACGGCCTTGGCGTAAGCGTCTGGCAGGAAGATCTTCTCAGGGACCAGGTCGAACCAATAGCCCTGGGCAATATCGACAGGTCTTATGCCTTTATCAGCGCCGCCAAGGGGATCGAGATCACCAGGGTCAACCCTCTGGGCCAAGCCAGGTTGGGGAATCTCATCCGCAACCGCATCAAAAATGTATCCCCGCAATTTCTCATCGGAAAAAAACTTGTTGCCAACGAACTCGACCTTTTGCACCTGGACCATGGGTCCTTCGTGTATATAGAACCTTACAATCTTCAAGCCCCTTGATTTTTCAACAAACAGCCTGTACGACACTGTTGCGCGCGTATGACCAGCACGCATGTATTCGCTTCTAATGCGATCCCGCATGTCCGCCAACACAAAATCCGTAAGCTTGACTCCCTTGTCAAGCTCCAGGCAATTCAACAACCTCTTGGAACCCAATGTATGGTTACCTTCAAACTCCACCTTGACCTTGTAACCATGTTCAATGTTTATAGACAGTTGCTTCCAATTTGAGGTTGAGGAGAAATCGAGCGTAGGCCCCTGAATCCTTGCTTCCAGGTACCCATTTTTGAAAAAAAATACTCTCAGGGCCTCGAGCCCGGCATCTAGCTTTTGTTCGTCGAGAATATCACCTCGTTCAAGCCCCAGGATACTCGATAACTTTTCGTCTGAAAACACCTTGTTGGTTCGAAGGAAAACCAGTTTGGAAATTCTTGTGGGCGGTCCTTCCTGAATGAAATGTTCAACAGCCACATTTGAACCAGGCAGGTCCTCCGCCTTGGATACAACTCTTACCTGGCGAAATCCCCTACGTCGATACAAAGAGGCCATATCCCGAGCCCCAGCCTCCATCCTCCAGTGATCGAACTCCCGACCGCGGCTCAGCCGGCTCAAACGCAGCAGGTCATCCTTATCGATGTGTTCACAGCCCAGGATGGATATGGATACCACCTTGTGTTTTTTCTCGAAATGAAATACCAGTTCCAGACCGCCTTTGACCTTTTTTGCAGTAACTTTTATCTGTCCGAACAGTCCCAAGTGGTATAGCAACTTCAAAGAACGTCTCACTGAGCTAATGGAAAACCTGTCACCAGGCATCACCACGATATAACCAAGTCCCTCTGATTTGCTGAGACCAGCCTTTTGGGCTCCGTCCAATTCCACAGACACCACTGTTCGTCCCAAAAGATCACCCAAGGGAGCGGCTCTGACTTGTACCGATATAAACGAGATGACCAGGACAACTTTCAATATATCAAAGATCCTACCCATAGGCTTACCATTCCCAATCCAACTTCAGGTCAAGACCAAGATCGCCGTAGTTGTTTTCACTGGCGCTCTGCCATCTGAGCTGAGTGGAAATGTTTTTGTCCAAGTCATAAACCAGTTCAAGAGTCTGATCATTCTCTACGTAAAGCGATCGGCTGTATCCCAGACTCAAATCAGGACTGATGATGCTAACCTCTACTCCGGCCTCCACTCGTGGTGTCGTGGTCTGGGTCAGGTTGGAATACCTGGATCTCATTCGAAAATACTTTGGTCTAATCAACCCGGGGGGAAAGGGAAAATATTGCCGCAATCTCTCCTCGGCCTTCAACGATCGAAGAAAAATTTCTCCCCCCAAACCGATCAGATCATCGGTTTTTAGTCTCTCCATATCGCGGCTTGTAACGCCAAGAGAAAGCAGGGTTACTATATCTCTTTCGTCCAGAGGGGGGGACGAATGTAAGCTGACCCTGACATCATCACCCTGGCCATGCAAGCTCAGGTCCACATCGTAGGTAGTCTTTCCCTCATCTCCACGATCCACGGATTCAGACCGTGTTGCCACCACGTCAAACTCAGGTACTATGCTGTACTTATCCAGGAACTGAACCCTGGTGGATTGCACTTGAAAATCTTTACTCAAATAGAAAATATGTCCATCTATGGATTCCAAATCGCCCACCAGCCCCAGACGCTCGTTGGTCCCTGTGAGCTTTAGCTCACCTTTCAATTGCGCTTGATACTGTACCAATTCAAGATTGTATATCGCCTGAAAATTTCCAGGAACTGTAAGATCAATGTCCATCATCAAAAATTCGTTTCGCTTGTCATAGGTCTTGGCAAGAGGTCTTCGCCTTCTGAACAAACCATCACTGAGAGACACCAAAGAGACCTGATCTCTATATGCACCCTGTCCGATCCTGAGTTGTCCCTTTAGTTCAGCCAGCTTGTCCTTTTCCTTGGTCAGAGTCAGCACACCGCTTGCCATGGCCCATAACTTGTCACTCACCTTGTAACGTACTTTTTTCACCTCGGCTGTAACCGCGAGTTTTTCAAGCATGCTCTTTCCAGACTTTGCCCAGCCCCATGCTGAAAAATCACCGCCGCCGAAGCTCCCTGTCAACCTTTCGATTTCAAGGCCCGTGTGAGAAATATTCACATGACCCTCGACGTTTTGCAGATCGGATGGCAAACCCTTGACACGAACCCTTCTCGCATCCAAATCAAAGTAACCGTTTACCAAAGGACTGCTCCAGGTTCCCGAAAAGTCCAAAAACACAGATGCTTTCCCCCTGGCCCTGGGTATCCAGTCCGCCACCACAGGTAACAACCGCAGATCAACCATACCTTTGGCATCGAGACGTGGCCCCTTCGTCAATGATCCACCACCACTCAAGGTCAATCTACTTTGCGGTCCCTTGAGATCACAACGCTCAAGTGAAATCTTACCTTTATCCAAAAACGCATCCATATCCCCGATATTTTCTATTTCGAATCCCCCCATGGATACTCTTGCAGTCGTCATAGTCAGATGGGCATCCATGGAGGCAGGTTTCATAAGAGAACCGGAAGCCGAAAGTTTCCCTGCGAATCTAGCATCACTTCCAACTATTCCAAGGATCTTGCCAAAATTTTCTATCCGTCTTGTGTCGAACTGAAGATTTCCCTCAAATGGCAAGTCCCTCAGCAAATTTGCTTGGAGATGCAGCTTAGCTGCATCTCCAAGGATCTTGCCATCGACCTGAAAGCTTTCAGGACTAGCCTTGGCTGTGATGTTGGTATCAGGCACCTTATGTCCGGCCAATGTCGCATCATAAACCCTTGCCCAACCATCTAAAGAGGGCGCATACAGTGAACCCTGAATAGCAAAATGAAGATCCATTCTGTAATCAATCCAATCCCTGTAGCCCAACATGCTTTCAAAGGATTCTGCACGAAGACCGGTTGTATAAGCGGTAAAATCAAGATTGTTGCTGGCCGATATACTTCCTCTGGCAAAAACCCACCCAGGCCCCATCCTGGCTTCGAGCAGATCCAGATTCCACGAGCCAGCCTCGTACTTTCCTATGGCGCCAGCCTCTGAAAAATGCTGCCCCCACAATCTCAGGTCGGCAAAGGCCAGTTGAAATTGCAATTGAGGATTATATAGTTCGCCCTCCGCCTCTATCCTGCCCCCCACCCAGCCTGCCATGTACCCTGGAATTTTACCTCTCCTGATAGCTGACACCAGTTCCGGAAGTTTTATTCTGCTAAGATCCGCTGTCATTGAAACGGAATAGGGAGGTAAAACATCGAGTGATCCGGAGGCCCTCACAACACCACCATGGCGTGTCAAGCGAATTTGTTTTGCGCTCAGTTGAAAATTCTTCATTTCAATCTTTCCCTGAAAAATTCCAACCGGGTGCTCTTCGATACCAAACTCCCTTGTATATACCATAGCTTCCAGTATTGGATTCAGCACCGTACCCCGGAGGTTCACATCGAGAGCGGAAAATCCCTGGAAATCTACACCCATTATCGGGCATAGATCTTTCAGATGAAGCTCTTGAGAAACCACATGACCTGTAAGACCATAGTCTGAAAACCTTATGCTCCCCTTGGCTTCTATTTTGGATTTTCCAGTCCGTATTACGGAGGAAGAAATCCTCACCCTGTTTTTGTAAAATACAGCCTTTGCATCCACCGTGGTCGGGCCATTGAGTCCAAGAACTCTTCGGCCAGCTTTGCCGATTTGAACAACCATCTTTTCGACCTTGAACCGGCTGAGTGAAACACCTATTCGAGGGCCATTCTTTCCCTTTAATCTGCCATTGATGGTCACAGGGCCTCCGGCCAACAGGTCTATATAATGCCACTGACGACCGGTGGCGGCTAAAGCTTCTATCAAGGAAGCATCTTTCAAAGTCAACATACCTTTGACATGCCAGAGCTTGTCGAAATCCACAGACAAGTCTCCCATGATCCTCCCTGCTGGCAAGGAAGCTTGTATTTTTGAAAGCTTCATGCCTTTACGGTCGATTGCGAATTCAGAATGAAAAGCCAGGTCGGACAATGAATACAGACCAAAATTTTCGACTTCCAATAA
>CAYSLH010000099.1:0-15228 GCA_964431605.1 uncultured Myxococcales bacterium
AAAACCCGTCTGCGTCAAAATCGGTACACATGGGCTTTTCCACGCACGCACCTTCCACGCAGCGATATCCCTCCTGGCAATCCGTGCTGTCGGTACACACCAAGGCACCATCTTGTGGGCCAAGCGCGGAATCACCACATGAGTTTATGTAACTGAGCAAAGATACAAAAACAACAAGCGTAAAAAACTTAGTCATGATTCACCTCGAAAAAATGGGGTGACTGAAGCTGAAGCGATCTTGCACTACATGACATAATCCTAGCCCACGTCGGCCTTGCCGGTCAATCAGTCCAAAAAAACAAAAGTAATATAGTGAAGATTGTATTTCAGCGCTTCTTGTTGCTGTGTATACGGAATACCGAAGAGAAAACCAGCGCCAACCATAAAAGCCATGAATCGTCATGTTTTGTCTCAATACCGCAGCCGCAACCTCCTGAACCATTATCTACATCAACCACAGCAACATCCCCTGCGTCCACCACGACTCCATCTGACAAAAAGTCCCCCGAACCCTCGTCTCCAGCATCGAGACCACCATCTTGTCCACCTGCATCAGGCTCTCCACCATCAATGTTGCCGTTGTAGATACACACTCCCCATTCACAGTGAGACGATTGAGGACAATTGATCTCAGCGCAGGTATCCGGTACGCAAAAGCCATCTTCGCACAAAAGCCCGGGTCTGCAATAAACCTGGTCACATGGATCGGCGCTACATTTACCATCGATACACACTTGTCCTCCAGGGCATGAGACCTGAGAACACCTGGTGCGCAAGCACTCCCCACGATAACAAATCTCGTCGAAAGAACACTGTCCGCAAGACGGCGTCATGCAAGTTCCACCACGGCAATACTCACCGGGATCGCAATTTATCCCAAAGCACGGGTCAGGCTCGCAAGAACCCTGTTTACACACCTGACCTTGTCCACAGGCGTTTTCCAAAAAATAGCAATCCGGCACCAGACATTGGCCCTGCGCACACTCTTCGCCTTGCTCACACTGGATGTCTTGCTGTTGGCAAGGGTCCACACAGTTGACACTATCCAAGTCCGGATTGCACCACAGCCCAGGTTCGCACTGGTGATTGCAACAAAAAGGCACACACCTACCATCTACACAAACACGTCCTGGTTGCTGACAGGTCCCGTCCGGTTCACAACTTCTCGCACACACTCCACACAAACACAGTGTATCACCCGCGCAACTCGTGTCATCCTCGTCCACGAGTCCGTCACAATCGTTATCGATTCCGTCACACACCTCTGCGGATGTCTGCCCCATGGGACACGTCTCGCCGTCTTCATCACACTGAGAATCAAAAGTACAATCCATCGGGCCACAAGTCGTTGGCACCCAATCCTCATCAGTAAGCCCATCACAATCGGAATCAATGAGATCGCACACGTCCGGGCTTTCGGTATCACAACCTGCCGAGGTGGTGTGGAGAATCGCCCCAGAATCACCCACCAACCAAAAGAGGCCATCTGAACCGCCTGCCAAACCCCATAAAGAAAGAGTAGTTACAGACTTCACCCGCTTCCAGGAATGACCAGCGTCATCAGAACGAAAAACCATTCCCCTATCTCCCGCCGAAAGAGCGATGCCTCGAGAATCGAAGGCAAGTGTTCTCAAGTTGGGCTTTGTAGCCAAAAAACCCTCTGTCCAATTGTGTCCGGAATCTTCACTAAAGGCGTAATAACCGTTTTTACCGACAGCTACGAAGCTGGTTGAACTGCTTGAAGCGATTGCCAGGATATCCTCATGGGAGACGATCATTTTGCGTTGCCAAGTCGCCCCCCCGTCTTCTGTCACGATAATTGTGCCGGAATCCCCGGCAGCCGCACCAAGGGATGGACCTGCGAAAACCACAGATCTAAGCCATTGAGAAGTCGGCGATGGGACCTCTGTCCAGGTCTCCCCTCCATCTTGTGTCCCCCAAATAGCTCCTGCGTATCCCACGGCATAACCATGAATGGCATCTGAAAAAGTCATGGAATAAAATGCGTATGGCGTCTCGCGCACCTGTGTGGAAAAGCTCCTTCCACCATCGTACGAAAACAATATACGCCCTCCTCCTGATTCAGATGCCCCGACCGCCCAAACGTGCTCTGCGTCCATGGCATACACTGCAGAAATTCTGGCACTCGTTCCGGAAGTTCCTTTCATCCAGGTCATTCCATGGTCTTGTGTGTAGCGCACTGCTCCATCGTCGCCAACTGCCACGCCATGGTCGTCATCCCAAAAAGACACACTTCTGAGCCAAGGAGTTGTTGGACCGGAAATTCTATCCCAAGTATTTCCCTCATCTTCGCTGACCAACAACACTCCGTTTTGTCCTGTGATATAACCTTTCTGATTTGCATCGAACCAAACGGCGTCCAGGTTCTCCTCTGCATTCACCGTCAGCCTTGACCAAGTCAATCCCCCGTCAGAGGTCCTAAGCACCGTACCCTGGTCTCCGACTATATAGCCATCTGTGACGCTCAGCATGGCGATTGCCCTGAGATTTCTAACTACACCCAGGTCTTGCACCAACATAAAATCCCCACCAGTCGAGCCGATGGCCACCGTACCGTTGTTTCCAACAACCACGATGTGAGCACTATCCACCATGTCCACTGCACGAAGGGTGTAATAAGCACCTGAAGATTTTCTCTCCCAACTCGAGCCTCCATCCAGGCTAATCCATATGCCGCCACCCTCACCCACCGCAACCCCTGTAAAAGCATCCACGAAGTCCATGGCGCGGATATCCTGGTACATGCCGGCATCGAGTTTCATCCAGGACTTGCCACCATCCACGGTTTTGAGGACGACACCCGAATCCCCGGCTACGAATCCTACCTGAGGATGGACAAAGCTGACGGCGTACAAGTCTTCATCCACACCGGAACGAAGCGGCCTGAAAGTCAAGCCTGCATCATGGGTATACCAAATGGTTCCTTTACCTCCCACAGCAAAGCCTCTTCCGAAATCCATCAACAACGCAGAGCGTATGTCATTTTCAGAAGGCACATTGGACAAAGACCATGTTGCCCCATGGTCTTTACTATGGACCGAGGCACCATCCTGTCCCATCAAAAGCACATGACCCGAGGTGTCTGTGCAAACTGTGTGAAGGTCGTGACCGTGTTGTGCGGGATTTTGCCATGTCCACACACCTGCCATGACGAATCCGGCCTGGATAAGGGACATGAACCAAATGGTGAAAACGCGCAAAGTCATAGACATTCTGCTACTCCTTACCCAGGTAACGATGCACTATCCACCGGATGAGGTCTTGGGCGGATTCGGTAATCTCCGTAAACTGAATTGCAAATCCGGACGGGCTCTGGTGCTGTGTCCATACGACTTCACCTTTGGCATGAACATGGGCCGTACTAAAAGGCATGCTCATTTCCAGTTCGACCAATGTCTCCTCTGCAAGAGGCTTTTCAGCCAAGAGAAACACTCCGCCAGCACTTATATCCTTGCTGTAATAAGATCTGCTGTCGGTATCCCAATGTACCTTTACGATTATTCCCACAGGTACTCTTGGATTTAGCCTTCTTTCCCTTCCGTCAGACATGCAGGTTCCCAATGTAGTTATTTTTGACGTTCCCGCGTTGTTACTAAAGCCATGAAAAGGAACATGGCCACGATACTAAATCCACTACCGGTTTCGTGGGTGCATCCGCAGCCGCTATCAACATCGCTGTTTTCATCAGCACCCTGTATTTGGTCTTGCACTGTCGAGTCATCTCGTCCGTCTGCGCCTCCATCAATGCCGTCGTCTGCCATTGGTTCTTCCCGTGGCCCGGCATCATCACCTGCATCGATGGAAGGCTCGTCTTGTTCTGAGCCGTCTTGTCCTCCATCGTAATCCATTTCTTCCCACGGACCACCATCTACACCATCATCGTACACTGGTTCTTCCTCGGTACCTTCATAACCATCATCGACGGATGGCTCGCCGTCAGCTCCATCATATCCATCCGCATCTCCCTCCTCATCAGGTGCAAACGGTCCGTTGTTGTACTTGTATAGCCTGGCGCTTCCACCTAGAAGGGTTACTTCCAAACGATGATTCGTGAGAGGAACGACAACTTGTTGTCCAGTCTCCCTGTCCAGTTCCAAAAGCTCGTCCACGGTGTTGTCAAACTCCACGAACAAAGGCAAGGCCGCATCCTGGGCTGACTCGGTTGCCGCGTGGGCAAGGTTGACCATCATGAAATAATGCTGGGCATTGTCATCTACGAAAAAACCCAGCAGGCCGCTCTTTTCTTTTCCATAGTTTTGAGGATTCGAGCTATCCACGTCAGCCGCCACCATATGAGGATCGAGGGAATAATCCGGTCCTGAAAAATTTTGCAGGCCCTCCGGCGTAGGGTTATCCACGAGCCAAATTCCCAGCATCATGTATTGTCCCGGAAGAAAACGCACACCTGTGCTTGTCAGGAAGCGTAACGAATGGGCCAGGTGAAGTACTTCTTCGTTGACCGTTGCAGCGGTGTAGAACAGTGGAGTGGGATCTCCAGCCTGGTCCAGGAGTCCGCCCTGTTGAAAATAATCGTAAGTGAAATACGCAATCCCGGAAAAACCTGCTGCCAAAGAAGAGAAGACCTGCATTCGGAGGTCTGATTCGCTGGGCAATCGCGAGTTACCATCCTGCCATGACTGAATGAAAGTCCAGTATGGAATATTCGCATCAAGGGCCTTTGCCCTTATAGTCATCAGATCCCTGAAATAAGTATCACCGGTGGTTCCATCGGAACGAAATGGATAATGATCGTACATCATGACGTCCGGGTTGATCATGGTAATGAAATCATCCAGGTACTGCTCCCACGAATAATTGGGAACCGAGTCAGTTCCCAACAACTGTTGAGTGCTGGCGTATGAAGGAAAAGCATTTCCATATACCAGGGTTTCAGGATATTGCTGCCGTATCCAGGCCGCGGCCTGTCCAATACCAGGCATATCGCTACGTCCAGGCTCGTCTTGCAGCAACCAACCCAAAGCGCCGGGAACCGCTGCTGCTGAATTCACGAGGTTCTGCAGGTAGGCATCAGGACCTTGGCTCGCGGGGCGGATATGCGCATGCCACGGAAGATTACCCTGGGAGGATACGCTGACCTGTCCTGGAATATTTCCATCTTGCCAAGCCAAAAGAGCTGTAAAAAAAACCTGGATGTATTCCGGTACGTCTAAAAAGTCTTGATTGATATTCAGCCCCATGATGGTAAATGGTCTCTGGCGAACCCACTGATTTCCAAACCCGACTGGAGGAGTAGCCTTAGAGGTCGGAGCCACTAAGAAAATAATGAATAGATACAAGGTTGGTAATCTCGAAAACATTTACAACCTCTCATCACACCATGTCCATCGGCGTTTCATTGAAAAAAGCCACCCTATTCAACCGAGGCTCCCTTTTCCATAGTCATAAAAGCCTATGGTGTGGTCGTATAAAAGTCAATCTTGGCCCGTATCCCGGCAGATTTCGCATATCTGCCCCTGTTCGTAACTGTATTCTATGAAATCCCCAACCTGATTTATTGGTTAGAGAACACGAGACAAGGTAGAATATACCGTGTATTGTTACCAGGAGTTCCAAGGGAGGAGAATCATGAAATCGCATCTTTTCAGAATCATAGTCTTTTTCATGATAGCAGCTTTTCTCAATGGCTGTGGCATGGACGTTGTGACCATAGAGGTATCGGAACAGGGTCAGGCAGGTGGGCTTTCGCTGCAGTTTCCGGGTATGAGCAATTTTGGTGGCAGTCTTAGCAAGGCCCTTTCTGAAAAGGATGTAAATCCCTCTGACGTGGACTCCATGAAAACACAAAACGTCACCCTTTCGTTGCTTTCCCAAGGCGGACTGACAAATGATCTGAGTTTCCTAGATGAGATGAAATTTTCACTGACTGCTGACGGCATGCAACCAGTGGATTTGGCGACCAAGAGCGACTTCGCATCAGGAGACAGACAGGTGGAGTTCGACGTAGTTCCTGACCTGGAAATGAAGCCATACCTGGACGCAGGTGGTGTTAGAATCGACCTGGACGCCGCTGTTGCGTCGCCTGCCCCGGACATCGTGGATCTCGAAGTGGTTTTCAAGCTAAGGGTAGATGTGAACGTTATCTAGATTTGTATGACTTGCCGGACTATTCGGGGAAAACCGTCTCCAGGGGACTTCTGTCATCCGAAGTCATGGCGTCGATATTGGCATAAGCGTGCGGTAGGATATTGTTTACGAAAAACCGCGCGGATGCGATTCTACCGTGGTAAAAAGCTGCCTCTGAATTTTGTTCCAACACTTTCCGTTGGGCATCTTCGCCATCAGCAGCTTGCTCTAAGATGGAGTCCAGTTTTTCCTGAGCTACGGTTGCCCCATGGAGCAGATAGTAGGCAACCGTCACGTGACCAAATGCCTCCAGAAACGGGGTTGCATGGAGCAAAGAATACTGGGGGTCTTTCCCAAGCCCGGTGGCCAAATCAGTGGCCGCCTTTCCAATGGCTTCAGCAGCCTTTCCCAACTTGCCCATGAGTATTCCCAGTTTGGGATGCTCTTTGTACCCTGCCACCATCTGACCGATGGTCTCTAAGAACTCCTTGAGGTATTCGCCACGATTCCTTGCGATCTTACGCCCGAGAAGGTCCATGGCCTGAATACCGTTTGTTCCCTCGTATATCGAGGCAATTTTCTGGTCCCTCATGTATTGTTCCACGGGGTATTCCTGGCAGTAGCCATAACCGCCGAAGGTTTGTATGGCCAGCTCGTTGATACGAAATCCCATGTCTGAACCATAAGCTTTGCATACGGGAGTCAGTAACTCTACCAGGTGCATATTCTTGGCCCTTACCTCTTCGTCCGGATGGTTCTGTCCCAGGTCGATAGCCTTGGCCACGGCTAACATCATGGACCTAAGCCCCTCACTCATGGATTTCATCCACAGGAGCATACGCCGCACGTCCGGGTGATTGACTATTCGTGTTCTGGGAAGAGTCGGATCCTTTTTGCTAGGCTCATCACCCTGTGTTCGCTCCTGCGCATAGCCCAACGCACTTTGGTAAGCAACCGATCCCAGGGCAAGCCCCTGCACACCCACCATCAACCTCTCTTCGTTCATCATTTGGAACATGCATGCCATACCCTTGTTCTCTTCACCCAGCAACCAGCCCTTGCAGGTGCCTTCGTCACCGAAGTTCAACGTACAGGTAGGCGAAGACTTCATTCCCATCTTGTGCTCGATGTTTCCACACATCATGTCATTTCGTTCACCAATGGATCCATCTTCCCGGACAAGGTACTTGGGGACGAGAAACAGGCTAATGCCCCTGGTGCCGGCCGGTGCACCTTCGATTCTTGCCAGGACAGCATGGATAATGTTCTCACTCATGTCCTGTTCACCTGCCGTGATGAAAATCTTGTTTCCGGAAATCAGGTAATGATCACCATTTTTCTTTGCAACGGTCTTCAGGTTACCCACATCAGAACCGGCAGAGGGCTCAGTCAGACACATGGTCCCGGACCACTGTCCCGAGTACATTTTCTCCACATAGATCTTTTTCAACTCATCCGTGCCGAATTTCTCCACCAGGTGAGCAGCTCCCTCTGTGAGGGTCTGGGTGAGATAAAAGGCCACGTTAGCACCGGCGAAAATCTCAGAGGTGGCGTACTTCAAAAAGTTTGGCAGGCCCTGTCCACCGAACTCAGGATCATGAATCATGCCGATCCAGCCGCCTTCGTTGAACTTTCCATAAGCATCCTTGAACTCGGCGGGCATGGTAACCACGCCGTCGGCATATTTCGCACCTACTTCATCTCCAACCTTGTTTATGGGTGCAAGAATATCCGTAGCAACCTTTATGGCTTCACCCAGTACCATTTCGAACAGTTCCTTATTGCACTCTTCGAATCCGGGCAATCCGGTTATTTCATCTATTCCAAACTGCTCATAAAAGATAAATTGAATATCCCTCTTGTTGACGGAAAACTCTGTAGTCGGCATCTGAATCCTCCACGTCTGGGCCTGATGGCCATTGTTAGCTGTTCAATCAACGGCACGCTAACACGCCGTAAAATCCCTTTCAACCAATTTTGACATTTCAGTCAAAACTCATGATTTTTTTCGAAAATTTATTGTTTTTTGTATAGTTCCAGAGCCGAGCCAGCCTGATCCGCGAGTTTTTTTGCTAGTCTTTCCGGCTTTTCTATAATTGCCCTGCCTGCGAAAGATGCCACCAACGCCAGCACCCACTCATCTGAGACATCCCAGAGCCTGGCCCTGAGCCCATTGTCGGGCAAAGGTTCCAGGTATTGTTCATTCCAACGCTCCTTTATCCACCTGGCGTCTTCGGAAGAAAACCTTATGACGATTTCATTTTCCC
Organism: uncultured Myxococcales bacterium; assembly: GCA_964431605.1. Classification (GTDB taxonomy): domain Bacteria; phylum Myxococcota; class B64-G9; order B64-G9; family B64-G9; genus JALVPF01. The sequence continues at coordinate 8,373 of CAYSLH010000099.1, forward strand.
CTTCCTCGGGAAACTTCAGGTTTTCATCAAGCCAGGCCGATGCATCGAAATCGTCCGGTGGATCAAATATTCTGTCAGAAAGGACCGCATCAGTGATTCTCGACAACCTGAATATCCTGATACCCTCTCTCAGATTGCAATATGCCACCAGATACCAGACACCTACCCTGTGTAACAGTCCGTATGGACATACGGATCTGTCTGTTACCACATCTGTGCTGGCACTGTAGTACTTGATATCCACCTCGAGCCTGTCCGAGAGAGCCGAGCGTAATATGCTCATGTGGGCGGATGATGGATTTGAACTCATCACCAGGTATCGCTCTGCTAGTTGAGAAAAGACTTCCCTGGTCTCGTCCGGTAAACAGGTTATTATTTTTTCCAAGGCGAACTTGACTGCCGTGGCAGCCTCACCCATCTGGGCATCATTCGTAAAAAGCTGTGCAGCACAAGCAAGGGCCAATGCCTCGAACTCTGTAAACCTGGGTGGTACGTTCAAAGACGAAGGCAGGTCCACATACACCTTGCCCTCATCGACCCGTATATCCACCAGGTCATCGGGAGAAAAAGGAGGTCTGCCAACAAACATCAAAAAATCGAACTCTTTGAAAAGCTCCTTCTTGCTCACCCCAAGTCGGGAGGCCAGGTCCTGTAGTTCCACTCCGCCATTTCTATATACGTACGGAACCAAGAACAGCAAAGTCTTCAATCTCTGATGAAGATCACCCATGAGTCGCTCCTGTGGCGAGACTTTCAAGGGCTGTGGTGACCTTTTCCACGAGTTGGGGCGGCTCTATGACCTGGGCTCTATGCCTGTACCACAACACGGTGGGCACCAAGCCGTCCAGCCAGGTGGCATCCAGATGAACCAACCTGTCCTCTCCATCCTTTTCGATCTTAGCAGCCAAGGAAGCCAGTTCTGAAGCTACGGATTGAGCAACCGGATGCTTGAACCTTATTACCGCCCTGACTGGTTCGTGGTTTTTAATAAGCCATGGTCTTGCTGCAACATGATCCTCTAACTTGAAATCCTCAGGGATATCAAAGTCCGGCGACTTTGGTTTGAGGGGGTTGACAGCCAAACCGCTAATCCTGTCCACATGGAAAACCCTGATATCATCCCTCAGGTGACAAAAGCCCACCAGGAGCCAATCGCCACGTAGCCAAACCAAGCCATAAGGATCGACTTTCCTGGTAGTCACCTCGTCCTTCCACAGAGCATGATACGAAATGGTAATGGTTTTTTTCTGAGAAATGGCCTTTCGCAACATGCTCAAGTGCTGGGTGCGCATGGTTCCCAAGCTCCCCTGCCCTTGTGCAGTAGGCAGGGCTCGTGGAGGATTCACCCCAGTGTTTGAGCCGGCAACGCTTGCATATGCGATTTTGTTTAACGCCAAGACCAGATCTCTTTGGAAAGGCGAACTGTCCATTTCTAAAGCAGCGGTCCCTGCGAGAAACAACAACGTCAGTTCCTCCGGACCCAAATCCAGCATAGGAAGACCATAACTCTTGCGATCTATTACGTATCCTTCCTTTTCATACTCATCGCCTATGAGCAATTTTAGAGGCAGGCCCAGTGCCAAAATGTCAGCCTTGTCCCGTTCAAATTTCCTCGCGATGGACTCGTCTGAGCCTTTCAGGTAATCATCTGGAAAGGCACCTTGAATTTCAGCGAACGAAACGGGCTCTTTCTTGTTGAGTAAAAATGCAATGAGATCCAGTAACCGTTCTGCCTTTTTCATCATTTCCCCGACATGTTCCAATCAGGCACTAGCAACGTGTATATAAAAACCTCGTCAATCATCTTCCTGGGGAGCCCTGAGCCACCTGCCTTTTATCCTTCCGGATCTGTCAACGCTCAATCCTTCAGGAAGAGCCTCTTCGACTTTTTTCCTGTAGCCCTTGACAGTCCAACCCAAGGTTTTGAACGCTTCCGCTGCGCTTGCTTTTACGCGAATGGGAGTGTCCTCATCCACAAGCATTTGAAGTATCGGTTCCCTGGCTTTTTCGCTTTGCATATGCACAAGAGCTCCCAATGCCTCTATTTGGACCTCATCACGGTGATCATGCAAAAAAGGAATCAGAGCATCCACGACCCTCTCGTCATCATACTCTGCGAGCTGTCGCACCAATGCCTGTTTTCTCTCAGGCTCCCTCATGTAACTGGTGCCCATCTTTTCCAACGTTCTGATAATGACAGAGACCGCATCCTTTGGTTCGCAAACAGCGTCCAGTACCTTAAGAGGCCATGTCACTGGAACATTGGCCGCATCCCTTCGATTCAGGTAATCCTCGATGGCAGCTACAACGTCCGGTCCGTAATCAAGCAATATCTTGAATACACGTTCCTTCTCCTCCTCGTCACGGATGGACGGCTCCACGTTGACCATGAAACGCTCCAGCAGTCCCAAGGCTCCTTGTTTGCCTCCAAGTTCACAGAAGAAATCAATGGCTTTGAACCTGTCCTCTCCCTGTCCGAACCTGGTTTTGATGTGTTTCCTATGGTGAATAATCTGTTTTTCCCGATGGCGTTCACGCCTTTTGTCAAACCAAGTTGAAATACTCATTATTTCACCTTCCATCGAAGCATGGCCGTTCCGAATGCAGATGCCAGTTTCAATTCCAGGATCTTTTTTTCCGGATCCAGTATGGGCCTTCCGTTGGACTGTTCCAAGGGAAAAGAAACAAGATAGGAACGTCCAAACCTGGTCAAGTATGGAAAAAATGCTTTCAGGTTTGGTCCCCTACCCTCGAACCTGTGAATGGAAATTGGTGGTACACCAGGCTGATCATCTCCTCCCCACAACCCCAATCTCCATACTGAGTCCTTTTCATCCAAGTTGTTCCATGCGGGATTATTGGAATCAGCAAACAGAAAGAATTCGTGACCCCTTCCAACGGACGTGGCAATCTTTTCCAGGTCCGAGTCCACCTTACCTGGATCAATGGCAAAAATTTTCAGGTACTGTTCAGCGAATGCATCTCGAAATTCAGGTGCCAAGTATGTGCAATGCACGAGAAGAATGGAATCGAGAAAGTGGTAAATTTGTGAAGAATGAGTCCATTTGTGGAGCATGTTCTCATACTTCTCGTCGAGATTCTGGGGACCACGCCAGTTTGGTTGTACCCCACACCCTGTTGCAAGCAAAATTACCAGAACAAAACATGAAAGGGAAGATGATCTCATATATTATGAACTCCGGGTTGCAAAAGCCAAGGCAACATCAAGAGGTTCGACAGCCACGAATCTGTCGAAATTCTTTATCAACCCAAAAAGTCTTCCCTGGAATACAGAGAATACAACTTTATACCTTCCTGTTCGATGGATTGACGGCCGCCCTCACATCTATCCACTAAGGCCACAACACCTTCGACGTTCAATCCCGCCTCCCTGCACCTACTGATGGATCGAAGGGTTGAGCCACCCGTGGTAACCACATCCTCCATCACCACCACGGGGCACCCCTTTTTCACATTAGCCAAGCCTTCTATGGCCTGCCCGGTCCCATGACCTTTGGCTCCCTTGCGAATGATAAACGCATCTAGAGGATCGTTATTTAGAGCACTCCAGGTTGCAACAGCACTCACCAGTGGGTCTGCTCCCAACGTGGGCCCGCCCACAGCACACACCTTCTTGAAATTCTTGCGCACCACATGGTGAAATAGCTTTGCAATCAGCAGATGGCCCTCTGCAGACAAAGACGTCTGTTTACAGTCGATATAGAAATCGCTTTCTTTCCCAGAGCGTAGAACCACTTTGCCCTTTCTGAAAGATTTTTCCTTTAGCAGTTCCAGCAGGCGATCGCGTGCCTTTTCAAAGTCCACTCTGTGCTCCAGTACGAGGTCGAGACCAGATGTCATGATGGGTCTAACGGCGCTTTTTCTTTTTGAGAACAACTTTTTTCTTCGAGCGCTTGGATGCGCCAACGGCCACCACTGCCGGCTTCTTTGTGGGTGCGGGCTTTGGTACTGGCTTTGGCGCGGGCTTTGGCGCTACCTTCGGCTTTGTATCATGAGGCCTTTGAGGTTCGGGCGAAGGAGTGGGTCTAGGTGCTGGGCGCGGCGCTGGTTTGGAGATCTTGTTATAGGAAGGCTGGTAAGCAGGCTGGGTAGTTTTCGAACTCCTCGTGCGTGCCATCTCCAGATCTCCCATATCGACCTGGCCCTTGAACAACGCACCCTCGTTGATGATAACCCTTGGTGCCTGGATATCTCCGAGCATCTTTCCCGTTTCGGTCAGTTCCACGGAATCAGTGGCGGAAATATTCCCCACCATCACTCCACTGATTACCGCGTTTGCCACCGAGACCTCCGCTTTGACCACTCCACTCGGTTCGATGATTATGGTCCTGGTCAAATTGATGGAACCCTCTACTCGTCCTTGAACAGTAAGGTCCTCATCACCTTCCAGGTTTCCTTTTATTAGGATAGACTCACCGATAATAGTATTGGTATCCGCCATGTACGGCTCCTTTTTCCAGTAAGGGCTCGACTAGCGATCCATATCCACGTTACCCTTGAAAACCGCACCATCAGCGATCAAGATACGGGGAGCTTTTATGTCCCCTACCATTCGTCCATCGGATTTGATTTCGACCTTTTCCGAGGCGCGAATGTTTCCAGTCACAGAACCTGAAATTTCCACGTTCTGAGTCTCGATATCGGCTTCCACCTCACCCGAATTTTCAACATAGAGACTTTCCTTGAGCGCGATTTTACCTTTGACTGTTCCCTGAATCACCAGATCCTCGTCGCCAGTGATCTCACCATCGATCACGATGGACCTGCCGATGACGTTGGCCATGGTATTCTCCTTGAGTCGTGAGCCCCGGCAATTGCCGAAACTCAGAAATTGGGTTTGAAATCAATTTTCTTTCAAAGTACGCCTTCAGGCAACTGCACATCCATATCTATGTTGCCCTTGAAACCAGCGCCATCTTCCACGATTACCACAGGCGCCTTGATGTCACCCATCACTTTTGCGTTGGCCATCACGGCCACCCGCTCCGAAGCAACGATGTTTCCACTTGCCTCACCCTTGATGGTAAGGCGTTCGGCTTCAATGTCCGCCCTGACCACACCGCTCTCCTCGATGGTCAGGTGGTTTTTCAAAGAGATCTGTCCTTCCACTGTGCCTTCGATTATCAGATCCCCTCCTCCGCTGAGATTCCCGCGGATACTGATTCCTCTTCCGATTACTCCAGGTGGTTCGGCGGCCATGCGTAAGCCTCCTTTTGGTTTTCATGGGCACCACAGGCATGGTCTGTCCCTGCGATCACCCTAACGTTCCATAGCGCTGCGGACGATAACAATATTCACATTGGTTGTCAATTCACACGAAACAGAAAATTTCTTGGATAATACGCAGACGTTCTCTGCCCAACCTGGCTCTATATCATGCTCGATGCGCTCTTGTTTGTGGTTTACATATTTTTTCAAAGCTTTATATTTTTATCATCGAAATCACACAGGAGCACGAGTCATGGCGACCAAAAGTGAAAACACATCCACCAAAACGAGCGAATATTCCACAAAAGCCCAGGCGTTCTGGACACACCCCTTGAACCTAGGGCCCATGTTACGACCGGATGGATATGCCCGCGTTGTTGGAGAATGCAGCGACGTGATGGAGTTTTACCTTCGAATTCAAAACAACCGGATAATAGAATCAAGATTCGACACTGATGGTTGCGCTGCCACAGTCTCTGCAGGGAGCATGGCAGTAGCCTTATCCCAGGGAAAGACCTTGGATGAAGCAGAGTCCATCACCGCCCAGGATATCTTAGATGGTCTGGATGGACTTCCTAAAGATCATGAACACTGTGCCAGGTTGGCAGCAACTACCCTCAGAATGGCCCTCGCTGATGCCAGAAAACTGGCAAAGGAACCCTGGAAGAAACAATATCGACACTGACGAATTGAAAACGACTTCCCCAAGTATTACTGCAGCGGACGATCCAACGACCGATATTGTATTGCCTCGGCCAAGTGGCCGGTCCCTATCATATCCTTGCCATCCATATCCGCGATGGTCCTGGCAACTTTCAATATTCTCACATAGGCCCGCGCTGATAGGCCAAGGGCGGAAATTGCTCTTTCGAGTAAGGAATGCTCCTGTGAACCTAGTTTGCAATATTTTTGCACCATGCGCGCAGGCATCTGGGCATTACACATGATTCCCCGAGCTTCTCTGAATCGAGTGTTCTGAACCTCCCTTGTGGCTAGGACTCTTTTTCTGATCTGGGACGACGACTCTGTTTTTTCAACTTTCACCAGTTGCCGATATGCCACTGCCGGTACTTCCACTTGTATATCGATCCTGTCCAGCAAGGGTCCGGAAATCTTGCTGCGATATCTCTGAATCGCTGTCAAAGAGCAAAGACACTCATGGTTTGGATCTCCCAAGTACCCACACGGGCACGGGTTCATTGCAGCAACCAGCATGATTTTAGCGGGAAAGGTCACACTCATAGACGACCTGGAGATGGTCACCTGTTCGTCTTCCAACGGTTGTCGTAAAACCTCCAAAACGTTCTTTCGAAATTCCGGAAGCTCATCCAGAAACAATACCCCGTTGTGAGCAAGACTCACTTCGCCCGGTCTTGGAATACTTCCTCCTCCCACAAGCCCCGCATCTGACACGGTATGATGCGGCGCCCGGAATGGTTTGATTGATACAAGGGCATCTCCCGCCTTGGTCAAGCCTAGGATGGAATAAACCTTGGTAGTCTCCACCGCTTCTTCGAACCGCAAAGGAGGAAGAATCGTCGGAAGCCTGCGAGCCAACATGGTCTTGCCCGACCCTGGAGGCCCAACCATCAACAGGTTGTGTCCCCCGGCAGCCGCAACCTCCAGG
>CAYSLH010000100.1:0-15067 GCA_964431605.1 uncultured Myxococcales bacterium
GAAAAGATCCCAAAGACGCGCAACGGGAGATTGAAGAAGACGAGGAGAACGGGGACTTTTGATCAATCTTCCATATTATCCACCCCATCAGCTGAATCATGCTCAATGGGTGCACGTCGTTTTGCCTCTATCCTTTTGGCTTCTTTTCTAATCAGTTGGTGTAAGGTCCCATCATTGGCAACCTCTTTGAGATCGTGTCTAAGGAGAAAGCCCACAAGCTTCATGGCCAAGTCTGTGGGAGTGTAGGGGTTGCAAACCAAGGCTTTTCTTATCCTGTATCTGTTGCCCCATCGAGATGAAAAAATCTCCCTAAGTACTTCTTCCCTCACAGGCCGCCTGGTTGCCAAGCGAAGCACATCATATTCCAGGATGTTGGGATTTCGTAAAATGTTTTTGACAACATCAGGTTCCGGATCGAGTATCAGGCGTTCGAGCTTGTTGCGATCGTGGCATCTGGCAAGGTATTTTCTTTCTCCAAGTGATAGTTGGCTTAGTTCATTGTCGCCGGGGGTAAGGGTTGCGTTGACCGGTCCCTGTTGGGGGCGGGCTAGTACGAGGAGATGGATCACTCCATGATCGCCGTGTTCCTTGGCCAAACGATATACTTCCGACAGCAGCTCGTACGATGGACCGTGGTCCTGTACCGCCAGTATCCAGTCGCCCACCGCCTCCTTTGCTATCAGGTGGGTGGACTTTCGTCTATCGGCTCCTTCCAGAACTTCGCGCAGGAAATCAAGGACCTGTTCGGGCTGCAGGTCCAGCATCAGCTCCTGTAGAATTCGCTGACGCATGAGCTTTTCAGGCAGTGCTTTTAGACGCTTTAGTAAAGTGGTCGTCTGGAGTGAGTCTTTGATGGGTGAAGAATTTTTATTGTTGTCAGACGTCGCCATGGCACGATGATGCGGTGGTGGGATTACTTTGTTGTCGGTCTGACAACAGAGGTCTTTTGTGTCGTTTGAGTCGAACTAGATTTTGTTTTTTTTTCTTTGAGGACCGATGGATCCGCGGCGATGTCTTGCTGTAAGGCGTCGTGTTTATCCAAAGATTCTCTCTGAACATGAAGCTCAGAGAGGGGATCGTCTTTCTGGTCAGGTATGACTCGCACCTTGAGGCCAACGAGATTGTCTGGATGATCAACCATGACGACCATGAAGGGTACCTCTTTGTCAGGTGAAACGGTACTGAGTTTCGGTTTGTATTTCTTGGCATAAGCTTGCCTGACCGCAATATCGTCGAGCATGGAAAAAACATCTTCAGGAGAAAATACGACTCCCACTGGAACCGAGAGGCTCGATACTGGCTTATTGTTTCGCAAAAGCTGACCACGAACGGTTACATTGTCTTTAGATGTGGTTCCATCGTTGTGGATTTTTCCCCAAAGCACAACCAGCCGGCTCCCTTCTTTGTTCTTGTAAGAGGTTGAGGCCATGTCCAACACTTGGAGATCCCCCTTTGCAGAGAAAGCAAAACTGTCACCAGTGAACGCCTCTACATAGGTGGACCACTTGGAGAGATCGGGTTTTCCCCCATGACGAAAAGCCACAAAAGCAAAGAACAAAACCATCAACAGCACTACTCCAAATATTACCTTGAAAAGAACCGAACCGCCCGCCTGAGTAAGATCTTCTGATGGTTTTGTGAGCATGGGTGGAGGTCCAGGAGGTCTTTGTGCTGCTGCAGGAGATTGTACTTGTTGTTCACTGGTGCCTATCGTTTTTGTTGGAGGTGGAGCGGGAGGAAGATCCTCGCCCTGCACTTGTCCATCCTCACCAAGGGATAAGCCTATATCGAGTTGTGGCTGCTCACCAGAAAAACTGTCGGTGGATTCAAGAGCTGCAAAGGGATCGTGTCCCACCGAAGGATCCATCCCTTCCGATGACGGTGTGGTTTGTTGCCCATCCTGCCCCGGCATGGAAGCAGGAAGAGAGTCGAAGAGCTGGTCGCTGTCTTCTTTTGGTATGGGAGGAGGTTGTGTTGGCGACTGTTGTTCAAGACCAGCAAACGGATCTCCAAGGTCGGAGAAGAGATCTCCACTGGAATCAGTCGCAGAATTTTTGTCTCCTGGCTCCTGTTCCGAGACGGCCTGTTGTTGTAAAGATGCCTTTTCAGAGGACAAGGAAGCGAAGGGATCATTGAAAATCGCTTCTTCGGATGCGACAGGCTCCTGTGCTTTGCTGGAATCAAGATCCTCATTGGAACCTGGGGCCAAATCTATGTCCGAGAATGGATCATCCATGGCGGTCGGCAAGCTGGATTCCGAAGGTGGTTGACTGGATAATATCGGTTCGGCAACAGGAGGCTGCACTGCAACGGGTTCTGGAGCCGATGCAGGAACATTGACATCAATGCCGGCAAAGGGATCGTCGGTTGGCAAATCATTTGTGGTAATATTTGGAGTATTCGTGGATGGCGTATCTGATTTTTTTATTTGTTCAGGTGCCGGAAAACTGCTGGATTCGCCGGGCGGCGCAAGTTGATCCACCGCGGAGTCGAGGTCTGAAAAAAGATCTTCACTGAGCGCCGGTCTGGACGAGTCCAGGTCTTTTGGAGTAACAGCCCTGGAGTCAGCATCCATGATGGGAAAATCTGAATCAAGATCGATACTGCTGACAACATCGGCCGGCAGTTCCTTTGCTGGTTCTATGACTCCGAAAGCTTCTTGCGGCGGGGACGGTATCTTCTCTGTCGGGCTTTCATCCAATGACGGGAATGAGTCCACTGCCGGTGCTTTTTCAAAAGCCGAGGACTTGATGGCAGGTGGTGGCGGAGGAGGTGGTGGTAAAGGTTGCTTGCCGTCGTCAAGGCCCTCAGGTGCGGGCCCTACCTTGGTAGGAGAGGCAAATATGTCATCTGGGATAGATGTTACCGCGGCATCGGGTTTAGGTGTCGGTTTGGATTCTTTTGCCTTCGGTGGTGGCAAGGTGTCTGCGATTTTGGGTGGTGGTGGCAGTGGTTGTTCTTTTGGAGGTGGTGGAAGAGTAGATTTGGATGCCTGGCTTGGGGGGATTGATGATGGTGCAGAGTTTTTGTTTGTGGTGTTTGGTTGATCTATCTCTGTTACCCCGCCGGTGGTTACAATGAACGTGTGTTTACACTTCGAGCAGCGAACCTTTACTCCGGAGGCGGATATTTTTTCGTCGGAAATCTTGAACTTGGTGCTGCATTTTGAACAAGTGACGATCATTACCCTCCATCATCTCGCAAAGTGGCAGGTTAAATCAAGAACGCTCAACGAAATCCTTACTGGAAAAGACATGCCTGGGTGTGATAGGTAAGCCCTGTGAGTGTTAAGACAAGACACAGGAGAATATCTCCCGCCAGGAAAGTGGCTACAGATGTTTTGCGGCGGGTTGAGGCAGAGGGTGCTTTTGCGTCACTGGCTCTGGATCATGCCTTCGACCGGCATCCTGCCTTGTCATCAGTGGACAGATCCCTGGCTTCTCAACTGGTTTATGGGACGCTTCGCTGGAGGAGGCGGCTGGATTATGTCCTGGCCGCGCACAGCCGTAGGCCCTTGGAAAGAATAGAACCCCAGTTGTTGAGAATTCTTCGGATGGTGGCATACCAACTTTTGTTCCTGGATAGGGTTCCGGAATTTGCAGCTGTTGACGAGGGAACAGGACTGGCCGCTATACTGAGAGGAAAGCGTGCAGCCGGTTTTGTCAACGCGGTGGCACGAGGTCTCGCCAGGGCCAAGGATCGGCTGGAGTGGCCGGACCCAGACAAGGATTTTGTGCGTTACCTGGAGGTCGTACATTCTTTCCCGTCCTGGATGATACGCATGTGGCTAAAGCAGCTTGGTCAACAGGAAACCATAGACCTCATGGAGTCTCTGAACAAACCTGCTCCATTATGGCTCAGGGCCAATACCATCAAGGGGCCTACCTCCAGATTGCTAGAACTCCTTGCCGCTTCTGGACTGAAAACCGAAGAAAGTTCCCTTGTGCCTGATGCAGTGAAGGTGGAGGGAGTTGGCGATCTGACGACTTTAGCTGCGCATGAGGCTGGATGGCTTCACGTGCAGGATGCCGGAGCTCAGGCAGTGTGCCAACTGGTATCGGCTCGTCCTGGACAGAGGATACTGGATGCCTGTGCTGCGCCAGGGGGTAAGAGTGCGACCGTGGTTCAGCAGATGAAAAACCAGGGAGAGTTGCTCGCAGTGGATCGAAACCCTGCAAGAATGGGACTGGTTCGCAGCTTGGCGGAGCGTCTTGGTCTAAGTATAATATCACGCCAAGTGGCAGACGTAAGAGAGCTGAATAGTTCCGCAGTTGGGATGTTCGACAGGGTGTTGCTGGATGCTCCATGCTCGGCATTGGGGGTGCTCAGACGACATCCCGAGGGAAAGTGGCGTATTACCCCGCAAGACCTGAGGCGCCTTTCCGGCATTCAGGCAGAACTACTGGATGCCGTGTCCCAGTTGGTCAAACCGGGAGGAGTTCTGATCTACAGTGTCTGCACCATGAATGACGCAGAGGGCCCTGAACTGATAAGATCATGGCTGGATGATAATCGCGAATATTCTTTGGACGATCCCAGGAAAAATAAAAAAGCTCCCTGGCACAAGCTCGTGGATAATGAAGGCTTTCTCAGAACATGGCCCCATGTTCATCAAATGGATGGATTTTTTGCCGCGCGCATGAGGCGCAAGGACTGAACAGGAGGAACCCGTGTCCGGCAAATACATAATAAGCCCTTCGTTGCTGTCTGCAGACATGGCTGCACTGGGTGAGGAGACAAAGGTACTGGAAAAGGCCGGAGCCGATTGGATACACATCGATGTCATGGATGGAAGGTTTGTTCCAAATATCACCATCGGAATTCCGGTAGTAAAGGCCCTCAAGAGGCGAACCCAACTGCCTTTGGACGTACACTTGATGATCATAGAGCCAGAGCAGCACATGGATGCATTCGTGGAGGCAGGGGCTGATTATCTTACCGTCCATGCTGAAGCAACGTTGCATTTGTACAGATTGTTGCAGGGTATCAGGGCCGCTGGAGCCAAGGCGGGTGTGGCCGTCAATCCATCGACACCCATGAGTATGATACAGCACGTGTTGGAGGTCTCTGACCTTGTATTGGTGATGACGGTGGAGCCGGGATTCGGTGGACAGGCTTTCATTCCCCAGATGCTTTCAAAGGTGGAGTGGTTGGCCAACGAGATTTCCCGAAGGCAGTTGTCGGTTGACATACAAGTGGACGGTGGGATAAAAGACAAGACCATCGGCCGAGCGGCCACCGCAGGGGCAAATGTGTTCGTCTCCGGCAGCGGCGTGTTCGGCCATGGCGATCCGGACGCGGCCATAAAGAAACTCAGAGCTGCGTTGCCGGCGCGTTGACAGATCGGGAAGTGGCTCAGCCTGGTAGAGCACCTGGTTCGGGACCAGGGGGTCGCAGGTTCAAATCCTGTCTTCCCGATTTGATGTTTGTTGCCGCGCAATTGGTTTTGCGCGGTTTTTTAGTGTTGGGGTCGAGGAGCATTCATGGCAAGAGTGGAAAGACATTTGGTCAGGTGCGCAGGTTGTGGCCGCAACTTCGACACGGAGTTGTATGGCGAGCTGTCCTGTCCATATTGTCGAGCGAAGGTCTGGATCGAGCCACCCGAGGGTTATATTCCACCGGCGGATCCTGTTGAAACAACACAGGAGCAGGACGCCGATCCTGCATTTGACATTGGCCCTCAAGAGCCTTTAGCGCCTGGGGTTGGTGCGCCAGGATCCACGGGAGAAAAACAATCCGGGCAAGACCATCGAGACGGGGCAGCGGTTCCAGACTCGGCGGATCAAAAGCGGCTGGATGATTTGCACAGGCTTCTGGAGTCAGCATTGAGGGCTCGGGAGGAAAGCTCAAAGCGACCTCCGCCTTGGGAAAAAGGCAAAGGCGGATTGCTGACTCGTTTTACGTCCACCATCAAAAGCATTCTTTCTGCCCCGAGTCTTTTTTTTGCCTCTTTACCTGATTCCGGTTATGCACGAGCTTTTTTGTTCGGATGGATTGTCTGCTCAGTGGGGGTGGCATTTTTTTGCCTCTATGGATTATGGCAGATCGATATGAACTACCAGGCGAACCTGGAGATGCTCAAGGCCAATGGTGAGTTGTCGAAGATGGGAATTTCTCCCAAAGATCTACTCGACTCCATAAAGCAGTTGCTGGCAATAGGCCTTGTGGCCTCGCCTGTTCTTGGGGCTGTGAACCTGCTGTTTACAGCCTTGCTCAATCACCTGGGTATAGTGTTGGTCGCCGGTCGTGGCAGGCGCATGAAGATGACTTTGCGTGCAACCTCTTATGGATTTACTCCCTTGTTGATGATGGGTGTTCCTGTGATAGGAAACTTGCTCGGTGGAATCTGGGCCGTGGTGCTACAGATCATCGCGTTGAGTCGGGTGCACGACCTGTCTACCTCGCGAGCATCTTTGGCTGTTTTATTGCCTTTGTTTACCGCGTTGATGTTGTTTATGGCGGTACTTCCCTGACTCCAGGCTTCGAACGGAAAATTCTTAATGTTGCCATCCCCACGCCAGTCCCATAAGCAGAGTTTGTCTCGAGAAGTCGGCATTTCCCACATCTCCAAGCGCCATGGCACCCCGGTACAAAGCTCCTTCGAGGACCAATTGAAATTTTGCTGCGAATCTCCATGTCAGTCTTACGACAGCCGAATTTTCATTTTCGTCCGCGTCAGGTTCATAGAGGTCGAATAGGAGATTTATGCCATCTGGATAGTCGGTCAACTGAAAGGTGCCCATGAGATGCAAGGTCAGATCCAGCGGAAGTTGAAGTGACAAGACAGCTCTCATCCTGTGCCAAATGGCGGTTGATCCTGTGGAATTGGAATCATTGAAGGTGGCGAGATAGGATACTTTCGCCATCATCACATATTGCAAAAACCAGTTGGCCGAAAGCTTGATGCTCAGGCCAAGAGAATGATTGTAATCGACTCGTTCGAACCCGGTCGGTAAAAGACATCCCTGCTCGTCATGACACAGGGATGCGTCGGGTAGTGATTCCTGGATGAATTCGTATGCAACGTCATTGAAGAACCTTATTCCCAGTCCGTAGGAAACATTGATGCTCCAGTTTTCGTCCAATCGCGCGTCGAGGCGAAGTTGAGCCATGGGCCCGGTATTGGTGAACCTGGTGTACTTGTCTTCGCCGATGGGTACCGGGTCCGGCTTGAATGTATAATGTCTCGCACCAGTTAGTATCTCCATGGATACCGAAGGCCTGAGTTCGAAGGATAAAAACGCAGCTGCTGATACCTGAAAGTAATCTCTTGTATGGTGATACTGGGTCATGTCCCTAAGGTTTATTTTGATGCCCGAGGAGTTTTGTCCCCATCCAAAGCGGTACCCGGCATAGAATGCTGAGACGATTTGATCCTCTTGTTCGTGGTGATAAAATATTTTCCCTCCTTCCTGTAGCCTGGCCCACAAGGTGTGTTGGTTCTTTTCAAAAAAAAGTTGTCCCTTGATCAACACCCTGGTTAGAAAATCACCTGCAGTCTCGTTGCCGCTTATACGGGCAGAGTTTGAATCGTATTGTTGAGCGGCCTGCAGGCGGACTGATCCGCCTGTCTTTGAAAAGGCGTTTGAGCACAACAGCAAACCGAGCCATATGCATACACCAATTCGATATTTTACGTTACAGCAGGTTTTTTCTCGGGTGTCGTGCATGATTGGAATGTATCACGATGCGCTTTTCGATAAGCTATTCTTTTTCAATCAGGTCCATGTGCTCCAGGATTCGGTCGTGAATGAGCTGGAGTTTTTTTAGTCGTTTGATGATCCATTCCTTGCGTTTTTTCAGTTGCACAGCTGTTTCGTTGGCCTGTGTCCTGTTGGGTACAAGACACTGGGAATCATTACCTGCATCAGGGATACCTCGCCACCCATCGCCTGCAATGGAGTCGTCTGAAGGTTGTGAAGAGGTCACGTCACCATCTCTGTCGTTACCAATGGAGTTTCCACTATAATCCAGCCCGCCTTCGTTATTTTCGGGGCTTGAATCCTTCTGGTTTCTGGGATTAGGGACCACGAGTACTCGTGAGTTTTCATTAAAAATGTCCTGGTCTCCAACGAAGTCTTTCATCTCCCTGTCCAGCCGTGCTTCATCCGCGAGCTGTCTCAGGCGCTTGTCCAGCAAGGCCAGCTCTTTTCGAAGCTTGTCCTGCTCGTCACGGATGGCATCGGCTCGTTCCGAGAGTTCCTCCGGATCGTCAGATGCGAGAAGCTCCTTTTCATCCAGATCTTTCTCGGGCTCGACAGGGCCAGTGTCAGAGGATAGTTGTGCGCGAATGGCTGCACGTTCTTTGCGGGCTTTTGCCAGGAGCTTTATAAGCTGCCCTCTTTGATCGCTTGGTGCCGTCTTGGCGCTTTTTGCAATATAGTCTACGAGGTGTGTATATGCCGTGTCTAGTTGTTGCAATCTTTGTCTCTTTGCTTTTTTTAGTGCCTGTAATTCCCGGTTCAAAAGAGTCAGGGTTTTGGAGAGTTCCTGGCTTTTTCTTAGTTTGGATTCCAGCGAAAAGTTCGGCAGAACACTGTTGTCCATGTTTTCCTTGATGTCCTTTATTTGTGATGCAAGAGCTTCGTGTTGTATGGACACAGAATCTCGATGCCGTTGTACCGCGTTGGCAGCATCTTCTATTCGTTCGATGTTGAGGCGTAATGAGCTTATGCGATCCACGAGATCGGCCTCTTGAGCATGTAGCTCAAAGGGAAGGAGCAAAAAAACAGAAAACGTAATTGTAACCCAAAAACCCATACATTTTTCTCCTGACCGTTGATGAAGCAAACATCATGCCAAGCTGTTTTTCGTGAAGCCCTCTCGGTTCTGTCTATTTGTTTGAAATAACAGTATTAATTTCGGGTTTTATTTTTCGAGTCATTTCCAGAAATCTTCTTCATCGAAAATCTGTGATTTCCTCAGAAATCCAGGGCGATTTTAGATAATCCCGTATTTTTCCAGCTTGTAATAAAGAGCCGATGTCTTGATCCCAAGGAGTCGGGCAGTTGCGGTTTTTGTCCTTCCCGATTCTTCGTATGCTTTTACTATGAGTTGTTTTTCGATGCCCTCCAGGATATCCGGCAGGGTCCTGCCTTTTGTCCGTATCTGGATTGAACCCTGTAGTGAATCATCTGGTACGCATTCAAGGGTAGTGCGATCCTGGCTGATATTGATTGGTAGGTCATGTGCAGTGATCTTGTCGCTTTCGGCGAAGATCATGGCTTGTTCTACGACATTTTCTAGTTCACGCACATTACCTGGCCAATTGTATTTCATGAGTATTTCAAGAGCTTGTGGCTCTATGCCTGAAATATTTCTACCGGTTCGTGCTGAAAGTTTCGAAAGGAAATGATGGACGAGCGGTTCTATATCTTCAACCCTCTGATTGAGGCTGGGAAGCCCGATGGGCACGATATGTAATCTGTAGTACAAGTCCTGTCGGAAAGTTCCTTCTGAGACCATGGCGCTCAGGTCTTTGTTGGTGGCTGCGATGACACGTACGTCCACGCTGATGGTCTCTTCTCCCCCCACCCTTTCAAACTCACGTTCCTGCAAAACGCGCAGGAGCTTTACTTGGAGCGAAGGACTGACTTCACCTACTTCGTCCAGAAAGATGCTTCCTCCATGGGCGAGTTCGAATCTGCCCATTTTTCGTTTTGCTGCGCCTGTGAACGAACCCTTTTCATGTCCAAACAGTTCGCTCTCCAGAAGTGTCTCAGCCAGCGCTCCGCAATTGACTTTGATAAACGGCCCATTTTTTCGTTTGCTCAGATCATGGAGGGCCTTGGCCACGAGTTCTTTGCCAGTACCGCTTTCGCCACTTATCAGTACGCTCGAATCCGTGGGACCGACCTTTGCGAGAGTTGCAAAGACTTCCTTCATGGCAGGAGCCTGACCAACCATGGACGAGAAGGATACCACCGGGTGGGCTTCTTGACGAAGTACTTGGTTTTCAGCCTCGAGCCTCGAGCGCTCTTTTTTTATGCGAGCCATCTCCAGTGCCTGATGTAGTTTGCCTCGCAGCACATCCGGAGTAAAAGGCTTTGTGATGAAATCAAAGGCGCCCATCTTCATGGCGTCTACGGCGATCTCAACGGAACCGAATGCTGTTATGAGCATAACCACCGCATCTTCATCCATTTCCAATATGCCACGCAAGACTTCCATGCCGTCCACAGGTTCCATCTTCAAGTCTGTGATCGTAAAATCAATGTGTTTTTTCTTGAAAATATTCAGTCCGGATTTTCCATCAGCTACAACGAAGGTCTTGTGGCCTTGCTTTGCCACCACTGTTGCAACACCTTCCCGAATGGTCTCGTTGTCGTCGATGATAAGCACGTTGGCCATCACGTATTCTCCACGGCCCGCTGTTGTAAGTTGCGGGGTAAAGTGATCATGAACGTCGTCAATTGTTCGTCAGTTCTGAGAAGTTCGATTTTTCCGCCGTGTTCTTCGATGGTCTTTTTCACAAGGGCAAGACCCAACCCAGTGCCTTTTTGCCTGGTAGTGAAGAAAGGTTTGAATATATTTTCTTGGTTGTCTTCGTCGATCCCACAACCATTATCGGTAATGAATAGCAAAATGCGGTCACCATTTTCGTTCATGCGGATTTTTACCTCGCCTCCTTGTTGGCAGGCTTGTATGGAGTTTTTCACCAGGTTCATAACCGCGCGTCTCATCTGTTGTATGTCCCAATAGACCGACCTTACTTCGTTTGCTACATCCAACTCTATGGATACGTTCTTCTCCCGGGCCTCGGCAATACACAGACCAAGCACTTGCTCCAGCTCCGCCTTGGCGTCTGCCTTGGTGATCTGTGGTGGCTTATTCCTGGCAAAATTCAAAAAATCCGTAACCACCCTAGAGAGGTATTCGAGTTCGTTGTTTATCCGGTTTACATGAGCACGAGCTTGGTCGTTTTCCACCTCTTCCTGTAGGAGTCCGACGAACAGGCTCATACCTCCAAGGGGATTTCTGACCTCATGTGCAATTCCCGAAAGCATCATCTGCATCTGCTCATCACGCTTTTTTATGGCCTCCCTCATGTCATTGAGGGTATCTGCCAAAACAGCTATTTCGTCTTTTGTATCCATATGGATTTCACCCTCGAATTCTCCTCTCTCCATCTGTCTGGCTGCTTGCGCAAGGGCATCGAGGGGCCTGGTGATTTTCCTGGAGACCAGCAAGGTGACCAGAACCACGAGAATGAGAGCAACTGTTCCAATGATGAACAGAGTCGATCGAAGTTGTTCCAATGGACCGAAAAACGACGCGCTGCCTTCAACACCCAGCCCGGCCCGTATTTCAGCATCCACAATCACAGGGGCGAATCCGGTCTTGTACTTGTTGCCCTTCTCGTCATCGAAAAGAACCGATGCTGCTTCTTGTCCCGCAAACACCTTTTTGAGTTCTGAACGATTTGCCGCAAGGGATGGGACTTTTTCTCCTATGGCAAATTCCTTTTCGCTGTCTATGATGCAGCGCTCCTGGGTGTCGAAGAGAATGATCCTTCGAGCCCTTGATGCCTTTTTAAGATCCACTAAGCGCTTAAGCAAGTTGGAATACGTCCTGGTGGTCTCGTCTCCGGCGGACAGAGCCATGGCCCTGGGCCTCGCCATGGCTCTTGCTCCGACCCTGGCTATGGCGACGAGGGATCTACCAAGTTCTAATTCCATGGAAGAATGGGACGCGAAATAGGCCACCATGCCCATTCCGGCCACAATGGCTGCGGTTGGAAAAAGATAGGACAACAGGAGCTTGAACCAAAGCCTGGATGTATGCACAGCCGCTGATGTGTCGACTCTGGCGCCTGTGGTGTTTTGGTTCGTCATGTTCGATGGATTTGTCTAGGGAGTCTGATGGAAAAGCATCAGATCTCCAGGCGGTATCCTGCGAGTATTGACAGTCCGGAAGGGTTGAGGTTCCTGATGACTTCCAGGTTCATGATCCCAACAGCGCCACGTACCTCGATTGTAAAAAATCCAGGTCCCATGGATGCTTCGGCGCCTATGCTCAGGTGGCCTCCAAAGCCAACAGCCGTGTCGGATACAGTGGAACCTGTGTTTTCGTATCCAACTTCAGCCAGACCGATTACCAGGTCTGCCCCTGCTCCCACAAAAGGTTCTATGACAGTGTCCAGCGGTATCCTGTAGAAGAGCTGGAGACTTATGGGAATGGCGTCCATCTTGACAGATGTCTTGGTGGCGGAGTTCTCATAGCCAATGGATGCAGTGAACCTGTGATAGGATACTCCCAACCCCAAACCTAGTCTGCCATCGAAGACCGGCAGGATATACCTCAAGTCCAAAGAGCCGGTGAATGATGAAGAACCGATGGCCTGAAAGGGAGAAATCTCCCCGGCGTAGAGCCCTAAGGAAAAGAAGGGCTTGCTTTTGACGGGAGGATGAGAGGTGGACACGGATGCCTTGTCTTGATTGGTCTTTGTCTCAACTGACCTCGTGATTTTTGCCACCCGTTTGGGTTTATCTAACACGGCGGGCTTCGTATCGGTCTTGGAGTGTGGTTTTGGCTTTGGTTGCCCTTTGTATAGTTCGAATTCCTCGGAAGCCAGTTTGTCAATCGTCTTATTCTTTTTGCTGTCTTTTTTCATCGCCATGGTCTTGGGCTTTGGGGCAGGTTTTATGGCTGCGGTCTTTTTGTGTTTCGATTGCACGGTTTTTTTACGGGGCTTGACGGGCACGAGGGGAACCAACTCCGCCAGTTCTGTGTCGTCTTGGGTTTTTTGTTCTTTCTTTGGAGGCACGAGGGGTACGAGAGCTAACTGGTCGTCGTCCTCCGCGGCACTTTGGTCCGAGCTGGAGTCGTAAATCAAGGAGATGGTCATACTTGTATGTCTGTTTGCCTTCAGCGATATCCTGATATTCTGTAATCCGCCGGGAATGTCGACCGTCAATTTTTTAGGGGTTGATGGATGAAGAGATCTGTTTTTCCTGTAAGAAGCGACCCTTGACATAAAGAGATTCAACCGGGAAGTGTGCAGCCTTTTTTTGTTTGCTTTTATCTGCAGGGTGCCTTTGAACTCCCTTCTTTTTTTTGTACTGTTGAGCCGCACTGTCATCTTTAGGGTGCCAGGCCCAACCACCTTTAGTTCCATGGGACGTTTGGGTAGTATCATAAATCCCTTTTCTCCGCTGGTGGACAGAGTCAGGGTGCTATGGTGCGAAGATGGTTTGATCTTGATGGATTTGGCATATGATGTGTTGGGCCAGCCAACCATGGTCAAGGGCAACAACACAAGGCAAAAGCAGCGAATCATGACCCGCAACATGTAGACCTCCGAATGATCAGGTAACATCATGATTGTATGGCAGTAGCAGTACAAATGTAAAGACAGCAAGGGCTGACTCCTAAAGCTTCCATTTTCGATATGGACGTCGACATGTTATAAGTCTTTGTAATGCCTGGTCACAGCTACAACATGATTGTGGTCATTGGGCCTACTGCCACTGGAAAAACCCGGCTGGGAGTTTCGCTGGCACGCAAGCTCGGCGGCGAGATCATCAGCGCTGATTCCAGGCAAGTCTACCGGGGGCTTGATATCGGCACGGGAAAAGACCTGGAAGAATATGGACGGGGAACACACAAGGTGGCGGTTCATCTCATAGATGTGGTTGATCCAATGGAAGTATACAACCTGTATATGTTTCAGAGGCAGTGCTCTGAAGTGATTCGTCGCCTCTGGGCGAAAAACACATTGCCGGTTATGGTGGGTGGAACTGGTCTATATGTCGAATCAATATTGCTCAGGTATGATCTTCGTGATGCGCCGGACGATCCTGAATTGAAAAAGGAGTTGGATCGCTTGTCCATGGATGAACTGGTTTCAAGACTTGTTCGAATAAAGCCGAAACTGCACAACACCACGGACCTGGTGGACCGGGAGCATCTGGTAAGAGCCATTGAAATCGCAACCCATTTTCCAAGCCAGAGCCCCCCGGACCTTCCGCAGGTGGATGCACTGGTGTTGGGAACAGGGTTTTCCAGGGAAGAAGTGTACAGCCGTATTGGCGTAAGATTGCGACAACGTCTGGAACAGGGCCTGGTGGAGGAAGTTCAGGGACTGGTGCAGCATGGTGTGACATGGGAGAGGCTGGATGATCTGGGCCTTGAATACCGATACGTTGCTTTGTATCTTCGTGGAGAAATAAAAACCTTAGACGATCTACATGACAAGCTTTGGCAAGCGATTCGACGGTTTGCACGCAGACAGATGGCCTGGTTCAGACGAATGGAACGCAGGGGCGTTGAAATCCACTGGCTTGCCGGGGCAGACGTGGACCAAGCCCTGGAGCTCATCGATGGCTTGGGCCGGTTTGATATACCCGTAGCCTGAGTCCACCATGGGCCATGGATGGGCCGATATTCTTCAAGGCCAGGCCTGTAGCCGCCACAAGCTCCGGGTCCGGGCTCAGTAATGCAAGACGCCACGAGCGAAAATTTTCCGAGTATACACGTCCGATGGTTCGATAGAGGTTCCGAACCTTCGACTTACTCGACAGCCTCTTTCCATATGGTGGATTGCAAATCCAAATACCAGTAGGTGTTGGTGGAATCAGGTTCGCTAAATCCTTGCGTTGAAGCAATACGGCATCCTCCATACCTATTCTTTTCAGGTTGCGCCTGGTCATTCCCACAGCCCCGGGAGACAGGTCTGAGGCAAAAATCGAAATGGAATCCGCCCTGGGTGCCTTGGTAACCAAGCGTAGTTCCTGTTCAAGTATCCGGGGTTGGAAGAGTGGCCATTTTTCAAAAGCAAAGGACCTGCCAATACCTGGGGGCTGGTGATTGGCGATCCTGAGGGCTTCGATGACGATGGTGCCGGAGCCACACATGGGATCCAGCAAGGTCTGCTCCGGACCAAAACCTACGAGTTGCAAGGCTGCTGCAGCCAGGTTAGGGCGCATGGGTGCGACGGACACCTCCCGCCTTTGGCCTCGCTGCCAAAGGGGCTGGCCCGACGAATCGAGGCTGATAGTACATGTGTTTTTATGAATCCTGACATGTATCATCAGGTCAGGATCTCGATCCTTGGAGCAGAGGGCTG
>CAYSLH010000101.1:0-15049 GCA_964431605.1 uncultured Myxococcales bacterium
CGGTGCAACTTTATACGCGGCACCATTCCCGCAGTCCACCACGATCTTTACACCCACCAGGTTCAAATCTTTTGGCAATACATGCTTGAGCGCAACGATGTACCTTCCAGCAGCGTCATCTATCCTGTATGCCTTTCCAATGGCCTGGGCAGTAGGTCGCAAGTCGTCTATGGCATTTTCAAACATGGTCTGCTCGATGATCTCTTCCATGTCATCCGGAAGCTTGAATCCATCAGCCGCAAACAGCTTGATACCATTGTCCTGGAAAGGATTGTGAGATGCCGAAATAACCACCCCTGCATCAGCCCTCATGGATTGGGTCAGCATGGCAATACCGGGAGTAGGCAATGGACCGACCAGCAATACATCCACTCCCATGGAACAAATCCCGGATGCCATGGCGGTCTCTAACATGTATCCAGACAACCTTGTGTCTTTACCAATCAGGATCCGGTGACGTCTCTTACCATGTCGAAATAGGTGGGCCACTGCCCGGCCTAATTTCAAAGCTGTTTCAGATGTCATGGGATATACGTTTGCAACTCCACGTATTCCATCCGTTCCGAATATTCGCCTCAAGTCAATCATCCTCCATGTCAAATGCGCCTTGTTCCACCAGGTATGGCCTCATCCCTGATTGCAGCGGCCACCATGGCCACATCATGCATTTGTGCCACATCATGTACACGTAAGATGTGTGCGCCGTTGCTGACGCCGGCACAAATGGCAGCGGCAGTACCAAACATCCTCTGTTGTACCGGCTTGTCCAGAATCTTTCCTATGAACGACTTTCTTGACGGCCCAAGTACGATGGCAAATCCATGTTCTGACAATTGGTCAAGACGGTTTATTATCATCAGGTTATGAACAAGAGCTTTTCCAAAACCAATCCCGGGATCCCACATAATCTTTTCCCTTGGTAGCCCGGCATCCATGAGCTTGGCAGAACTGGTTGCAAGCTGGTCTGTGATCTCTCCGATCAAATCGTCATAGACTATTTCTCCCTTTTGCATGGTTTTGGGTTTACCCCTCATGTGCATGAGTATTACCCCGCATCCGGTCTTGGCTGCCAGGGGGATCATCCCTCGGTCGAACCTGCAAGCACTTACGTCATTTATGATACTGGCGCCGGAATCCAACGCAAGTTTTGCAACCTGGGATTTCGTTGTGTCGATACTAATCGCAACCGTGGCAAACTTTGCAATACCCTCGATCACAGGCAATACCCTGTCAGACTCCTGCCCGACACTGACCGGTTCAGACCCTGGTCTGGTGGATTCGCCTCCTATGTCGACTATTTGCGCTCCTGCTTCCACCATTGAAAGCCCGTGTTCAATGGCCCTGGATGGATCCAAAAATTCTCCACCATCTGAAAACGAATCCGGAGTCGTGTTGACGATCCCCATGATTATGGGGCCTTTGTCAAAACGCAAAACATTCTCGCCACAACGAACCGGGGCAGGATAAGATATTTTTTTTCTGTTTTCTATCATGGCCCTTAGGAATGCCGCCACAACGCACGGATGTCAACTCCAGTTTCATTATTTATAACCCACAGCATGAACCAATGAGCGTCATGGCTAACTCTTTGCTGCAACATGAACTCCAACAGCCACAAGGCCTTTAGACGATCAGGCAGACGGTATTCTCAGGATCTCGGCATCCAGGTGTGAACCGGCTGTTATAATGGCCACTGAACAAAAAGGCGCCCACCTCTTGTCCGTGGGGCTACCTGGATTGAGCAGTAGAGTACCAGAACGAAATTCCCTCAGGGGCTGATGAGAGTGGCCAAATATGACCACGTCCACCTCAGGCCTCGAGCCAGAGTCACAGAATCGTTCGAAGACCTTTCTTGGCAGATCGCCGGCGGATCCCCAACCGTGCATTATGCCAATCCGTCTACCTTGCCAGTCGATAATGGCACGTTCTGGCAACATGGAAGCCAGTGCCGGGGGGTCCATGTTTCCGCAGACCGCGTCCACCGGAGCATATTTTTCCAATTCGTTCAGCAATTCCTGGCAGACTATATCACCTGCGTGAACGATTCGGTCTATGTCTTTGAAATATGGTTCCAGTAACTCCATCAATTCATCCACACCCTCAGAATTGACGTGAGTATCCGACAACACCAGGAGCTTTTTCATTTTTCAAGCGACTCCAGGTTCCGGTTCAGGCTTTCGTGGTATTTTTTCGTTTCTGGAAGTTGGCTCCGAAGGGGTATCGTCACCAGAGGAGATTAGCTTTGACTCCAGCGGCTTTGGCTTGTCCAGTTCCAAGCCATTGACCAGTTTATCCATGTCATCAGAATCCAAAGTCTCGTAGGTCAAAAGCCCCTGGGCAACATCATGCAATGCGTCCATATTGTCTTTCATGAGTTCGTTGACACGGTTGTAACAATCTTCCACTATGCCCCGGACTTCCTTGTCTATCTCCTTGGCCGTCTCTTCACTGTAATCCCTGTGCTGAGCAATCTCACGACCCAGAAAAATCTGCTCGTCTTTTTTTCCGAACGTCAGCGGGCCTAACGACTCGCTCATTCCCCATTCACAGATCATTTTTCTTGCCAAGTCGGTTGCCCTTTCAAGGTCATTTCCAGCTCCACTAGTTGGATTTCCAAAAACAATCTCCTCTGCTACCCTCCCTCCGAGCAATACGCATATGGTGGAAATAGCCCTGTTCTTTGAAATAGAATATCTATCCTCCTCCGGCAACTGCTGAGTAACTCCAAGAGCCAGCCCATGAGGAATAATCGTAACCTTGTGAACCGGATCCGTGTCGTTCAGAAGCTTGGCAACCAATGCATGTCCAGCCTCGTGGAACGCCGTTATTTTCTTTTCCTCGTCTGAGATGATCATCGACTTTCGTTCCGAGCCCATAAGAACCTTGTCCTTGGCTTTTTCCAGGTCCTGTTGGTCCACCGTATCAGAATCACCTCTTGCCGCGATAAGGGCAGCCTCGTTTACGAGATTTTCAACATCGGCACCCGAAAACCCGGGCGTTCCCCTCGCTATCTTCTCCAGGTTCACGTCGGTGCCCAGAGGAACCTTTCTCGTATGCACTTTCAATATTCCAAGTCTTCCCCTCAAGTCCGGATTTGGAACCACCACCCTCCTATCGAACCTACCAGGGCGCAACAATGCCGGGTCCAATACATCAGGTCGATTGGTGGCGGATATCAGTATGACTCCTTCATTGGACTCGAAACCATCCATCTCCACCAGGAGCTGATTCAAGGTCTGCTCCCGTTCATCGTGTCCTCCACCCAGACCGGCACCCCGGTGTCTTCCCACAGCGTCCAGTTCGTCAATAAAAATTATACAAGGTGCGTTTTTCTTTCCCTGTTCAAACAGATCCCTGACTCTGGAAGCACCTACGCCAACGAACATCTCCACGAAATCAGACCCTGATATGGAAAAAAAAGGGACTCCAGCTTCCCCGGCAATGGCGCGTGCCAACAGAGTTTTGCCTGTGCCAGGAGGTCCCATCAGCAACACACCCTTTGGAATTCGACCGCCCAGACGTGTGAACTTCTTGGGACTACGCAAAAATTCGATTATCTCCTGGAGTTCTTCCTTGGCTTCCTCCACTCCGGCCACGTCATCGAAAGTAACTTTATTGGTATGGGAAGTAAGCAACCTGGCCTTGCTCTTTCCAAAGCTCATGGCCTTTCCGCCACCTGCCTGGAGTTGCCTCATGAAAAAAAAGAAAATTACGAACAAAAATATCATGGGCAACCAACTGAGTAACGCCGATTGCCAAAACGGGTTCTCCTCCTCTTTTTCCACCTTGACTCCCACCTTGTGGGTTTTGAGGTCCTTGATGAGATCATCTGTGAGAAGCGCCCTTGTATTGAACTTTCTCTGCTGGCCGTCGATGAGTTCACCGGAAATTTCATTGCCACGAATAACCACGTCTCTGACGTTATTGTTCTCCACCTCCTGCCAGAACTCTGAAAACTGGATCTCCTTGGAGTTTTTTGCAGGAGTCGAAAAAATCTGAAATAGGCTGAAGAACATGGCTATCAGCAGCACCCAGAGCAAAAGAGTCTTGTGGCTTTGCTTCACGTGAACATCCTCTCGATTCGCTGAATGGGCAAGATGCGATCACAACAGCGAAATAATTCCCTCACATTTTAGGTATCCAGCGCTCCTGCGTCAAGCAGCAGAATTACTCACAAACACGATTTCCATCACTTTTTTTGCATTCTTCGTCACTTTTGCCATGCGACTCCTTCTGACACCAAGAATCCAAAATATCTCATCGTTTACCTGCATGACCACTATCATTTTTTTATGCTCTTTCCATATGCCTTGATCCCTCAGTAGTCGAACTACTTTTTTACTTCCTCTCATTCCCCAGGGGCTGATCCTATCCCCCTTTTTTACGCTACGCAGGAAAAAGGGAAAAGAAAGACTTTTTGCATCGAAAAACACATGGTGAGCATTCGCCAAACCAGGATCCCATTCCTCCCTAATCCTGACGATAACTTTTCCTAGGTTTGCCGGAAGAACGAATTCGCCAGGCCCATCCACCTGCAAAGAAAAAGGTTCTAAGTCTATTCGCTTCCTTTGCACCAAAAGGTTCTTTTTATTAAAATATGCCTCAAGTCTACCTTGAAGTTCAAGGCGAAACGTTTTATTTTCTCTTAGTTTTTCCAAAAGCTCTAAAACGTGTCTCTGCTCCAGGTTTGCGCCGTTGCCTTCCAGGCTCCTAAGCATGTAAATCAAAACCCACGCCCTGACGGCATCGGGCAATTCAACGAGTTCATCAAAATCCACCTTAGCCAAATAGTTTCTTTCAGTGGTGATTCGGACCTCTGAAGCCAATTTGGACAAAGCAACCTGGTCCATTGCTGCTGATTCGGACAGCCTTAGCAGAGCGTTATCCACGGCAGGATTTATTCGTCTTCGAAGCAAGGGAAGAAGTTCGTGCCTGATGTAATTTCTCAAAAAGGCCCGGTCCTGATTGGTGGGATCTTCGAACCAGCGTAATCGCCTGACCTTCAAATACTCAACTATCTCCTCCCTTGTCAATTGCAGCATGGGTCTTATGAAGATCCCATCCCGAATCCAAGGTATTCCAGTCAAACCGCGTGTGGATGTTCCCCTGAGTATACGCATTAGTATTGTCTCGACCTGGTCAGACGCGGTATGAGCGAGTGCGATCCTGTCGAATCCTTTCTGTCGAGCAAATTCCGACAGTAGAGCATATCTTTCATCCCTCATGGTAGCTTCCGAACTTCCCCGTGGAACCCGGTCCGTATCCACAGACAAGGCCCAAAAGGGAATCTTCCACCTTGAACATTTCGTCCGAAGATTTTTTTCGATTTTTTCAGACCCACCAAACTGATGATGATTCACATATACCGCAGCGATGCTCCAATCGTTTTTTTGCTGTAGCACTCTCATGACATCCAAAAGCAACGTTGAATCCGCTCCTCCTGAGCATGCCACGAGTATGGCTGCTTTGCCGGGAACCAACCCTGCTTGCAGGGAATTTTCCACCACTGAAAGAATATGATCGACTCTTGAATGTCTGCTCGCCATGTCACCGTCCCTGGTCGCGGGTGAGCTTAGCACAGAAAAAACCTTGTTAGGGTAAATTTATCGTGTATACTGTTGTGCGAATTTGTGCAGAACGTATTGTTAATTCAGTGGGAATCCAAGGAGGATGATCACATGGCGCGTTCGGCTCGACCTTCCTGGTCAGTTGTGGCATTTGCTATCACAGCCCTGTTGGCTGTTTCTGGTTGCAGGAAGGCAACCGATGACAACAATGGTGCTTCAAATGCCAAGAAAGAAACCTCAACCAAAGCGAA
Organism: uncultured Myxococcales bacterium; assembly: GCA_964431605.1. GTDB lineage: Bacteria > Myxococcota > B64-G9 > B64-G9 > B64-G9 > JALVPF01. The sequence goes on from CAYSLH010000101.1 coordinate 5,819, forward strand.
GAAAAGCACTGTTCAACACCGACCGGAAAAGAGGCTGAAGGCATCCGAGGACGATTGCGTGGGTCCGCTGGTGCGTTCAGGTAAACCTAAGAACATATCTTTCGGCGACTGGAAATTCAAGTTGGACGGGTACCTTCTTACCCAGACAACGAAAGATCCCGATGAACAGATAGTGGTGGGTGTCATCTCGGACACAAAGGAAAACAACGAGGAAAACAGAAAGAATCTGGACAAAATTCTGGACTTTTTCGATAAGGAAAAAGTCCAGGTCATTATCCACCTGGGAGACATAGCTTCTGTGACCCCCATGCCGGAAGAAATAGATGTTCCCGACAAGGATGATTCGGGCAAGCCCATATCCGAGGAGCAGAAGGCAAAAATTCGGCGCCGTATTGTAAACAAGGCTCGGCGGGAGTCTATGAAGAAAAGTTACGACGACATAGTTGAGATGATCTCCATACTGGCAGATACAGACCCACCCCGCCCCGTTTTCGTCATCAGTGGCAACAGGGAATGCAAGACAGTATTCAATAGCGCCATGGCCACTCTTTCCGAGGACTATCCCAACGTCTTCAACATGAACATCATTCGTCGTGCCGACCTGGATGATCTGGACATCATAAGTATGCCTGGTTACCACGATCCGGACTATGTCCACTGCCCATGGGACAAGTGCATATACTTCGAAAGCGACACCCTATCCCTGATAGACCTTGCAAATGAATCCAACGACGAAAAGCTCCTGATATCCCATGGCCCTCCTCGACAGACCCATAATGAGGGAATCGATGTTGTCTCAGAAGGAGCCAATGTTGGCAACCCTGTGCTGACCGATGCCATACGAAAAGCAAATATTTTCTTCGGCGCCTTTGGAAACATTCAGGAAGCCGGGGGTAAAGCTGTCAACCTGGACGGAACAACCATTATTTCTCAGAACACTTTTGTCAACAGCATGTACCTGAACCCGGGACCTGCTGACTCCATGGTCTGGTCCATGAATGACGGCACTGAAAGCAGGGGTATGGCAGCGGTAATGGAATTCGTTGGGCACAAAGCCAGGTACAAAATATTCAGGATAGGAAACAAGGATTCGGAAAAGGTTACCGAGGAAACTACATCAAAACCTGAAGACAAAAAAGAAGAAAAAAATACCAAGTAGGGATTGAAAATCTTCCATTCCCCCTCTCATTATCGTATCCATCATCAGTAATCCGAAGTGGCTTCCACTGTCTTGACCCCGTCCCAAGAGCCTTTCCATTCTGACTGAACCGGAAGCCGGAAGACAAATTCCATTTCCTGGTCGTCACCCGCCATGGCGCGTGCCTTGAGCTTGAATTTTATTTCGATCTCTTCTGCATCAGGTGGACAGGATGGCGTTACAAAGTAATTGATTTTCGCACCTTTCGGAAAATCATCGATGTAATCACTACCTTCAAAAATCGGCAGCACCGGACTCTTGCTAGATGATGCAGCCTGGGCAAAATGCAAAGTGTTTGGATCTGGTAATTCAGGCTCTCGACCATGTCTCTTTGCTTTTTTAACTTCCTTTTCGTATTCTGCAACATCCTTTTCAGAGGGCGCTTTGAACCAGCGAATATACCAACCACCAAACACCAGATCCCCTATCCCACCCCATGTTACAAAATTCCAGAATAGCTTATTGTCCTTTTTCTTTACATCCACTATGTCGAAGCGCACAGAGCCCTGAAAATCGCTGGCAACAGCCTTGTATGTCCCGCCCTTAAGAGCATCATAAACCTTGCTCGTCAGTTCGTAGCTCTCTTCCCTGATGGGCAGATTGGCCTTTGCAGCCTTTTGCCTGCGTCCTTGTTCCTTTGCAAGTCTCCTGAATTCGTTGATGAGACGTTGCTTGTCATGTTTTTCGGGATAAGATTTCCAAAATTTTTCCACTGGGTTTTTAAAGTACCAGTTTGCAAGAAGGTTTGCCTCGTTGAGATATTTTTGCAAGTCGGGCCTCTGCTCCATGTCAAGAATCGGTCGAAGCAGGCTGTTGTTGGTGATGAACTGGAGTTGAAGGTCCTTCAGGCCTTTTTCGAATTGAGCCTTATGCTCTATTTCTCCGCTCAAGACACTCGAGGTTACATAGTAGGTTATTGCAGCCGATACTAATACCAACACCAGGGTATAGAGCAGCTTTTTCATGTAGTTCTCTCCTTTTGTTCCTTTTCCGTGTTTCCTTTTCATATCGCAGAGAAAAAATGAAAACAAGTCAGCTGTTCGTCAAAATATCCGCTGCAAAAATAGTAATTGTACAAGCTACACGTGTGAGACCTCACACAGCCTCAATATCAGATGAATTGAACAAAAAATCGCCTGAAAGATTAAGATGAATTCAATCGACTACGATTGCATTTGCCAATAGCTTCCACAAGTGGACAGGTCTCCATGACCTTCCGTAATCCTCAGCTAGACTTCCGATGGCATCGAAGCAGTTGACGCAAGGTGTACACACCAACTCAGCCCCTGTACGATCGATTTGTTCGACCTTAGGCCTTCCGTAATAGATACGAGCCTTTTTGAATCCAGCCAGCAAGGCGCCACCTCCGCCTCCACAGCAATAGTTGGAATCTTTGTTAGGAGTTGGTTCTACGACATTTTCACATACCTTGCCAAGCACATACCTGAGGTCTTCGGCTATGGAAGCAAATCCGGCCATGGTTGCTTTACGGGTGGCGTTGCAAGGATCGTGAATGGTAATGGTGTCAGGATTCAAACTTGGGTCCAGTTTGAATCGTTCTTCACGAATCCATCTTGCATACAACGACACCACGTGAATGACCTGGACATTCGATTCAATCGAAAACTTTTCGTACCCAGCCAAAGTCGCATAATAGCCATGCCCACATTCAGTGTATGCTATCTTTGTGCATCCAAGACGTTCAGCAGTCGCAACTTGTTCCCGAAGAGTCCTCTCCCATGTCATCTCATCGTTAGTGAACATGGCGTAATTTGTACCCTCCCACCACTTTTTCGACAAAGTCCAGCTTACCTTCGCTGCGGTGAAGATTTTGAAGATATGCTGTAAGTCCATGGGATAATACATCGGGAGCTTTGAATTGATGGTGGCGAAGTATTCAGCTCCGGTTTTTTCAATGGGAACTTGAAACTCACCTATTTCATCCGCCAATTCTTCCCGCATCCATTCCACCGTACCAAGCCAGTCGTCCACATTCAGTCCCATGTTGTTAGAGATTTCCCTGTGAAGATCCGCTGTTTTTTGAATCTGGCCTGGACCGGGATCTTTGTGTTTTTCTACCATGCCGCGGGTTTTACTGATGATCTCATCCAGATCTATATTTGCCGGGCAATTCAAAGAACATCTTCCGCAATTAGTACATTGAAAGAGCCAATCCTGTTGACTCAACACATGTAGTAGACCGTATTGAACCAATCGTACCATCCTCCTGGGGTCCAGACGGTCTTCATTCCAATCAGCGATTGGACAATTAGCGACGCAGGCTCCACAGGAGATACATGCATCGATATTCGTATCGAACACCAAAGTACCCGGTTCGATCTTTGTACCGCTAGGTTTCCCATTGGAGCTTGTTCTCATGTTCCTGCACCCATCCTCCCACTATGGGAGTGTTCCAAAATCGAATCAACTGCGGCGTATCCAGTGGCTATGGAAATCCCGGCACCAGACTTTTCCCTTACCCAATCGTGATTAGCCAGGATTGCTCCTGCAGCAAAAAGATTATCATACAACACCGAAAAATCCTCCGAAACAGGACGCATGGCACCGTCAATGTTGACACCAACGCGGTTGATAGGATGCCCTGGAGCGCCAAGAAAAGTGTTCATATGCCAGTCGTCCCGACAGGTAGGGCTTTGTATGGGAATACCAACGAGGGGTTCTCGTACCTTTTTCCTGTCTGCGACCAGACCTCCGCCAAAAAATCTTCCTGTCGCCAAAATCACGTGCCTGGCATCAATCTTTTGTGATCTTTCGCGTCCAGTTCGAATAGCAGTGATGGTATTTTTTTTGAAATCCAACTTCGCTATGGGTGCACCAGCCCAAAGCTCCACACCAGAACTTTCCAGGTCTTTTCGCAACAGGCTCGCCAGCCGATCACCTGGAGGAGAAGGAGACATAGATGGAATCTCAAAAATCTTCACCGATAAACGCTGTTGGAGATCCTGAAGGATTTCTGCGACTTCACCGGTCCCGAGCACAGCAGGCAAACCGAGGTACTTTGCCTGACCGATGATAGGCATTGCAAGTTCTGCGAACTTTTCTCTGAACCTGGGCCGTGAAAATTCCTGTACCAGCCTTGGTATGCTCATGCGTATGTTTTGGTCCAGTATGTCCTTTAGATCAAGCCGACCAGCCCTTATGCCTGGCCAACGATCCCTCAGGTTGCCTGCCACCTGTTCCGGTGAGAAATCCACAAGTCCCGTAAATCCCAGTATTAGAGTCGGAAGACGACGTTCCAGAGCATCGACGTTCGCCCTCATGCTTCCGGGAACGCAATAGGTAGGCTTTACGGTTCCGGCAGAGGTGATGATATTGATATTTTCTTTGTCTCTTTTGTAATATTCCAACCTGCTTGACCCGAGATAGTTGGTAAAATCGCTTATACTCTCCATAATGGACCTGATACCTACTCTGGCATAGGGATGATCGGGCGACTGTTCGATCAACTCCGACAGGGCCTCCCATGGCCTATTGCGATTGCGTTTCGTCTCCGTGGGAAATACGGCCAGCAAATCTATAGCGCCGGAGGTATGGGGAAGGCTCCCGGGAGAATCAGCCACTACGACAGTGGACAAACCTTTCAGAGAGCAACGCCTTGCGGCCGCCAAACCAGTCAATCCCCCACCTATTATAAGAACATCGTATTTTTCCATGGCCTACAGGTTCCCATCGATATTCAGTCCACCACAATATAACGCTTCTAAAAATTGTTCCTGGCGCAGTTGATCCCCCCATAGCATAGGTTTTATTCCTCCCCATCTCTTTTCCAGAAATCCTGTCAGCATGTCGTTGCCCAACTTACCAGTCACCAATCCCTTTTCGTACATCAAACCTATGGTGCGAAAAGAACAAAAACCTCCCTGGCAGGATCCCATCGCCAGTCGCGATCGCAAACGAATCGAGTTTGGGTTGACCTCGTATCCATTCCTCTCAAGATCAGCGATGACTTTTTCAACCTCTTCAAGACCTACCATTTCGCATTCGCAAACAACCGCCCCTGCCGGTGGAACCAGACGTAAGCGTTGCAGTCTGTTTCCTGGATTCAAAGACTGTCCCTCTTGACTTCCCGGCAGTGGCACTTGTGCTGTTTGACACGATTGTCCTATTCCCAAGCGATGACAAACCAAATCACACATTTTCTCTGCCATTAGACGATATGTGGTCAACTTGCCACCCGCGATAGAAGCAAAGTTATCCAATCCATCATTCTCGTGGTCAAAGATGCTGAACGTCCTGCTGATTCTGCGATCTCCATCCACATCTTGTTCCAGCACCAGGGGACGAACCCCGGCATATGCACGAACGAATCGTACCTTTTCCATCCTCGGCACGAGCATGGATGCTTGATCGATCAGGGTGTTGACTTCAGCTGCCGGGGTTGTCAGGTGATCGAGATTTTTTATTCGAATGGAGGTCGTTCCAGTGATTGTAACGGTCTGTCCAGGTACAACAATGTCTCCGTCCGAGGGTGGCCTGAGTCGATTGATTACATGATTGACAAGCCTCGAGTTTGTGATGAGCAAGCTTCCTTTGGAGTAAGCTATTTTCAGGTCGACTCCGGCAAGTGCTCCAACTTGATCTACCCATGGTCCTGCGGCGCTAAGAACCTGATCGGCAAATACTTCAAACATCTCGCCTGTTGTGCTTCGAATGGCATCCACCCTGACTATGCGACGATTTTGCCGTACCATGGACACGACCTGCGTGTTGAGAAAAACCCTGGCACCCATACTACGAGCTGATTCCAGGTTTTTTTCCGTCGCCAGGAATGGATTGATGGATGCGTCAGGGACACGTATGGCAACACGTATTTGTGGATTCAAAAGCGGCTCTTGATCAAGTACTTCCTTGATGTCCAGTTCTTGTGTCTCCAGTCCAATCCTTCGAGCCGACGTCAAAAAATCAGCGATGTAATTATCGTCATCATCTTCCAATGCCACGAATAATCCACCCGTATCTTCGATGCAGCCACATGCAATACGCTTGAGCACACTGTTTTCTTTGACACACTCCGCAGCCGATGCCGGATCTGTGACCACGTACCGCCCACCACTATGTAAAAGACCGTGATTCGCACCAGAAGCACCTGCGTTGAAATCCCTCCGTTCCAACAACACGGCATCTATACCGCGAAGCGCAAGATCGCGCAGTATACCGGCCCCAGTCAGACCTCCCCCTATGACAAGCACCTGAGCGTGTATTTTCATCTCGTTCCTTTCAAGTTATAACTCCAAATCTCTTTACCGAAGCAACCCCTTCCACCTCAACAACGGAATGAATCGCCTCCAGTGCTTGAATGCGAATAGGGCTTTTGTCTCAGGTCTTTTCCCCTCGTAAAACCTAGCGGTAAGCATTCCTGCACCCAGGGCTCCTACTACGTCTGTTCTTTCCAGATCACCGACATGAAGAATTTTTTCCACGGGAACCTTGAGCATATGGGCAACACGAATGAAAGGAGCAGAATGAGGCTTTAGTGCTCCAACATCCTCGGCGTTTACAACAGCGGAAAATTTCAGTCCGGCAAGGCCCATTCCGGAAAGCTTGGGCCATACAGGATAGTCGGAAAGCACAGCCAGCTTGAATCCCATATCTGAAAGGCTCGAAAGAGTCTCTTTCAATTCCGGAAAAGGATGAATCCTTGGAAACATTTCCATCCATTTTTCATCGATCATTGTTCTGATCATCTGTTCCGCTTGACTTTTCGAGACTCCTATTTCATCTGCCAGCTTCGCTGCTTGCTCCTGCCTGAAGTCCTCCACCTGCCCAATTTGTCTCATTGAATCTCTGACCATATGAAGGGTTTTGAAAAACCTTCTCATGTGTACAAACGCGAAAAAATTCCTCCTCACCATGGAATTGATACTGTACATGGTGCCATCAACGTCAAAGCAAAACGCTTCGATCTGTCTCACCTTTCCTGATCTCCATCCATCGAAATGGTTTTTATGACTCCCAGTTTTTCTAAGACTGAAAAATCCTTCACGAGATGGGGTAATTTTACCCTCGAATCAAAAGCCCCCCTGGAAAGTAATCTCAATCTCCATTTTTCGAAAGCACCCTTCTGCACCAATAACAGCTCTGGTCCGCCAATTCTTTTCGATTTCCTTTTCGAAGCATACTCGATGTTTGATTCCATCAGTGATGTATCGAGGCGATTCAAAAACAAGCCAAGTGTTTCCCTGTCGTAGCGGTTGGTGGTCTCTACCGCGAAAACATATCGAGGGACCCTCCCCATGCTGTTGGCACCAGCGCAATAGCCGGCAATATTTAATTCTGTTCTGCTAAGGGTGGATTCCATGGCATTTATGATGTGGGTCTCCGTTACCTTCTCACCAGTGAAAGAAATGATGTTGCCGGCTTTATGTAAAAAGACCAACTTTGGTGCGTTATACCAATAACCTGTTACCTCCACGATATCGTTCATGTCGTATCGATATAGCCCATTGGACGATGTCAATATGACACGATACTTACCTCCACGCTCCAGTTCATGAGCAAGGAGAGGTTTTTCTTCCTTGGAATTCTCTGGAATGAACTCGAAAAAACTCCCAGCTGCGTTTAGCACTCCATCCTTTCCTGAGGGGTCCATGGCTACTGTAAAATTTCCTTCAGTAGCTGCGTAACAATAGTCCATGACAGGCAACTCACCAAACCATCGAGGGAACTGGCGTAAATAAAAAGGAGCACTCCCAGCCTTCCAGCACAAAATACCGCTAAGCTCAGGCCACACGTCCACCGGCCTGATTCTACCGAATGACGCCAGGGAACGATTGATCCTCGCTGCAGCATCGGGAGATTTTCCCAAAAAGTGCTCCACGGACATCAAAAGCTCGCTATCAATTTCCAGTCCTTTTTTGATTCCCCCGTTTTCGCAGTCAGAAGCGATTTCAGGCCCGAACTCGTTCAGCTTATTACAGAGAACAATGATAGACGACGGATTGATGGCGGCCATGATGCTAACAGGGGTTGTTACCGCAATCCTTAAAAGTAAATAGTATCTACTGTCGAAATCTTCCACGCCGAACACGCTGAGGGGAATGGTCTCCAATGGAGAAAAAAGTTTTTTCATAGGACCTGCTGCAGCGGGATCGGAATTTCCCAAAGCCACCGATATGGGACCGTATGGGATACCGGAGGACGTTTTTCCGGAGATTTTCGTTGAACGAATCGTAAAGACAGAGCCCTTGAGTATTTGGGGGAAAGACAAAACCACTTGTCTCGTCCAGACTCGTCTTCCGTGCTGGTATGAGTTCAGAAAAGGCTTCGTTACGGGAATATACTTTGCAGCACCAGTGGTTCCGGAAGTCAAAGCGAAATAATCCACGGGATCTGAAGTCAACACACCATGTTCACCATCGGTCATGCGTTGGATGTATGGTTGGAAATCGTCATAGCTGTGTATGGGCACTCGTTGTTGAAAATCTCGTATAGTACGAATTTTATCAAACCCGTGTTTTTTTCCGAATTCGGAATTTTTGTTCCTTTGGACTATACTCAACAGATATTCTGTTTGCGCTTTTTCAGGATCCTTTGCCGCGGCAGTGAACTTCTTCCATGAACGAGAAAACAATAATCTGGAAAATGATTGAATCAACACTGGGGGAAGAGGCTGGATGAATCTTTTCCAAAACGCCATCTGCCAAATCGACGAGATTTCTTTTACTGGTTTTTTACTCTTATCGCGTCCCATTGATATGCAGGATTGTGCCACAAGCTTGTATCTTCGACAATCCTTTTAGACCGAATATTCGAGGTTGGGTGCCAAGCCTCAGATATGATAAACACCATTGCATGACAACAAAATCCAAACAGACATTTTCAAAAAGATTCGGCAGGCAATACAGCATTGGCAGATACAGTTTTTACATGGCCACGGGAGCCTTGATTTTTTGGTCCGTAGTTTTGGGCTTCGGTGCTTTCCATAGTTTTCGTTCTGGTTTTGCCAACGGGCAAGTGGTATCTGTTGAATCAGCATCTTTGATGACGGCATGGATCATCTTTGTTGCTGTATT
>CAYSLH010000102.1:0-15004 GCA_964431605.1 uncultured Myxococcales bacterium
AAAAGCAAGATCGAGATTCTGTCCAGTTGCCGGCCTGTTCTACCTCCGTCCCTGATTTGAGAGTGTTTGACTTAAACTTTATACGAAAATACACTGTGGGTTGATCACTATTCGAGGTAACTACCAGCTTGTTTTCTTGGATCATCAGGTTGGCAGGAGTGCGTCCCGAAGAAGCGCACCGCACTCTTTGGGCCACTGTATTTTACTTTTTCTTCGTGGCCCACGTTGTCATGATCAAATCGGCCGCCAATGCCTTGTTTCTCTCCAGGCATAATCCGTTGAATCTGCCATATCTGTATATCAGTGTTGCCGTCTTGGTCGCAGTGATAGTTCTTTTTGCGTCCAACGTGCTTGCAGATCCGCGTAGACGAAAACTTCGTCTCATCAGCCTTGCCTCAGTGGGTCTTGTCCTGGTGTTGAGTTGGAGCCTTTTGTATTTTGATCTGCTCAAGGTAAGCCCTTTCGTCTATCTGTTTGCTGAAGTTGCTGCTACAGCGTTGAATATTCAATTCTGGTCGGTTGCCGGAGATATTTTCGATCCTCAGGAGGGGAAAAGGGTTTTCGGGATATTGGCCGGAGGCGGAATGGGGGGATCCATATTCGGTGGCTTGTTCGTCCATGAACTAGGTCCAACCGTTGGAACAGTCAATCTCATGCTGACTGCAGCTGCATCTTTATTGGCAAGTCTTGTCGCAGCTTGGGTTCTGACACGTCATCAGGGAAGGGCTGACAGCTTGGCAGATCGAAAGGCCCCAAGTCTCCGTCAGGGCTTGGTATATGTTTTCAAAAGCCCCTATCCACGGACTTTCGGACTCCTGATGTTGTTGGGCATGGTGATAACCTCTTTCGTGGACTATCTCTTTAGGACATCTGCCAGGCAGATGCTTGGAGAAGACCAACTCGCAGTATTGTTCGGTGATCTGAATATGTGGATTGGTTTGATCTCGGTGGTTTTTCTGTTTCTTTTTGCAAACAGGATTCTTCGTGCTGTCGGTATTTTCTATTACCTGCTGATCGTCCCAGCCGGTATGACCTTGGCAACGTTACTGTCCATTTTTTCACCGGTTTTTTTACTGATCTACGCCTTGAAGATCATCGAGAGTTCAGGTTCCATGTCGGTCAACCAGGCAGCATTGCAGCTTATGTACAACCCGGTGCCAACAGATCTCAGGGCTTCAGCTCGTGGTGTCATCGATGGATTGATGCGCAAGATGGGTTATGCGGTGGGTGGAATCTTTCTGCTGATTCTCGCGCCACATCTGGGCCATCCATCGTGGCAGATTATCATCATAGTGCTGATACTGATTTTTTGTATAGTACTCTTCAAGGCTCGCAAGTTGTATGTGAAAACACTTTTCAGTAGACTGCAGGTTGGAGCGCATGGTCCTGCGGTGTTGAGGCTGGATGAGGCTAATTCACAAAGAGCGCTGTTGCGGGGGTTGGACTCCGGTGACGAAAGTTTAATCATTACGTCCCTGAAGCTGCTTTCTCAAACAGGTTCTGCAAAGATAGAAGAGCAGTTGCACGATTTGATGGATCATCCATCCGAGAGGGTACGGATCGCCACCATGGAAGCGGTTGCAGCCCTTGGCTTGAAGGATTTTTTATTTGAACTTTTTGCAGAGATAAACTCCGGTACCAGGAGATGCCGTGTTGCCGCGGTAAAGGCCATGGTCGCGCTGGACCCGACAGGCTCTGGAAGTGCCCTGATGCCGTACCTTAGATCTGAAGATCCGGGTCTGGTGGCTGCTGCCATCGAAAATTTGCTCAAGCTCAAGGGGTTTAGTCCCGACAATCCGGCCGTGGCAGTCTTAGAGAGTATCCTGGAGAAAGGTGTGACGGCTACCCCTGCCCAGCGAAGGGAGACGGCTCGATTGTTAGGGGGACTTGGTGATAGCAGGTATTCGATTCACCTGAAAACATACTTGTCTGATCCTGAAGCATCTGTGAGGAAGATTGCCGCAAAAAGCGCGCGCATGATAAAGAGGATGGACTTGGTGCCTGAACTGCTTACCTTGCTGTCTGACAGGGAGGCAAGAAGAGAGGCCAGAGACGCCCTGGCTGAATATGGGGACGAGGTTCTCGATATTTTACAGGAGTGGCTCAATGATTTGAATCGACCACTAAACGTTCGCCTGCGGCTTCCCCGGGTCATCAGAATGATTGGAACCAAGAAAGCCGGCGAAGTGCTGTTGTTTTCCAACATACAAGACCATGCCATATTGAGATATCGAATAGCCTTGGCCCTTTCCGGCATAAGAAGCACCCGCGACGTAGAATTCGACAAGAGATGGGCATTGGAGGCTGTGGACAGAAGGATCGACTCCTATCGTTACTACTCCGGGATCTATCAAAAACTGGTAAAGCACCTTCCTCCAAATTCGCTCATTCTGAGAGCACTTCGCGATCGGCTGGAGCAGAACCTGGAGGTGACATTCAGGGTGCTGGGTCTTGTCTATCCACATAGGACGTTGATGTCCATTCATCACAGGTTCAATAACCCGACCCGTGAGACATTGGATGACGCCCTGGAGCTGCTCGACAATGTGATTGACCGGGAGAGTCGGGATCGTCTCATACCGATTCTTGAACGCCACCACGACTTGTTATGCGCAGTACCAAATCCTGAGCATGAGTTTGGGTTGGAGCCCATACGAAAGGAACTCGAGGAGCTTTCTGCCTCGAAAGACGTGCTGTTGTTCGCAACCGCCGTGCATACCAGATGCCGGATGGGGGATGAGTGCGAGGACCTCTATCCTGAGCTGTTCGAAGGAGTATCTACCATGGAAATAATGGAGAAGGTCCTGTTCCTGGAGTCGGTGGACATCTTCCGGCAAAACAATCTAGATGACTTGACGGCCTTGGCTGCAATAACACGGGAAAAACAATTCGAACCTGGCCAGTCCATACTGGTGGAGGGGGAGCCGGGTGATGCCTTGTATATCATCACTCAAGGGCAGGCGGAGATTAGGAAAGGGGAGAGAAGGCTTCTTACGGTGGGTGAGCGTGCCAGCCTGGGAGGAGTCTCTTTGCTGGATCAAAAACCTCATGCGGCATCGGCTGTTTGTACTGAACAATGCATGACCCTGATGATCGATCGCATGGATTTCATGGACCTGGTCTCAGATCGGGTCGAACTTTTGCATGGTATCTTTCTGGCCCTTACCGACAGGCTTCGGGCCTTGTTGGCCGTAACGGAAGGTGGTGGATTATCAGAGCAGGGCAATGAATATGATGATGGTCCCACAAACCCGGTTTGATAATTTCTCTGTTCAGAACCCCATCGCCAGGGCAGCATACCCCACCAACAGACCCAGCAAAAGGTTGAAACCTTTTACCATCAGAGAGTCCTTTACGCTTACCGACAACAATGGAAGCATGCCATGACCGTCTTGAACGATGGAAGAGGTGAGAAGAACAGAAAAAGGGACGGTTCCATTGGCAAACAGAAATACAAAAAGCAGGTGTGGTCCTGAGTCGGGTAAGAGTCCAACGAGACCGGCGACGAGAACGATCCATACCATGTGACCCGTAAGAGCGGATTGAAGATCTACGAAATTTTCGAGTATGGTAAGGCTTGCCAGTGTGAAAAGAGTCCATGCAAAAATTTTTGGGAGGTGCTTTTTGGCAACGTGATCCCAGACGTGTTCAAGAAGGTATTCGTCAGGAACTGTGATTATTACGAACAAGCCAAGGACGAGCAAAAACACAATGGCAACTCGTATCCAGTTCCAGCTTGCAGGACCCAGTATGCCGGCAAAAACTGAAGCAAACGAGATGATCACGAGAGCTAAAAATGCAAACCTAAGAAAAAGCGGTCTTTTCCATATCTCCCATATTCCATTTTCCGGCCAGGCACGACACTGGTTTTCCTCCAGGTGGTGATCTTGATCCGAACACGTCATGCATGGCCTGAATCCCAGTTTGGCGACAAGGACATCGGCAATCCATCCGCTGGCTGTGCCTATGACCAGCAGAATGCCAAACAGGATCAACGCCTGTGTGGGTATTTGAGACAGCATGACAAAAGCGGCATCTCCGCTGGATGCGATCATGCATGCACTTAGAGCACCGAAACCTAGCATTCCACGGATATACATGGTAACCGCAAGAAAAGATCCCAAACAGCCGGGAGTGGAACCCAAAATTCCGGCAGTCAGATATTGCCTGAATTTGCCACCTCGCATGGAATTGGTGAAACGGCCTTCGGTATAGACATTTATATAATCTACAACAACCATCATGAGAAACACGAACAAGCTTATACCTATGGCCTCTATCGCTGCATGGCCCAAAGGTTCCAGGATGTTTCCGGGCTGTGCGTCCATTGTTCCTCCACACCGAAAATCGAATGTAAGCACGAGATGATGGGTTGTCAAAATGTTCATGCCGAGTATGAAAATCTACGTCATGGAAGGCTGGAATTTCAATCCTGTATGATGTCCACCTCGAGCGCAGCAGATGGTGAAAACTCGAGAGGCCTTTCGGAAATTGCCTCAATGCCGGTTATGACAGGATATATTTTCACTGTGCCTGCGCCAATGGCTGTTGCCCTCAATACAAAAACAGTCTCTTCGCCAGGTCCGATCCTCCTGGATGTGTCAATGGTGGACCATTGTAGCTGTCCCTGTCCCTCGGTTTTGCGTATGACAAGGACTGAGTCATCGAGCGCCACGCCTCCAGTGTTTCGTACTGTGGCCATGATGGTTAGTTGCTGACCGATGGATAATTGCTGTGGCTGCGCTTGTACATCCACCAGGCAAGATGCCTCATCCATTATATCCAGAGTGAGCAGCTTGGGTTCGTTCGATTTTACTTCGAGTCCCTGGCCCGTAACTGCGCTGGCTTCGATTTGAATTTGAGGCTGTCCAACGCTGGCGCCTACTAAATCCAGTGCGACATCCATGGAAGATTCACCATCTAAAGAAAATGCAGGAGCTGGTGGAGGAAGCAAAACAGAACCTGTACCGCCCTGGGTTAGGGCGATTTGAACATTGCCCAGAGCGGCTGTGGATTTGTTTTCTATTGTTACGATCATGCGTAAAGTATCGTGTATGGGTGCGTGGAGCTTTTCCATCGTCACGGAAACAAACAGAGGAGTGCGAACTGATACGGGCCCTGGGAAAGAAACGGTTGCTGCCGATGGGGTCTCGATCCTTACAGGGTAGAATCCCACATCGAGAGTTCCGGGAAGTTCACCTTGGAGAACGTCGAGTTGGGATGTAGACGAATAAGGAAGCTTTTCCACATCCAATAGCTCCACCGGGCCGATCCATGCTCGAAAGGATTTTTTCGTTCGTGGCTGTGATTCTTTGCCGAGATCCACCTGCCAGGTCTCCAGGATGTTTTCTCCCTCGATGCGAATTTCGCAACTTTCACCTGCATAGACCCAGTTGGAGCAGGAATTGGAACTCTTTGCTGTACATAGCCTTTGGATCACGGCAGGAGGCAGGCTTTGTGTTGCACAATTCGCCATGGTGCCCATATACAGTAGCAAACTGAGCCAGGCAAAGGCCCGAATCGCAAGAGCGTGCCGTGGCATACGCCTGGCATTTCGTGTCGTTCCCATGTCAGAAGTACAGTTGGTAACCAAGGGATACATCCAGGCCTCCCACGTTTCCTTTGATTGTAGATGAATTACTCGCATCGTCCGTGCCCAGTGGGGCTTTGTCCCGTATGAACGCATAGAGATATTTCACACTCAGCACGATGGCTCCAGGCCCCACACGAGCCTGGCAGCCGATGAGGGCGAAGGCACCCCAAAGAATCGAATGCTGGCGCTCAGCCGCGGAGTCGGTGGTTGATACGGCCCACTGTACGAACTCCGTTCCTCCTCCCAGTCCGAGCATGGGGGTGAAGCTGGAGTGTGGAAGTGGCTTCAGCACAAAAGAAAGGTGCAGGGGAGCAAATCCAACCACGGTCTCAATGGTCTGACCTGCGCTGGTTTTGCTGTCATTGACTCCATGCCTGTAACCGCTTTCGAGATCGAGGTATAAATACCCATCCAGGCCCGGGACCTTGACCGCCACATCCACTGAAAAACCACCAGAAGCAAGAAGGCCGAAGTTTGTCAGAAATGCCCCGGACGGCCCAACCGTCACCCACGGCGCAGGTGGTGGCGGAGGCTCAACTCCATCCAATTCCACTATTACGCTTTTTTTGATGATATGGGCTCCTTGACCCGCTGTAATGAAAATTCTTACTTTTGTGTCCATCTCGCCCCTGGGTGAGGTGTACGTGGCATGATACTTTCCGTTTCCGTCGCTGGTTACGGAATCGACTACGCCCTTTGCTGCCCGTAGCTCTATGTGGACACCATCCAGTGGAACATCCTGCAGGTCGCGCACGAGCATATCCAGCCTGCTAGTGGATGTTCCGTCCATGGGTAATCTACTAGAGCTTATATGTACATCCATCGCTCCCGGGGTCGGCGCCACGAGCAGGATTTGCCCATCGGTATGTATGCTTTGGTTGGATCCGCGTTCCAATATGGCGCGGCAGGTGATTTTCCCCTTCTGTCCTGCAGGAGGTGTGATCCTGAACCGATAGGCACCCTTGCCCGTTTCGATTGCCGGTTCCACAGATCCCTTGTCGCAATTTAGTCCAGGGGTGTGTCCCTCCAGCAGGTTGCCTCCACGGTCTTTTACCAGGATAATGGCATTGGAGCCGGCTCTGCCGTTGGCAACGACTTTGGGCGGGTCAAACGACAGCTCCAGCTTGGCCGGTGAAGACCGGTCCAGAGCAAAGGTAAACTTTACCCGGGATCTTTTGACATCGGATTTGTCCGCCAGGGTTAATGAAACCTTCTTCTTGTGTCTGGAGGCAGGGGCGGTATAGCCCAGCATGTAAAGACCTGGCCTCAATCTTTTGCTGGGCGAAAGCCTCCCTCCCTTTCTGTATGCTATGATTTTGAGTGACGAGTTGGGAGCGCCGGATTTCAGGGCGCTTATCAAGTAGATCGTAGATGAACTCACTCCATCTGCTTCTAGGGATGATCGTTCTGAAAAGCCCACCAGTCGGGAGTATCTAGGCTGGGGAATCTTTACTTTTTTGGTTCGCTTGTTTCCAAATTCATCCTTGGCCGTGGCTATGGCCTCGGTCTCTCCTGGTCCTACTTCTACAGGCATGAGCACTTTTCCCAAGCTGTCGGATGTAACAGGACCGTATTTTCGGCCACCTATTTCCATGGTGACGCTTACCCTTGGCTTGCTGGTCTTGGTGGGAAGACGAGTGGCAGATCGAAGCTTGATGATTTTGAACCCAGGAGGAGCCCCAGGTGCTTTTGCCGCGAGTATGGCCACTTGTGGATATTTTTTTTGGGGCATTGTCCACATTGCCGTGTAGGTGCCTTGTCCCTTGGGCACACATGGACCGAATCTGCCTACGTTGGATGCCAACTGCAAGTGTACGTTTTTTACTCCCTTGCCCCTGGAATCTGTCACGGTGATTTTCACCGGCAGAGATTCGCCGGGTTTCAGGAGATAATCAGTGGACTTGGTAGAGACCGTGACGTTCAGTGTTGCGACCTGCTCTGCCATGGAACCTCCAGACCAGAGCATCACCCATGATAAAATCCACAAGGTTGAAAGGCCAAGTTTTGTCAAACCCATTCTCCTGTCCCCCGGGATCTGCCGAAAAGGTAAAGATGCTCACAACAACAGTTTGAATTTTCGCAAGATTCGTGTTCTCTCGTCAAGTTTGACATATTCTTTATAGTGCCGTAGCTTTTGCGCGTTGTCGATAACCAAAGTGGAGTTGAAAAATGAAAGTAAGTAACTCGATATTTCTAATCATGGCAGTGTCGCTGGGGTCGGCTTGTGTACAGACCCAGACCAAGCAAGACAATAATACACAGGATTCGATGGAGTTGAAAAAGATCAGGCAGGTGTGTCTGAAATCCGACGGTACTACGAATACGGCTATCGCGGCATGCAGGAAGATCTTGAGATTCAAACCCCATGATTTTGAAGTAGAACAGGTGTTGGGTTGGTCGTTGGTCAGAAGCGGTAGGGTTCCGGAAGGCATCGCTCATATGCGTAAATCATTGAGTATCAACAGTGATCAGCCCAAGGTTCATTATCACCTGGGAGTCGCGTTGGAGAAGCGGGGGGATAAGCTGGGAGCCGAGGCTGAGTACCGCAAGGCCTTGGCAAAAGACAAGGATTTGTTTGAAGCTCGCCTGGCTCTCGGCGTGGTGTTGAGAAAACTCAAACGAAGGCAGGAAGCAGAGAAGGTACTCGAGGATATTTGTGCCTCGGAGCCGTCCTCGGCACAAGCCTGGGCTCAGCTTTCTCTGACCCTGGAGCAGGAAGGAAAACACTCACAGGCCATAGACGCCGGATTCAAGGCCGTGAAACTCAAACCCCAGGATTGCAATGCCAGGAGCAACCTCGGTTTGTTTTTGCAAAAGGCAGGACGGATCGATGAAGCCATCGAACAACTTCGCAAGGCAGTGGAGATCAAGCCTGACAATCCAACGGCTGTCTACAACCTGGGACTAGCTTACACCCAGGATGATGCGCTTGAAGAGGCTGCTCGGGCTTTTGTAGATGCAATTTCGCTCAAGGATGGTTTCGCAGGGGCGCACCACAACCTGGCGGTGGTATTGCTGGGCATGGGCTTGTGCAACATGGCGACCCAGCACCTGGAGCGTTCTCACGAACTTGGAGTTAAGAGCGCTGATATTGTTAGCAAGCAATTCAAAAAGGCATGCGGGCCAAAGAAACAGCCAGGTGAAGAAAAAACTACCGCCCCCAATGATGACCAAAAATCCCCTGACTCCAAAAGTTGATTTTCTATCGGGCCGGATTCATCCGGATTCATAAGGAACGCCTGTACAAATCCAATATGGCTTGTTGATCCCAGTCTCCGGGAGAACGGGACAGATGGGGTTTGCCCTGGACCTGTTCCGAAAACACTAGCACGTCATCTTCATGTACGCCATAAGCGCCAAGTCTTGGTGCCACACCCATGCTCTCGATAAACCCCCGCATGGCAGTGGGAGCATCCGCTGCGTTGCCCAATAACCTTCCCACGAACTCGACCCTTTCCGGTTCCGTCTCCTTTAGTCTTTCCAGAAAAGCAGGGGTCAGGATAGCCGTAGATCTTCCGTGGGGTAAGTTATACCTTACCGTTACGGGATATCCCATGGCATGAGGAAGCAGAGTTGCAGTATCAGCGATGGCCATGCCTGCAAACATAGAGGCTAACTGCATCTGGGATCTCGCCTCCAGACATTCAGGCTCGGCTCTCACGACCGATAGATTCGATATGACTCGGTCCATGGCGGACCTGGCAAAGAGATCGCTGAACACCGATCTACCGGAAGAAAACAATGCCTCTATGGCATGGCATAACGCGTCCAGCCCCGTGTCCACCGTCACTGACGAAGGCATGGAGAGTGTCAACTTGGGGTCGAGAAAGGCCAGGGATGGAAAAAGCTGTGGCATGGCCAATCCGAACTTGTCTCCTTCCTGCTGGTCTGTTATCACCGCAAAAGGAGTCACCTCGGAGCCTGTTCCAGAGGTGGTTGGAACCACCACGATGGGCAACGGAGGTCTGGCAGGCTTCATTCCTTTGAAAAAATGCCTGATGTCATCCTGACTTACGGTCATGAGAGCTATGGCCTTAGCAGCGTCCATAGCGCTGCCTCCCCCCAAGCCCAAAACCCAGCGAATGCCTTTTGCCCTGGCTAGTTCTGCTCCTTCTGAAATGGTCTCTATGGATGGATTGGGTTCCACTTGGTCGAAAAGAACTGACTCGATTTTCGCCTCCAGCAGACCGTCCTGCACCTTGTCGAGGGCTCCCGAATATCTCGAAGACCTGCGTCCTGTAACCAAAAGGCACTTGCGATTTATTCGTGAGACTTCCCTGCCCAATCTTTCCAGCGAATCAGGGCCACTGATAATACGCGTGGGCATATGGTGCGCGAATGGAAACACCAATAAACCATAATGGCCAAAATGGTAAAAATCAAGTAATCAGCCACGGATACTATCTTTCACTCGCAGTCTTACAGTTGGTATTTATATACATGTTCAGTGCCGGTGGACTTTTGTTTTCAAGCCAGGCATAGCGAAGCATGGCGGTGAAAACACGTTTGGCGTATCTTCTGGATTCACTATAAGGAATTTGTTCCACGAACTCATCGATTCTGGTTGCCTTTGTAGTGGACAACCATTTACAAAGGGGGCTTTGGCCACCATTGTATGAGGCAGCCGCCAGGGGCCACTGTCTATTGAAGCGTTTTACCAACCGACCGATATACCATGCAGCAGTTTGGATATTGGTCTCGGCAATGAACAGGTCCAACGAATTGAAATCATCCAGGCCAAGCTCCATGGCTATTTGCCTGGCAGTGGCGGGGAGCATTTGCAAAAGCCCCCTCGCGTCCGCTGGCGAAAGGGCCATCTGGTCAAAGCCGCTCTCGGTTCTCATGATGGCCTGCAGAAAGAGACTCATTTCCAAGTCGTGGTCGCTGTACTTGACAAGAAGCTTTCTTTTGTACGTGGGGTAGGCATAACGCCAGAACATTATTTTCTTGGCGTCGGGCATGGATCGCAACAGCCGTCGTTTTCTGGTTACGGCCAGGTACCATGGACGATTTGCATCCTGGGCTCTGGTGTACATCCGCATCATTGTCAGCAGGCCTGCATCCGAGCGATGGCGTGCAAGGAATTTGCTCTCACCTTCTCTGAGGAGTTGGCTTGCAAATCCGATCAGTCCCGCGGATAAAAGCTCTTCGGTTTTTTGAATAAGAGGATCGTGGATTTTTTTTGTCTCGAGTGGCAAAGGTGGCGCAGCCAGGACAGGGGCATGATCACCAAGCCTCAGCCTGGCCAGGTGTGAGTACCAGGTCAGGGGGAAGCGGTCCAAAAGGTTCAAAAAGCTTTTAGTTGCTCGAGCGTGCTGACCGGATTCGTCCAGGGCAACAGCACGCCAATATGCAGCCCTGCCTCCCGACTCGTATCCTGAAAGTGACGAAAGACCGGTCAGAGTACCTATGGCTTTTGTCCAGTGACCGGCGTGAATGTAGCACCATGCGCTGAACCATGCTGCTTTTCGTGCCCATTTGCTGGAAGGGTATTGTCGCTCGACCCGGTGAAGAATCGGTTGCGCATCGTCGCATCGACCTTGGTTTACGTTTAGCCATCCAGCATAGAATAATGCTCTCGCCGAGTATTTTCCCCTTGGATATTTGTCGACCATGGCCAGATGGCTCTCAATCGCTTCTTTGTCTCTATCCGCTCGTCCAAGTGCCCTCGAACCATAAAACCATGCCTCTTGCTTCGTCGCGCTATAGCGGGCGTGGTCGCGAACCCGAAAGAGTATTTGAGCCGCCTGGAGGTAGTTTTCCCTCGTGTCAAACAGCACCAAGCCTACCTGTCTCAGGAATCGATATTTCTGCCGATGGTTTTTCGGTTCGATGGGCTCAAGCACTTCGAGAGCCCTGTCCGCTGAACCGGACCTTCTCAATGATTCGGCAAGCTGCACGGACTGGTCAAAGCTGAACACAGGTGTTGCCTGGCCTGGTGGTGAGTCGGTTGCCAGCGGGTGAAGGGGATAGTTTTTTCTGAGGGCAAACCAGAGATCGTCTCCTTTTTGTCGTTTGCCATGGAGGTAATACCACATGGCCCTTCTGGCAAAACCCACTGCCGGATCTGCCCTCCTTGTAAGATGTCCGGACTGAGCCTGCGAGTAGAGAGCAACCGCTTGTTTTTTCAAACCGAGTTCCCACGCACAGTCCGCTTCTCTCCAGGCTGCCAGGGCTGCATGGGGACTTTTGGGAAAACGTGCTTGAAGCTTTTTGAAATCATTTTTTGCCGAGTTGACATCGCCGGAATAAAAGCGGCATTGGGCGCGGAGAAAAAGAGCAGCATCGGGATTGAGCAAGGAATCAAACGGAAATTTGTTCAGGATCTTAGCACATGAAGCGAAATCACTATGCGCATATTTGTGAGCAGCTCGTGCTAGTTTTTCGACGCCGGGAGGTAAGGATTTACCATACGTAACCGAAAAAAATAAAAATATAAGGACAAACGCGAACCTGCTTGCCATGGAATGGTTCTCTGGGTTACCGGAGCCTTATGAGCAGGGGAAATCCCGGGGGGTTGATACCGTTTTTGCCCATGAATACCATTTGTGGTTCAGGTTGTTTTCCATCGATGGTCATCTCGAGCCGGATCCTGGAGCCTCCCGGAACAAGGAGATCGAAACCATCCAAGGTGCCTCTCGTGGTGGATGAAAACAGCACGATTCGATCGCCGGAGAGTTTGACCCAACCAGAGCCTTGCTCGAAGACCCTTTTCATCTCTTTGATAGGCTTGTCCGTGTCGATACGGCCTGTGAACAAAGTGGGAACAGAGTCGGTATTCCATCGCACGTGGAATCCATCGCCATCTTTCCACAGGGACATACCTCTTCTGTTCAGGGTGGCGGCGTCGGGAGTACCTTTTACCTTTGAGGCGGAAATGGTCTTTGGACGTGTTGCCGCAACCGAAGAAGCCACGATTGCTACCAATGCTCCCACGAATAACCATGTTCTGAGTTTTGTCATTTACCCTCCATGGGCTTGTGCTTGCGCGTATGGTAGTCAAAGAACCAGTGAAAGGCAAGCAATCTGGAAACTCCCGGATTTTCCACTTCGGCCTCAATCTCCGTGTCGAAACATGCGGATCGGCCGGGAGAATTGAGACCAGGCGAATCAGTTAGCTTGACTGTGGGTATCCAAACGCTGATAATACTTCGCCAAATGGAGACACAGATG
Organism: uncultured Myxococcales bacterium; assembly: GCA_964431605.1. Lineage (GTDB taxonomy): Bacteria > Myxococcota > B64-G9 > B64-G9 > B64-G9 > JALVPF01. Next base: position 12,767 of record CAYSLH010000102.1, read on the forward strand.
GCTCGAACGCTGCTGAAAACAGTAATTGTATTTTTGCTTGTGTTGGTAACTTCAGGCTTTTCCCTGGCTCAATCCAGGCCTCACGTAATCGTCCTGCCTTTGCCTACCATGGACCTTTCTCCTTCGGACCAGGATTTGATCCTGGCCAACCTCGCCGTGCAACTTCGCACTCAGTACAAGGTCAAAGTGCTCAGCGGCAGGGCTGTGGGCAGGGCCGTGTGGGGCACGATGGGCTCTGGATTGGAAGAGGCTACAGAGAGATTCACAAGCATGGTCAACAATGGCAAGAGGGCGTACAGGAAGCTTCAAATGAGTAGGGCACTGAAGTTTTTAAAGAGGATCGAAGAGCCTCTGAGCAGATGCGGTCCCGAGATCAAGGAGCCGGGCCTGTTCAGGGACATGCTGTTATATCGAGGATTGAGCCTACTCGCTCTGGGCAAGAAAGCAAAAGCTGACAAACAGTTTTTGCAGGCCATTTCCATGAATACAACTCTGAAGCTTTCGGCAAGACAGTATCCGCCTGATGTGGTTTCTGCTTTTGAAAAAGCGAGAAAAAAATTATTGTCCCAAAAGCCGCACAATTTGAACATCCTGTCCAAACCAGATGGGGCCGTCGTGTACCTGGATGGAACCCGGAGGGGGTCAACTCCGTTACAGTTGCCGCTCTATGGTGGATATCATTTCGTTCGCTTGGAAAAGGAAGGATACTCCCCCTGGACCATAACCCTCCCCGAAGGTGTGACTCTCAAGGCAATAAGGGCGCGCCTTGTAAAAGTCTGGTCAGGCGACCCTCCACAGGACTTGCTCTCAAGCGCCATTTCCCGGGCAGATCTCAGTGAACCGGTACGTGCGGTGCTTCGCCTTTTGGCCGGCTATTACGCAACTGACGCCATTGTCCTGGTATCGCTCGTGCGCGACGGTCCCCAGGTTCACCTGGGTATGCGTCTTTTCGTGGTAAACCCCGAGATAGTTACCAGGGCGAGATTGTTCAACCTGGGCGACAAGACCGATCTGTTTCCTCTCAAGATCAAGGGAATCGTAGCAACCTTGACGCCGCTGAAACGAGCCAGGGCCAGGCAGCAGATAGTGAGTAAGCCGGCAAGTGCGGCTGTCGCTCCGGTGGCAAGTCACACTGTGGCCACACCTGTAATACATCCCTCTGTAAACGATTCACATCCTGTTGCCGTGGTTCCCAGTCTGGATCAACCCATACCCATAGATGAGCAAAGAGACGAGGATATATATGGAACCCCGTGGTACAAGACCTGGTGGTTTTGGACCATAACCGGTGTGGTCGTTGCTGGAGCCGCTGCTGGCGTTACAACCTGGTATTTGACACGCCAGGATGGAAGTTGGACCCTGGTCGTTCAACCCAACCAGTGAGGCGATGTCATGAAGAGATTGAGTTTTAATGGTTTTTCGAAGAGCTGCAACCTAATGCTTATACTGGGCTTGGCTCTTTTTGCCTGCGTTGCATGTGGACCCGGACATCCACAGGTATGGTTGAGTTTGGGCCAGGATGGCACCCAGCCATGCCTGGGTGCAGCCCACTTGGAAATCGAGGTCACTACACCAGAAGGAAAGAGCGAGTTTCATGAATTCAACCAATTTTTTGATGCCAATACCCACGCCTGCGCCATTGGTCAGTTCAGGTATCCCGATCTTCCTCTGGGAAACGGGGTAGAGATCGCGGTAAGCGCTTGGGATTCCACTACTGATTCTGCTGGTCTATTGGCCACAGGTTCCAGCCTTCCCCTGAACATCAAGGACGATTCTCCCACCATGCAGGTGGATATCACTTTGTCGCGATTGCAGGTTCCTCTGGGAACCATGATTATCCAGAGGCCTTCTGATTGGGCCAGCCTGGGTGGAATAAGCACCTTGATGTACCGGGTGATACCTGCAGGGGAACAAATCCCTGTGCGTTCCGGGTACGTAGCATACGCGCCAGAGGTCAGGCCGGATCCCTTTCCCCTGATTATTTCTTCGCTTCCATTGCCCCAGGAATTGAGCGAGATGACCGTTTATGTGGAAGCTTACCGACAGGGCGAACAGAATGCTCTGAGAACCTGGACCTCATCGGCATGGTTGGGCGGTGGAGCAAACCAGAACCCTGCGTACGTTAATTTCAACTGATTAAATTTCAATTGATTCAGTCTCAACTGATTGTCAGCGACAATCACCTGGATGGGCGATTTTGGCTCATCATTGTATCTTCTTGATGATCACCTTTGTCGT
>CAYSLH010000103.1:0-14898 GCA_964431605.1 uncultured Myxococcales bacterium
CTGGCCCGGCGCGTTGCTCGTGGCAGGGTGGACCAGCCCCAGGCGAGGACCCGCAGCTCTTGTCTGGAGATAATTGCAGGGTCGGAGTAGTTGATCATGCCCAAGGCTGCCTTGATGGGTTGAGAAAAAGCTGACTTTGCCCAGGCCGAGGCGTCGCTTCTCGAACGCCACCATCCTGAAATTCTCGTACCAATACTGGACGAAGTCCTTGGACTTATGGCGATGACTTGACTGATTAGCTCTGAATCATCGATGGCAATTTCCATGGCGGCCAAGGCTGACTCTTCATGTCCAACCACGAGAGGCTTTTTCAATCCGAGAGAATGACACAAGCCCGAAATCAGGCGAGCCAAGTCTGCCGGTGAAAAAGTCTGTTCATCTGAAGTATTCAGATCCTCGTGGTCCACCAGTTCCGGAACTACGACATGGAAGGCCTCTGACAGGGGGTCGATCAGGGACCTGAATGTGTAACTGGTGGTCCAAAGTCCGTGGGCTAAAATTATGTCAGCTCCATGCCCTGCCTGCCTGTATTTCAAGGTGACCCCGGACGGTAACTGTACCGTGTAGACCGGGAGCAGAAAGAACGGGTGTGGCTCTGATGGAATCTCTTGAATGTCATTCAGGTTCAGGCGCAAGTCGTTGGCTCCGTGAAATTGCGCTGTTTTTATTATCATTTAAGCAATGGCGTTGCAATGATTTAGGTTCCAGTGGTAGAAAACCATAGTGGAATGGTGTGTTGCTCTTTTTTGGGAACCTGGAGGTTGAGATGAATACTGTTCGTATGAGGCCTTTTTTGCCTGTCGTTTTGATAGCCCTCGGATTTTCTTGGGGGTGTGACGAGACCAGATTCATTGGCGTTGAAATGCAGGTGGATACTTTTTCCCAGGACGGCGAAGATATTAACGATTTTTTCACTCAAGGGGGATCTTCCCAGGTAGACATATTCGAGCAATCAGGCTTTCACCAGGTTGACAGTTTCACCCAGAAGGCATCGGCCAAGGTTGACATTTTGTGGGTGGTGGACAATTCGGCATCCATGCAAGAGGAACAAATAAACCTGGGAAACAACTTCAATTCGTTTATCTCGTTCATCGAGACAAGTCTCATCGATTATCACATAGGAGTCGTTGCCACGGATATGGATGATCCTGCTTTCAGCGGGAAACTTCAGGGTAATCCCAAGGTCATCGATCCTGACACACCCAATCCTCAGGCTGCTTTTGCTTCCAATGTCCAGGTCGGTATCAGCGGAGGTGGTAACGAGATGGGCCTGCTGGCGGCATACGATGCTTTGACGGAACCCTTGGTGGATTCTGATAACGCTGGGTTTTTACGGGACGATGCTTCGTTGGCCATTATCTTCGTATCCGATGAAGACGATCATTCCTATGGTGATGTGAAATTTTATGAGCGATTTTTCGGAACACTGAAAGGGGTTGGTAACGAACGCAAGGTCATCATCTCCGCTATTGTAGGCGATGCGCCCGATGGTTGTTCAGGAGCAGATGGCGAAGCTTCGTACGGTGAGCGTTATCACCAGGTGGTTGAGGCTTGGGGGGAGTCAACTGCTTCAATCTGTTCCAATAACTTTGCATCCGAATTGGAGCAACTGGGACTTACCGTGGCCGGTCTTTCACGGAAGTTTACCCTGTCGAAAGAGCCGGATCCCGACACTATGGAGGTTCGGGTCGACGCTCATGACGGCTCGGGATTCCAGGTGATACCTGAGGACCCCGATACCGGGTGGCGTTTGCAACTGGATGTAAAGACTATTTTCTTTGATGGCGATTATGTCCCGCCCCCGGAGGCGACAGTCGAGGTGGAGTACGGAAACGTAGAAAAGGTCTTCAAACTTTCCAGCCGAGGTGACCCTACCACAATCAAGGTTCGGGTGGATGAGGACGGTGATGGTCCTTCCGATTTTGTTGAGAAACAGCAAGGAACCGACTGGGTATATGATGCACAAAGCAATTCAGTGGTGTTTGCTTTCGATTACTTTCCACCTTTGGACAGCTTGGTGGAGATTAGCTATTCGGATTTGAATCGTAGCTTCGCCCTTTCGCAGGAAGTGAAAAATCCCGAGACCATAAAGGTTGATATAGATCTTCATGACGGAAACGGTTTCAGGCAGATACTCCGGGACGATGTCAATGGTTGGATCTTCAATGCCGAGACCAATAGCATTCTGTTCCAGGGGCAATATATCCCACCGTTTGGCTCAGACCTTCGTATTACCTACTCCAACCTCATGTGGCTGTTCCCCCTGTCCACACCTCCTCAGGTCTCTACCATCCAGGTGGTCATGGATTCGGATGGGGACGGTCCGGCGCAACAGCAGCTGATTCCACCTTACGACGATAGTTCTGCAACTCCCGGCTGGTTGTACTATGCACCGGACGAGGCAGCGCCTTATTCCAATACCATTAGCTTCGAAAAGATGGATTGGCCACCACTTGGTTCCGTAATCACTGTGACCTATGCACCTGGGACCGGAAGCTGAGGCAGGGAGGAGACCCATGAAGAACATATCCATAACTTCATTTTTTGTTATTTTCCTTTTCGCGTTACTTCCTGCTTGCAACAAAACGGATGTACAGGGAAATTGCTCCAGGGACTCGGACTGTGGTTCCGGATTTGTGTGCTCAGCCGACCACCTTTGTCTGTGCACCAGCGATGCAGCATGTAGCGAGGATGGGCAATTTTGTAACTCTTCGGGATTTTGCCAAAAGTACTTGGGCTGCAGAACGGATGCCGACTGTGGTGATGTCGACTCCTGGCGTTGCATGATAGGTGAGTCGGGAAGCGGTCAGTGCTTGTGCAAATCCGATGGTGCATGCGAAAGTGGTGAGTTTTGCAATACTGCTGGTTCATGCCAGAAAAAGGCCGGATGCATCCTGGATTCGGATTGTGGCGCAGAGCAGGACTGGCGTTGCAAGATCAACTCCAGTTCGGGCATTGGGGAGTGCTTTTGCAATACGGACAATGCCTGTGAACAAGGCGAGTTTTGCAACGTACACGGATATTGCCAACCCAATTCCACTTGCGAATCCAACGATGACTGTCCTGCGGGAAGATTCTGCAACGTACAGACAGGCGAATGTCTATGCAACCCGGATGCTCAAACCGGTTGCAGCGCTGACGAGGTATGTAACACGTCCGGATATTGCCAGCCCAGGCCAGGTTGCTACGACAATACGGATTGTGAGGATTTACCAGACACGTACTGTGATTTTTCAACCAGGACCTGTGTTGCCAACGGTACCTGCACGTCAGACACTCAGTGCCAGTTGGGTCATATTTGCAGGTTGGACCAGGGACAATACAGGTGCATCGAGGGTTGTAATTCCAGCGCCGATTGTCCCCTGGATCAGTATTGTTCTGCCAGCTACAAGTGTACTCCAGGATGCCAGGCGGATAACTTCTGCGAGTTTGCCGAATTTTGTACCAATGGTTCCTGCACAAACGCTTACAACCAGCAAAGCCCTTACTGCAAAGCTTGCGATAACATGGACTTGACAGCATGCGGCTCTCTTGGTAACTCGTGTTTGATTTATCCATACGAAAGCGATGACTTTTCTCAGATCAGCGATCAGTATTGCGCTCCTGATTGTTCCGGCAACCAGCGTTGTCCGAATGGCTTTGCTTGTAGTTCTGTAATTGGCGTCAAACAGGAAGATATTTGCCACACTGATTCAGATTGTCCTGCTGGGCTGCCGTGTCTGAAAAGCGCGGAAGAAGACACGGGCTATTGCCCGTGTCACAACACCAAGAATCGATGCATGGATAATGCTTGCTTGGCCGATACGTGTAGTTCATTCAGTCACAAGTGCTCTTTGTTGAGTATGTCAGGAGTGAACCTTCCTTGCACGCAGGATGAGGATTGTCACGTGTGTAGTGCTACCTTGCAAAAGTGTGGTGCTGGTGACACCTGCCCTGAGGTGCAATGCGAGACATATGATGGAGTGGATTATGGTGGATGTGTCGTAGCCAAGGCGTGCGGCCTGATGGAAGGGTTCCATTGTCCTGCCAATTGATTTGCCGGGTTTTTGTCCCGGTACCATGTTTTTGTAAACTATAGATGGCGACCTAGATCTGGAGGCCCATGCCATGGGAGACGACATCGGAAAGATTCAATCCCAGTATGAACTTTGGGAGAAAGAAAAGGTAGATAAGCTTCTGGAAAAAAGACCAGAGCGAAAAAGCAAGTTCGAGACCAGCTCGGGCATGGTAGCGAAGCGTTTGTACACTCCGTTGGATGTTGCAGACCAGGATTACTCGGAGGACCTGGGGTTTCCGGGGCAATACCCATACACCCGGGGAGTGCAGCCGACTATGTACCGTGGAAGGTTCTGGACCATGCGGCAATACGCTGGCTTTGGAACAGCGGCTGAGACCAACGAGAGGTTCAGGTTCTTACTGGACCAGGGACAGACAGGTCTGAGCGTGGCTTTCGACCTTCCCACCCAGATGGGCTACGATCCCGACGATCCCATGGCTCAAGGAGAAGTGGGTAAGGTGGGGGTCTCCATCGCCAGCATCGACGATATGCGCAGGTTGTTTGACAAGATTCCCCTTGACAAGGTCTCCACCTCCATGACCATCAATTCCACTGCGGCAATCATCCTGGCCATGTATGTGGCAGTTGCCGAGGAACAAGGTGTAGATGCAAAAGATTTGAGAGGGACCATCCAGAACGATCTACTCAAGGAATACATTGCAAGGGGAACATATATCTATCCACCTAGGCCATCGTTGCGAATCACCACGGATCTCTTTGCGCACTGCAAGCAGAATATGCCCAAGTGGAATACCATTTCCATATCCGGGTACCATATCAGGGAAGCCGGTTCTACTGCCGCACAGGAGATAGCCTTTACGCTCGCAAACGGCATCGCCTATGTCCAGGCAGCTATCGATGCAGGGTTGGAAGTTGACGAGTTTGCAGGCAGGCTTTCGTTTTTCTTCTCCTGCCATAACTTGTTTCTCGAGGAAATCGCCAAGTTCAGGGCTGCAAGGAGGTTGTGGGCGAGAATAATGAAGGAGAGGTTCAAAGCCAAAAGCCCTCGTTCATGGGCCATGCGATTCCATACACAGACCGCCGGTGTTACCTTGATGGCCCAGCAGCCAGACAACAACGTGGTGAGGGTCACGCTTCAGGCCTTGGCTGCGGTACTGGGTGGGACCAACAGCCTGCATACGAACTCCAGGGATGAGGCCCTTGCCCTTCCCAGTGAGCAATCTGTACAGATAGCGCTACGTACCCAGCAGATCATTGCTCATGAAGCGGGTGTGGGGGATATAGTAGATCCCCTTGGAGGCTCATGGGCCATAGAGTCTTTGACCAACGGACTGGAAGATGAGGCGAAAAATCTCATAAATAAAATCGACGAGTTGGGAGGTTCTGTCAAGGCTATCGAAGAAGGATTCCAGCAACGTGCCATTGCCGATTCCGCCTATGATTACCAAAAGAAAGTCGAGAGTGAGGACCAGGTAGTAGTGGGGCTGAATAAGTTCACCGTCGAGGAGGAGCTTGCCTATGATAATCTCTTGAGGGTTTCTCCCAAGGTGGAAAAAGAAGCTTGTGCTCAGGTAGAAGCTTTGAAGAAAAGTCGTGATAGCGCTAAAGCACAAAAAACTTTGGAAGCGGTTGACAAGGCGGCAAAAGGTTCCGACAATCTCTTCCCGCCGATCCTTGCTGCTGTCAAGGCCGGATGTACTACTGGGGAGATAGCGCATGTCCTCAGGGGCGTGTTCGGACTATACCAGGAACACTGAACAGAGATAGATGTTCGAGTCAGGAGGATTTGGGATATGAGACTGGATCACATCGGAGTGGCAGTAAAAGACCTGGATGAAGCTCGCCGGTTTTACGGTGAACTCATGGGGTTGGATCTGGGTGAGGTAGAAGAGTTGCCGGAGCGACAATTGAAGGTTTGCTTTGTCAAGGTCGGAGACGCAAACGTGGAATTGCTATGGCCTACGTCGTCCGATTCTGCCGTGGGAAAGTTCATTGAAAAAAAAGGCCCTGGAATTCACCACCTGTGCTACCGGGTGGAAGATGTAAAGACCAAGTTGGAAGAACTCAAAGCCGCAGGTGTGAAGTTGATAGATCAGGAACCTAAACCAGGGGCACACAATACCTTGGTGGCATTCATTCATCCAAAAGCTACTGGGGGAGTTCTTACGGAGTTGAGTCAACCTGTTTGATTCTCGTCCTGACTTTTAGCTTTTCGCTTGATGACAATCCTTGCTGCCAGCACACCCAGTTCATAAAGGATATACATGGGAAGCGCCATGATGGTTTGATTGACCGCGTCCGGCGTTGGGGTAAGTATTGCAGCAATGATAAAAGATGCCAACAGGACGTACTTGCGATAGCGGGCCAGAGTCTTTGGATGAACGAGTCCCAGGACAGAAACTAGAAAAACGATCACAGGAGTTTCAAAGATTACCCCGAAGGCCAAGATGAACATGGCTGCATTGGACAGGTACCTGTTCAGGGATAACAACATTCGGGTCTGATCGGTCATCTGTCCCATGGAGAATGCTATTGCTTTGGGGAGAACCAGAAAATAGCAAAACGCCGCACCACCCAGGAAGAAAAGACTGGACGCCAGGATGAAGGGTATTGCCATGTGTCTTTCTCTAGGTGTTAGGCCGGGGGCGATGAACCACCACATCTGCTGAAACACCACCGGGCTTGCCAGGAGCAGTCCCCCGATAAGACCTAGCTTCAGAGTGTAGAAGATCGGTTCGAATACTCCGAGAAATACCGGTTCTGAGCCTTGAGGCAAAAGGTCCTGGACTGGCAGCATGAGGGCCCGATGTATGTATTGCCAGAAGTATACAGCCACACCAAAGCACACCAGGACGGCGATGAGCGATACCATGAGGGCTTGCCTGAGCTCTTTTAGATGACCAGTAAATGTGAGTTTTTTTTCTTTCATGGTATAGATAGCGTTGCGTTCGCGTTCACAGTTTCAATCTCGCCATTTGCTCCCTGAGGGTGTCCGATTGTCTGGCAACCAAGTTGACGCTTTGTCTCATGTCTTGCATGGACTGGCTGTTTCTTTCTGCTATTTCTTTGATCCTTTCCACGGCATGCATTACTTGTTCGGCACCTTTGGTCTGTTCACGTTGAGCCCGATTGAGATGATTGACCATCTCGGAGATGTTCTCTATGGACCTGGTGATCTGCTTAGAGCCTCGTGCCTGTTCCTGGCTGGAGCCGTGTACGTGCTTGGTTATGATTCTCATGCGTTCGACCGAATTCATTATTTGTTCTGACCCACGTGCCTGTTGGGCGGTAGCTGCTGCGATCTGCTGGACCGTATCTGCAATGCGTTGTATGGAAATGGTCACCTCTTTGGAACTCCTGGATTGCTCCACAGTCGCACGAGCTATTTCCTGGACCATCTGAGTAGATTGCGAAGTGGAGGAGAGGATTTTTTTCAATGCCAGTTCTGCCTCGTCCGACAGTTTTACACCTTCTTTGACGCTTTTCAATCCCCGCTCCATGGTTTGGATGACATTGGACGTGGAATTTTGAACAGTCTGAATCAGATCGGATATTTCGGAAGTCGATGCAGCGGTTCGTTCTGCCAGGTCTTTTATTTCGTCTGCAACTACAGCAAAGCCTTTTCCTTTTTCTCCTGCCTGGGCTGCGATGATCGCAGCGTTCAGAGCCAGCAGGTTGGTCTGTTCTGCAACATCGTCGATGACTGTAAGGATTTGGCCAATGGCCTTTACCCTTTTGCCTAGTTGGCTCATAACATCAAAGGCTTCCTCCGTAGACTTGTTTATTCGACTCATTCCTTTCATGGTCAGCTTTACTGCTTCTGCTCCCTTCTGCGCGTCCATGCGGACTTCGTCGCTAAGCTGGGCTGTCTGATTGGCATTGGCCTCGATCTGGCCGATGGTCACATCCATTTCTCTCATGGACGATGATGTCTCTTCTGTCACGGAACTGAGTTCTTCCACGTTGCGGGCAACTTCTTTTATGGTTTGGGCTATTTGCGCCATGGCTCCGGTGTTTTCTTCAACACTTGCAGCGAGGGTATTAATGTTGTCCGCCATCTCGTCATTGGTGGCTGCCATCTCGAGTATGGAACTGGAACTCTCCTCCGCGCTGGTAGCGAGAATGTCCACATTTTCTGCAATTCCCTTGATGGAGATGATCATTTGAGACATGGAAGATGAAGTATTATCCACTGATTCAACTTGCTGTTCCGCGCCTAGTACTACCTCCTCAGTGGTGAAGGTAATATGCTCCACCGCTTCAGTGAGACTGTCTTTGACCTGAGACACGGCGGACATTATTCCATTGAGATTCGAACTGATGTGGTTCAATGCTTGGGCAAGGTGTCCTATTTCGTCATGACTATTATCTTCGATATTCTCCGTGAGATTGCCTAGGGAGATCTGTCTCGCCGCCTCCATGATTGTGTCCAGTCTCTGGTGTATTTTCGTGGAAGACAGGAATACGAGGATCGTAAACAGAAGCAATGAGAAGAACAACACTACGAACATGGTCAACCATGCACTCTCGCGTTGAGCTTGAAGCTGCTTGGTGCTCAATCCAAGGAGGATATAGCCGATGGCATGTTTGTGAATCTCGTCGGTGTCTTTTATATCTTTGTTTTCATCTTTCGGCTTTTTTTTCTCAAAATCATTGTCCAGTTCTCCAGGCATGACCAGGTCTTCGTCCTGGCTGTCGTCATCTGTTGCTTTTGTTTCATCGTCGGAAGGATTCGTATCGAACATGCTGCTGAGACTCGGGTATACTGGCTCAGTAAAGGCCAAGAGGTCATCGAACTCCCTGAAAACTGCGGCGGATGTAATATCGTGTTGAAAAAAAAGCTTCTTTATGGGCTGGTTGCTTTTTTGCCATGATGCCAATAACTTGTAGTCGGTACCCGCAACCGTCCCTTCGTGGTCTTCTGATTTCGTAAGTGCCAGTATATATTGTACGTTTTTGTACTCTTTGTCACTTGCGAACCGTTCGAGTTTTTTTTGCAGTTCTTTTTTCTGTTCGTACAAGGTATTGATGGTTGCGGATGACGCGATGATCTTGGCAAGCATTCTCCCCCTTGAAATAAAGGAAGTTTTGAGTTGTTGGCTGATTCCATGGAACAGTACGAGGCCGGCCACGAGCATAATCACAGCCAGGAAGGCAACCATGACTATTATTATTTTGCCTCTGAGACTCATTTTGCTAATGGAGAACATTCTTTTTTCCATGGTCCCCTCGCTTTGAAGTCACCTGGGCAACACCTTTACATTCTGTTGGTTTTCCAACGATGAAGGTATGGTGATGCCTATCTTTGAAGCTGTGGTAAGGTTGATGGTGAGTGTCCCGTCCGGTGCCTGAATGGGTAAGTCATGGGGCTTGTTGCCGGACAGGATGGCGTTGGCCAATTTTGCAGCTTGTCTACCCTGTGCTTTGTACCCGGACGAAAAAGAACACAAGGCTCCCTTTTTGACGAATCTTTCTGAAAAAGCCATGACTGGCAACTTGCGTTGAGCTTGAAGCAACAGCACCTGTGAGAAAAATTCCCGGTTGACCACTTTGCCGTCCCTCAATATCCAGAATGCATCCGATTTGGCGAGAACCCTCCTGAGCGCATCGGGAACCTCTTTGCGTTCTTCAATTTTTTCCGCTACGACTTCCAATCCCTGGTCCTTTGCCGCCGCTTTTGCTGCCTCCACGAACATTCCTGATAATTTTGGGTTATATACAAGACCAATTCGGTGAACATCAGGAACCACTTTTTTAAATGCCTTGAGTTGTTCAGAAGGAGCAGGTTGCATGGTCACGCCAGTGGTGTTTTCAGATTTCCATTTTTTTTGGATGGCATGAGATACCATGCAGTAAACGATTGGAATGTCTCCGATTTGGTCCTTCACTGCACCCGAGGCTTTTACCCCAACAGCAATGACCACCTTGGGCTTGGAGCCAATGATTTTTTGGATGAGGTCTCGGGAGGAATCGACATCTTTCATGTCAACAATCTCAAAAGACGTGGACAAACCCTGTCGTATCCCTTCTATGGCTTCATTGTAAAGTTTGGCGGCTTTTGCAGACGATCTGGAGCGAACTACCACCACATCGGCAGCAAATACTTTTATTGATGGAAAAAATACCAGGAAAATCAGGTATAAAACCCATCTGTTCTTGTTACTTCGATGTAACAAGCTGGAAGTTCTCCAAATTAGTTATACCCATAGAGCAAAAAAGTGCTCGAAAAATAGTACGTTAGGTGCATGAATGAGTCAAGTTATAGTCAGCGCCTTGTTTTTTTGCTACTTGCCGCGATAACATCTCGATCCAGAACTTCTTCCGGGAGATTTTATCATGAAAAAGACGGGCGTGGTAACTCATCCTTTATATATCAAACATGATCCTGGACCCTACCACCCGGAATCGCCAGAGCGTTTGAAAGAGATATATTCCATGATCGATAGTTCAGGCCTGGGTGAGATGCTTGTATCCATAGAAGCACGTCCTGCCACCGTAAGAGAAATTTGCCTTGTCCACTCGGAGGATTATTATAATTTCGTCGAATCTTCCGATGGCTCGACTATGTCACTGGACCCTGATACAAGTACGTCTCCGGATTCGTTCAGGGCTGCGGTGCTGGCTGTCGGTGGAGCATTGGAACTGGTGGACAAGGTTGTTGATGGCGAACTGGATAATGGGTTCGCCCTTGTCCGGCCTCCTGGACATCATGCGGAGAGGGCCCAGGCCAGGGGCTTTTGTTTGTTTAACAATATAGCAATATGTGCACAGCACGCCATAGAAGATCTGGGGCTCAAGCGGGTGATGATCGTTGACTGGGATTTGCATCATGGCAACGGAACCATGCACTCGTTTTGGGACAGAAAGGACATTCTTTATTCCAGCACCCATCAGTATCCTTACTACCCAGGCACAGGTGCCCTGCAGGATATAGGGGGAAAAGGCGCGGAGGGTTACACTATCAGCGTTCCTCTCAGTACCGGCATGGGGGATGATGAGTTTGCCGCCATATTTGCCAAGATTCTGCTGCCTGTTGCTCAAAAATTCGATCCCGAGCTGCTCCTCGTCAGTGCTGGTTTCGACACCCTTTCTTCCGACCCCTTGGGTGGTATGCGCATGAGCCCGACCGGTTACGGGGTCTTGATGAAACAGGTCGTGGAAATGGCCTCTGGTTCAGCATCTGGAAAGGTCATCGCTTTATTGGAAGGGGGTTACGATGTCAGGCGCCAGGCTTTGGCTGTGGAGCAGGTTTTAAGAGTGATGCTGGGGGATTCGAATCCGGTCGTTGAAAATAAAGATTCAGACTCAGCCGAATCCCTCATCGTGGCAGTACAAAAACAGCTGTCGCCATTTTGGGAATTTTGACAATAGAGCGAACCCAAGCAAGATAAAAATCAGAATCCTCCTGAGTCGTCACTGCTGTCGCCCATGGGGCCCCTGATCCTGTTTATGAGTTTTTTGCATTTTCCATAATAGATGTTACTTTTCTTTACCATCCCCATGACGGTTTTACATGTGCTTATGGCTTTTTCCGGAGACGAGCCCTTGATGACATAAGCTGTCTCGTAGAGTCTTTTTGCTTCAATCTCCAGGTCTGAGAGTCTCTTTTTGGCTTGGCTCAGGTCTCTGTTGTATTTGAGTGCAGAGGTGAAACTTGCATAGGCCAGAGGATATTTTTTCCTGGTATGGGCATCGACTCCTTGAAAGAAATATACCTTTGCAAGTTTTTTCTTTATGGTGTTGCTGAGTTTTCCTTTTCCCCCTGAAAGTTTCCTGTCAAGGGCCACAGCCTTGGTAAGAAATTTAATGGCCTTGGCCGATTCGCCTGGATTGCGAGACCATTCCATGCCTTGTTTGTAGAACGACTGGAACCTTCTAAGAATTTTTACTCCATCAGCGGATACGCCAGACGAACTAGCCTGGCTCAGGGCGTCATCGAGCTTTTCGTTTTTGTACGAGGCAAGGGCTTGTCCCATCAGTAGGTACTTAGGTTTTTTCGGACGATTGACATGGTGGGTTGGTTTAGTTTTGCCACGATGTGGCTTGAACTCAGATTTCTTTTTTTCCTCCGTGGCGTTTGCTTTTATTTCGTTGGCGATACTATCGTCCGGGTAGGACATCAGGATGGAGTCCGCTATTGCGATGGCATCATCCCAACGCTTTTCCTCTATGGCAGTCCGGGCTTTTTCTTGTTTGTCCGTCAGAATCGCGTCATCAATTATCTTTTTCAACTTTTGTGCGTCTTCGGCCTTACTGGAATCTGAAGAGACTTTGCCCAAGGCTGCCATGGCGTTTTCAAAATCTTTTTTCTCCAGGAATGACTGCGCTGTATCCATGGCCTTTTGTGAGGTTACTTCCATTTCTATACTCTGTTGGTATTCCTTGACTGTTTTGTCCTCAGGCAAGACAGACGCCACCTTGGTTACCAAGGGTAAGGCTTCTTCCCACTGTTCATTTTTGGCAAGTCGTTTGACTTTCTCGAATTCAGTTCTTGCTTCAGCCTGCGCCTTTGCTTTCTGCCTGGCTGCAATTTCTTGTGGAGATGGACCTTTGGGTGCGGGAGGAGTCAATACTATCTTAGCCACAATCGCGATGGCCACCAAGGCTAACAATGCTACGGCTAAGAGAATAAGCTTCTTTTTCTTTTTCGATGAAAGTCCCAAGGTGGCGCTCGTAAGTCCAGTGCCATCTGAGGGAACGTCAAGGGATGACTGGGGCAACATCTGAGTAGCATCCAAACGGGGGGCTTGATCCCCGGTGGTGCCAGGTGCAATGAACGTTGCAACAGCGTCTCCTATGCCTATGACATCTCCGTCGTATAGCAGTTCTTCCTTTATCCTTTCGTCGTTGAGATAGGTGCCATTTCCAGAGTTTTGATCGATGATGTACCAGCCGTCTTGCCGTTTTTCCAAGATGGCATGGTGACGAGAGACCAACGAGTCGGTAATGACCGCGTCACAATCTGGAGCCCTTCCTAAGACGAATTTGTCCTTCATTATGTCCACGTCAGACACCTGTCCGTCCGGAGTCTCTATGGTCAAAATTGGCACCTTGGATTCATCTTCCGATGGAATGGACAATATCTCTGTTTTTTCCACTGGGCTTTCGGTTCCAACGCCATCGTCCTGCGGTAGTTCTCCAACGAAAGTCTCACCTGCGTCCGCATCGACTCCAGGCTCGGCATCGAAAACCAAGGCATCATCGGATGGACCGGTGGGGGCTAGTTCCTCACCAACTGGCGTGTCTTCTTCTTCCTTGAATCCGGACGCCATTACCGAATCAGGTTCCATGGTGTCTATTTCATCTTCCGAATGTGCCGCAGGAAATGATGCGTCTGTAGAAAGAGGAGCATCGTCTGTAAGCCTGGGTGGTCTTTTCCCGCTACGAGATGTGCTGTTGGCCATCCTATCACCTCACTGAATGAATTATTATAAATCCGATTCAGGATTTTTCGATTTCATAACCACTTAGCATACCACGGTTTGCGCTGCTTGAACAGCGACCATGGATCAAATCATCTGTCGACCTTGAACAACTGGTTTGGTTTGGCCATGTCGCTTGTCGGAGCAAATTCTGTTGGCCGTTCATCTTGCCTAAATGCCTCCATGACAGAACCAGGCGTTCCTGGTCTGGCGCGTAAACCCGAAAAGGGATCGATTCGCACGAATGATATACCGGCCGGCACATCGAACTCGGCCTGGGGCCTTTCCCCAAGCGCCTCCTGCATGAATCCGATCCATATGGGGAGTGCCGCCCGCGAGCCGGTTTCTCCACGGCCCAGCGGATCCTTGGGCTCGTCGTTGCCAACCCAGACACCTGTTACCACGTCGTGGGTAAAGCCCATGAACCACGCATCAGCAGAATCGTTCGTGGTTCCCGTCTTTCCAGCTGCTGGTTTTCCAAGGGCCCTTGCTCTTGCCGCGGTTCCTCTCGTGGCAACGCCTTGTAGCAAGTGAACGAGTATGTAGTCGCCCTGTGCGGAAAGAAGCCTCTGGCGCGGTGTCTCCAGTCTGTCATATGCCCTGTCGAACTTGTCATCCCAGCTTTGCCAGGGATCCATGTGTGAGGACTTGTTTACCAGCACTCTGCCCCAGCGATCGGTAATCTTACGAATGAAACCCAACTGCGGCCGTTTTCCTCCCATGTTGAAGATTGAGTATACCTTTGCCAGGTCCCATGGTTTGACACAGGATGAACCCAGGGCAAGACCGAGTTCTTCTCGCAAAGGTGTGGTTATTCCAAGCCTGTGGGCCCATGCTATGGCCTCTTTTATACCCACTGCGTCCATTACTTTAATGGATGGGATGTTCATGGAGTTGACCAGGGCCGTGTGAAGCGTGACCATTCCCTTGTGGTTTGCTTCGTAGTTTTCCGGCTTCCAACGGTTTTGATTTTCTGGATCATCATACACTATTGCGCTGTCGATGATGACGGTGGCCGGGTTGAAGCCTTTTTCTTCGATGGCCAGGGAGTAATGGATGGGTTTGAACGAACTTCCCGGCTGTCGGCATGCCTGTAAGACCCTGTTGAATTCAGAGTCCTCGAAATTGTATCCGCCAATAAGGGCCTTTACGTATCCTAACCGTGGTTCTATGGAGACCAGCGCACCCTGAACAGCGGGAATCTGGTCCAATTTTACAATCGTTGTGTCTTCGGTAAGAATCTTTTTCAAGCTGGGAGGTTCTCCACGCATCAATGCTTCAGCGGTGACCTTTTGAACCAGGATGATGTCGCCGGGTTTCAGAACCTTTCGTACATCGGTAATCCTTGCTGCTGCAGAACGGAAGTGTACCGTAGGATTCGGTTTCCTGGCCCAGCGCATGCCCATCACGGGAAGGATAGCCATGTTTTGACCGATGGCAACCTTTGCAAGGTTTTCT
>CAYSLH010000104.1:0-14858 GCA_964431605.1 uncultured Myxococcales bacterium
CTGTTCCAGCAATTCCAGCAGCCAAGAGCGCACCACGCATCCGCGGTTCCACAATTGGCTCAGTTCGGCGTAGTCGAGTCCGGCCGCATAAGGCGAGGCGTCGAGAAGTTCGAACCCTTCTGCGTAAGCCTGCATCATACCGTACTCGATACCATTGTGCACCATCTTGACAAAATGTCCTGCGCCCACTGGACCACAATACATGTGCCCGGCAGGTGGGGCCAGGGTGTCGAGCAACGGACGCAGGTGCTCGTAGGCATCATGATCGCCACCCAGCATCATACAATATCCGTTTTCCAGGCCCCAGATACCGCCTGATACTCCTGCGTCCAGGTATCGCACCCCATTTTGAGAACAAAATTCGGCTCGTCGCAAGTCGTCTCTCCAGAAAGAATTACCGCCCTCGACCACTATGTCACCCTGTTGCAAAGTAGGTACCAATCGCTGCAGATGTTCGTCCACCGCTTTGCCGGCAGGCAGCATCAACCACAGCACCCGTGGGGTTTCCAACGCGTCCGCCACCTGTTCCAGCCTCTCGACCGCCATGGCCCCATCATTCTCCAATGCCCTCGCTTTGGCGAAAGTGCGATTGTATGCGACCACCTGTTGGCCGCCGCGCAGTAGCCGCAGGGCCATGTTCCCGCCCATACGTCCCAGTCCGATCATGGCGATCTTCATCTTACCTCCCATATCAACTTGCCATTGGGTAGATTTACCGTTCAGAGTTAGATAATCCACCAGCCGTGGCACCTTAGCAAGAAATAATAATAAACATCGTTATCACGACATTTAACGAATATTGCGAACAAATAGTATTTCTGGTTCGAAAGTCATATGAACAGTATGGACACAGAGATAGCGGCCGAGGCGGAAAATACGACTACTTCGTTTTCATGCGCAGCACACCGTCCCAGTTTTCCCCAGGTGGTATTTCTTTCATGTCCTTGCAACGTTGAACGAATATTTCCGAGGTCGGATCGTTACGCTGTGCAACAAGTGTAAGAAAAATTTCCATGGCCTCGTCCCACTTTTGCGCCCTGTATGCGGCCAGAGCCTCGTGAAAAACATCTATCCAGGCATCTTCCATGGTCTTTGGCCCCCTGTGCACCAACTCGAAAATCCTCACCGGCTCCTTTTTTCCCTTTACTGCAACCGAATCCAACTCTCGGCAAGTGAAATGGTCACCAATGGCCTGGCGAGTATACTCGCTGATGATAATGTGGCTCTTATAGACCTTGTTGATGCCTTCGAGACGCGATCCTAAATTGACGTGATCTCCCATTACCGTGTAATCGAACCTGTTGACGGAACCCATGTTGCCCACAGACATGATCCCGGTGTTGATACCGATTCCAATATCCAACTCCGGCAACCCTCTGTTCCTCCATCCTCTGCGTAATTCTTCCAGCTTCTCCATCATCTCGATGGCGCTCCAGCAAGCGGCTTTCGCATGGTCGGGCAATTTCAGGGGTGCTCCGAAAAAGGCCATGATCGCATCACCCATATACTTGTCCAACGTACCTCTGTATTTAAAGACAAGATCTGTCATGGGCGTAAGATATTCGTTTAGCAAGCCGGTCAACTCTTCCGGGGCAAGGCCCTCTGAGATTGTCGTAAAGCCCCTGATGTCTGAAAACAACACCGTCAATTCACGTCTCTCCCCCCCCAAACCTAATCTCGAGATATCATTTAGAACCGTGTCTATAACGTCCTTTGACAGATAGTGCTGGAAGGCACGGCGTGTCTCACGCTTTTGTTTTTCTTCGGTGGAATACCTCCAAACCGAAATGCCGGCAAACAGGAAGAATATCTCGGCGACGGGCATAACCAACTGGATCACCATACCATGGGCGAAAAAATAGAAAAAATTACCCAATACCATGCCGGCAATCAAAAGAATCACTATTACCAGTCCGATGGTCAAGCGTATCTTGTTAAGCAACCATGAAAGGAAAACACCGAGCAACAGCAGCATGATGGCTTCTAGCCATGCCGAGTCGATATCACGGTGGAGGTAATTTCCCGTTATGACGTTTTCAATGATCGATGCATGAATCTCCACACCTGGAAAAGATGCATCAAACGGCGTGGGCCTCAGGTCATATATTCCAGTGGTAGTGGCCCCCACCAGGACGATCTTGTCCTTTACGGCAACACAAGCCTTTTTGTCGCCATGGATAATGTCTCCGGCTGACACGTGTCTGAAGGTTCTCGGACCTCCGTAATAGTTGACCCTGAACATGGCTTTATTCTCGACCGGTATCTGCAGATGTTCTTCCGAAGGTTGGCCCAACGGCCCGAGGAATAAAAATATCTGGTCCTCCAGAAATCGTTTTCCGTCGAGGGTCTCCGCAAAAAGTTCTGCTGGCTGACCGTAATACGCACTGAGCACCTGCAACGACAGGGAAGGAAACAACAAAGGAGGTTCTTTCCCCTCCTCTACTGCCTTTTTGCTCTTTTCAGGAACAAAAGCAAAGACGAGTGGCGCTAACCTGTATACACCATCAGGGCTGGGAATCTGGTTGAAAAATCCGTAATAATCCACCGAGTCCGTAAACTGGGGTAAATTAGCCCTGACGCCGAATGCCTGGGGAAAGAGCCTTGTGACGTTTTCGCCAGGGAAAGCCTTTACGAAACCAAAAGTACCAAATCCAATACTCTCCATTCCCCGTTCAATCACATCCTCTTTGTCCAACTCGGCCAGCTGATCTGAATCGGTAAAGAAAAAATAACCTAGTACAATATTTTCATATTTCTCCAGCTCCTGTGCCATTCTGGCGTCCCCACTAGTGGACGAAATATAATCTCTCAGGTATTTCAGGAAAGCTGGGTCGGGACTATCTAAGGTCTTGTAATGTTCTGTTATGGCTTGCACCACAGAGTCTGACCTGGAAATATCAGGTTCGGCAAAAACCATATCGAAACCGATCACCCTGGCTCCACACTGCTCGAGGTTATGTATCAATTTTGCCATCTTTACCCGTGGCCATGGCCAAAGGCCCAAATCCTTCATCCTCACACTTTTTTCGTCCACCGCCGCTATGACCACGTGAGCATTTTTTTGAAATTCCTCGATTTGCCTGGGTGTGGTTGGCTGGCCCCTGAGTCGTATCATGAAATCCAGAAGACTGTTTTCTATGTTCTGGATGAATCCCAGGAAATGTTCTTCATATTTTCCTTGATTGATGGTGTAGAGCTTTACCGTGGAAAAAACCAGGGTAATCACTATACCAAGAATGATTCCACCGAACGAAACCAGTTTTTTCATTAAAGGTCTCCAGGCAACTCGCCACATGTCTTATCAAAAGGCTATCAAGGTGTCGCGGCAAGTCAACAATACTCTTCGAAGCAAAATTTCACACTTATGCGGAATCTCCCAAACGGCCGGCAAAGCCTGGGAACACCTTCGATACGCAGATTGCGGTTTGCAAACCCAGGATGATTCCAAACGATTCCAATGCTTGACACGACTGACAGCCTTTGCTATTCGAAATAACGAAGCTAAATTTTTGTTTTTATGTCAAAAAGGCAAGCGCCGGAGGAAAGCATGGCCGAGGCGAAGAACAACGACATTCAAGACATCGACAAGTTGGAAGCTGAGTTCAAGGCGGATCCCAGCAAGTTTGTTCCACTGGCTAAGGCCTACATGGAGCGGGCGTTACCGGTCCAGGCTATCCAGGTTTGCAAGGACGGATTGAAAAGATCCCCCCAGATACCTGATGGGCAACTAGCGCTTGCCATGGCTTATTACCACAACTATGACGACGGTCATGCCGAGGTGGAGTTGAAAAAGTTTCTGAAGTCATCTTCCGACAATGCCGTCGCACACCGCACCCTCGGCGAGATCTTTCTCGAACGCAAGCAAGAACAAAAAGCCATAGGCGAACTGATGCGTGCGTTGGAATTGGATCCATCAGACACCCACACCAGGTCACTGCTCCAATCCCTGGGCGAAAAGCTTCCGCCCCTGAAGACCGATAATGGTCATGGTAAAATCACTTGGTTGCCACGACAGATTCATGACACCAGGGTGCCACCGAGACCCCTTTGGAGAGCTGTAGCACAAGTGGTAGTAGTGGGTATCATCATGGCCTTGTTTATCGTATGGTATTACCACCACGTGGAGATCATCACCACCATACGAAAAGACATCAAGGAGGCGTCCAAGCTCATACCCAGGGATAATTTTGATGACCTGAATGGAGCCGAAGCATGGCTTGACAAGGTCCTCGCTCTTGATGATGACAACCCTGGCGCCATAATCCGCCTTTCCCAAATAGATTTTCGATTGATGTCTCAACACGATCAGTCGGACAAAAAGGCTCTTCTCCAACAACATCTGAAATTCTTCGAAGACGAGGAACTTCAGGTTTCGGAACGTTACGCCACTAAAGGTTATTTGATGCTCATCGACGGAAAGGCCGAGCAGGCGGTCAAAATGCTCAGCGACGTAGTCAAACGAGCCATTGAAAAAAAGGATATTTTCCTGAATGCAGAGGTATTTGGCGCGAGAGGTCTCGCACATCTCGCTCTGGGAAACATGAAGGAAGCAAGGGAAGACTTCAGCCGAGCCGCCAAGTTTTCTCCCATGAGTCCCCACTACCAGGCATTATTTGCGAACGTTTACTTACGGGAAGGCAACCTGGGACGTGCCCTGAGATATTTCAGGGATGCTCTCAAGAAAAATCCGGATCACATCTTCTCCAATATTCGTTACGCCCATACTCGTATCCAGACAGGAAAAAACCTGGAAAAGGCCAAGAAGATCCTCGACAACCTTATGGACAAAGACAAGCACCAGGAGAAAGAATTTTCTCCCCCCATGTTGAGTATGCTGTACCAGGTAAGGGGTGAATACGATCTGTTGTTCCCGACCTATCCCGAACTTTTTCCTGCTGCCAGAGCACAGGATGCCAATCAAATGTCCAAAGCACAGTCTATCGGCTCGGCCAAGCAGTGGGCCGATAAGGCTATTGCTACATGGGGTTCCAATGCGGAAGCATGGGACTTGAAAGGTCGTATTGCTGCAATACAAAAGGATGCAACTGCGGCGGCAAACGCCTTTGCCAAAGCCCTGCAACTTGATCCACGCCTTCCAAAGATCTACTTCGATCGTGCCGAGAGCACCTTTGCCATGGGTCAGAAACAAGAAGCCGTGGACAAGCTGAAGGAATTCGAACGCAGCCTGAAGCCAACCGTTGCCTACCATGTCAAACGCGGTGACCTCCTCATGAGAATGGACAAGTTGGACGAGGCTCAGAAAGAATTCCAGGCAGCCATAACAGTTGACGAGTTGGACCCCAAGGGGCGCTTCTGGTTGGCAAAAGCTTACCAAGCCATGGGTGACAAAATTTCTCTGGACGACAAGGAACACAAAGCTGACAAACTGGAATTTTATAACAAGGCCCGTGAGGAGTACGAAAACGCCATCATGCTACCTGGTGGTGAGACCCCGGAAGTCTATCGCCAGATGGGTCTGATTTACCTTGCCTCAGAAGACTTTGAAAACGCCTTGGACAAACTGGCCAAGGCTGTCATGATGATGACCAAGGCAGGCGATCCACCAGGAAAGATTGCTGACGTTTACACGGATATCTCCAAGATTTTCAAAGAAATGGGTGGAGAAGAAGGACAAAAGCAAGAGCAGGAATACCTGATGAAGGCTGCGGGGCTTCGCCAGGGAAAAACGGTGGACGAGGTTGAAAAAGAATGGCAGGCAAAGCAGAAGGCGGAGCAAAAAAAGAAAAAGAAGAGGAGAAGACGCAGGCGTCGTCGTAGACATAGGTAATTTTTATCCGGTAAAAACTATCAATATTTAACTAGCTAAGATTTCAGCATAAAAGATCATCCACGCATAGAATACAGCCCTTGAGCATGGGTGTTACGGAATCGTTCGGGCTGTGACCTTCGATATCGCAATCAGCTCGGTTGCGTCAAGCGCTGGAGTTTGTGACTAGAAGTTTGAAAAGGGTCAGCAAACCAGGGGCAGAACTAAATAATTTTACGTCTTATCAACCATAGGAATAAGACAAAGAAAAGGGCCAAGCTTGAGCCGCTTACGTCTCCGGAAGAGCATCCACACCCATTATCACTTTGTTTGTTTTCACCTGCATCACCCACTGTGATATCCGTTACCTGCCCTCCATCTGTGTCATCCTGATCGGCTTGAGTACCTGCATCCGTCCCTGCGTCAGGTCCTGCATCCACTCCCGCGTCTTGAGCATCCTGCAAAACATTGGCAGTAACCGTATAAGAAACGCTTCCAGCATCTGATGCAAACAGAACCAAGTATGCCTTATCTGCCCATCCCTGCTCAGAAAAAGGAATGGTTATCTCTCCCTGCTCAGGCTCAGCGCTCCAGGCTGAACCATCCAGTCCCTGAGCAGGAGCCAGTAATACCCTCGCCATGAGCATGTTGTCCGGATCGCCCTCTATGTTCAATTGCAAATCACCGTTTTCAGGAGAATCAAACTCCAGGTATGCAGCCGAGGTCTGATGGATGGAACCGGAAAGGCCAGGCTCCGTAGGATAGTGATCCACCTCATGGTCCAAGTCGATAAACTCCAGGTCAAAGAGCATGTATGAAAAAATCGGTTGAACCAGTCCCATGCCATCACCAATGTTGGCGCTGGCCCAGTCCAGGAGGAGTTCTTCCATGCTCACTGGGGTGTCTAACGAACCAAGAGGCGCAGAGAATCCATCCACACCGTTGTTTTCATCTGCCACTAACGCTGAAATAAACTTTGCCCCAAACCTCTCGTACAGGTATTGGCCGAACAACTGGCAAGCCCCATAGTGAACGTGCTGCAACTCGAACAAGCTGGCGGAGGGATCCGACAGATAGTCATTGACCCAATCCACATCCGTGTACAAACCGTTCATGCTCATGGCAAGCTCTGACATGGACTCATTGACCCAGGCAACCTCATCCACGTCAAGACCCCAGTGAATCAAGTGCTGGAGTTCGTGAGCAAAGATGGACATGGTCATGAGTGACGACACAGGTCGTATGGCCGAATTGACGGTGATCATCTCCACCTCGTTGGAATGATATCCATACTGCGCCATGGTTTGTTCGTCTGGATATTGGTTATAGGCGTTGAAAAAACCATCGAACTGGTTTCCTCCGTATTTTTTTATTTCCATGAGCAACACGAACAGGTGAGGATCCCCATCGAGGGCATCGGGAATCTGTCCAAACACGGAGATATCATTAGGTACTATCCCTTGGTCAGGATCGATGGAGCCCTCGGGCGTGTGTCCTTCCAAGACATCCATGATGCCAGGTATATCTTCCTCAGAGACCGTATTTCCCCACTGGTCATCTGCAACAAATAAATATACGTGCTCACTCACTGCTCTGCAGGTGGATGGGACCAAAACATCCTTGGGAGGCATTTGGCTCAAATCCCACGACCAGAACTCCTTGGTAGAGCCGACCTGATATTCAGGGCCCTTGGGTACAGGTCTCGCCTCCGGTACTGTTTTTGGGAACTGTACGTAGTTATGTAACCGCACAAAATCGTAGGCCGAACGAACGCGCAGTTCTGAGGCCGATACATCCGCAAAAACTGCAGATGACAAGAAGAAAAAGCAAAATAAAAACACGTTCATTTTTTTCACGGTAATTACCTCTCTCTATGAATGATTACTCAATATTCTTACTCCAGTTACCAGGTAACGTGAATCAATTTATAAAAAAAGGGTATTTTTTTGACAATTATCCTACATGTACTACAATGTAGCCAGATTGTACACCCAGACCGCTGTGGGTCTCCCCTCCTCCCCCGGCGGGCTACTCCAAAGAAGGGCGAGCGCGCACTCGTCCTTCTTTTTTTGTTTAAATTTTCAACGCTTGATGCTCATAATGACATCCATACAACCGCGCAGTTCTCCAAAGGAGATCTCATGAGATCGCTGCTAGTTCTATCAATGTCTGCATTATTCTTTGTAACACCATCTGCTGCAGCAGGCTCATCGAGCCCATACATAAAACTCCTCCAACATTCCAGGAAGCTGACAAAGGCTTGGCGACCTGTTCAGATAACACCTTTTGGTCTTGAGCCGGACGAGACAAGGCCTGCCCAAGTCCCGGCTCTGGTTTTGAGTGACGACCCTGACAAAACCATTGAGCAGGCAAGGTCCTTGGGCGCAGAAGTGGGAGCCAGATTTGGAAAAATCATCTCCATACGTGCAACACCGAAAATCCTTACAGCCATCGCAAACATTCCCGGAGTATCGAGGGTCGAAGCAGGCCCTCCCAAAAAGCCCCTGCTCGATATCAGTCGACCTGCAATAAAGGCTGACCTCGTTCAACAGGGCCAGGGACTGCCCATGCCCATAGACGGAACCGGAGTGATCACCGCACTGGTGGACACAGGGGTTGACTACAAGCATACGGACTTTCAGTCACCGACCGGACGAACCAGGGTGTATGCAATCTGGGACCAGGCTTTCGGCTCTTGCGCTGGTTGCTCACCTCCACCAGGTCAGGACCAGGGTGTAGTGTGTGACCGTGAATCACTCCTTTTGAAAAAATGCAATTCACCGGACTTTATAGGCCACGGAACCCATGTATCTTCCACCATGGCAGGTTCGGGCGAGATCTATCGGGGAATAGCGCCTGGCTCAGAGATCATGGCAGTGGCATCCATCGACTTCGCCCTTCTGACAGAGTCCGTAAAATGGCTCTTCGAGCAGGCTGACAATGCCAATATGCCCATGGTAATAAATCTCTCTCTGGGAGGCCACTACGGCCCTCACGACGGAACCAGCCTCGAGTCCCAAGCCCTATCCAAACTGACAGGTCCGGGACATATCATCATGGCCTCCGCAGGAAACGAGGGTAGCGATTACATTCACCTCGGATATGATCCCGCAGGTTCCATCGGAAAAACCATATTTCGAGTGTTTTCCGGCATGGACTCAAGTTCTGCGCTTTTCACCATATGGCTTCCTGTTGAGTCGAGGGTGTCGTTTTCCATAGGTGTACAGAAAGACGGCCAGGAGATTGCGGAGACAGACATGCTCGATGCAAATTCCCAGTATGAATCATTCGATCTTGACTACCAAGGAACTGCTCTCGGTCAGGTCCAGTTTAGTTCTGCCAACGGTCCAAATCCTGAAAACGGAAAACTTCAACTTGACATACTAGTGGAACCATCGTCTGTAGCATTCGACGCAAACCCAGACCACTATGTCTGGTACATAAAAGCTTCTGGCAATGGTAGCTTTGATGCATGGAGCGCGGCTTCGGGTTTTCTCACACCAGCTGCGCGTTTCTCACCTTCTGACGAAGGAGGCCTCATCCCGGGAGACAACGCCAAGTCCGTTGGCATGCCGGCAGTCGCGCCTGGTATCATCTCGGTCGCATCCTGGGCCACCAGGAATAAATGGCAGGATATTGAAGGAGAGAGCATCTCACACGCAGAGACTACCGTGGACCAGATCTCATTTTTTTCCAGTCATGGTCCCTCTGCCGATCCAGAGAAAACAGGCCCGAAACCTTTCATAACAGCTCCTGGAGAGTATATCATCGCGGCCCTATCGAATTCATCAGGACAGTTGGAGCAAGGTACCAAAATCGATGAGGATGAAAACGGACACAATGGACACGTTGCCATGAGAGGCACATCCATGTCCTGTCCGCACGCTGCCGGTGTAGTCGCATTATTGCTGGAAATAAACCCAGGGTTGGACCCGGACGGAGTTCGCAAAATCCTCTCGGCCACCGCCGACACAGATGATATGACAGGTGAACAAGTGCCAAACCCGGTATGGGGATATGGAAAAATAAACGCATGGGAAGCTGTTGCCATGGCCATGGGGGTAGGAATCTGTGCGGATGACACCCAATGCGCCGATGGTTGGGAGTGTACGACCGAAGGCAGATGTGAAAAAATATCTGATAGCGGTTGCTCATGCACAAGCGCTCGAAGCTCGAATCCAACAATACTTATCTGGTTCATTTTCTTGTGGACCTTGCTGATTTCAAAAAAATTTTCGAATTGCAGTCAAAGATAGTGTTTTTTTGTCAAACTGCCATTAGTTCGAAATATGGAAAAAGATTTTCCTCTCGAACCCGCACATGGAGCATTTGACAACTGCGATTCGCAACCTGGTTCCTTCGATGGTTTTCGCCTGGTGTTCTATGACCTTGACCGATCCTGTACACTTGGGGCATAGGCTGGACGAAGCTCTCGATTCCACCACCGAAGGTGTATCTATTATAACAGGATTGCTCGGACTACCTCCCGGTTCGAGGGCAGCCAGACGCAATCTGTCTTCAGTATCTCTTAAGGCAACGATTTGCTGTTTTTTCTTCCTGGCCGTATGCAATAAAAACCTTATGGCCATCCAGCATATGACCACCAAGGCACCACCTATGGTTGCAAACAAAAAAATACGGGGCATGCTCACTCTCCAGTCCGGAAAGATACGATGTACAGGCATGTTGGTAAAGCTAATCCTATCCCTGATGATAGAACCAGATTTCACTAAGTAAATTTATCAAACAAATCGACCTTGAGATTTTTTAACAACAAGTGATACGTTCTTGGGCATTGGGATTATTACCACTCTGCAACCTTTTGGGATGCTAGAGACGGGTTGGAGGTAAACCATGCACCAGCACGAATTGGATCGGGAAAAACGAGATCGTATTGCACAATGGGCTTTTGACACAAGGCCCATCCTTGGCCGTCTTCATCTCGTATTGCAGGACTTGGAGATACGGTGGGTTAGAGGTGAACCATCAAAGGAATTCACAAGCCAGATATCATTCTTGGACGGGCGCATGGAGCGGCTCATGTGCATGACAGCGGCGGTAACAGCACTTGGGACACAGTTGTTTGGTCGCTATGGTGAGGGAAAAGGTCTGGATAAGGCATCATTGAACCAGGTGAAGAAAGACGCTGACGCTATCAGCGCCTATGCCATGAGCGAGTCTTTGTGGTTCGCAGCAAGGCAGCTCCCTGAAAACCACGCCATAATGGTCTCCTTGGGCGAAGGCCTCATGCCAAAGGCCGGCGAGACACCGGAGATGGGCTCCAATCCACAGCTTGGTTTTGGCCGCGTATATGCCAGGCCAAGGGTTGCGCAATGGCTGGACGAACGGGTCACACGACTCCTGAACGAACCAGGTTACGGATTCGATGAATTCTACAAAGAGATCAAAGAAGCTGGAATCACTGTCTGGGGAGCTGCCATAGACACACTGGAAAACACGTCCCGTTTTGCCAAAGGAGCCAAGACCGGCCCATGTACGGTCCTGCACCTTTTCGATCAACCCCTGAGTATTTCAAAGCCCTACGAGGGATACATGGGTAACCTACTCCTTCCGCAACAGGTGGTAGACGCTGCGGCCGAACGTTCCGTACTCGTGGATTTCCGCACCCCCAGAAAACTGGTAATGGAAGCTATTCTCGACACCTACAAAGGCATAGAGCCAAAAAACGTGCATGTGTGGACCCTTGGCGGTAAGAGTCGCGTACACAGAATAAGCGGCCTGTGGCAGGAATGGAAAGATGCAGGAGCACACGTGGTAGAAGACGGGTGGGAACTCAGTCCTGGTAATCCTGTCTTCACCGAATCCGGCACCTATGCTCCCACCTACCATGTGGGCACATGGAAGGATGAATCCGGCCAGCAGCACCTCTTCATAGTTGACGGATATGCAGCATCGGCAGAGGCCATGCAAGCAGCGAGCCTTGCCGTAATGCACGACCTGGATGCATCACTTGCGGTCTTTACATCCAAGTTCAAACTTCCCTATGACAAAGAACAGCATATCATGCATCTGGATCCGGATGCAGCTGATTTTTCTGAACAACTTGCTTCTCTCATTGAACACGCACCCGACGAAGAGGAACTGGATAGCTATCGAAGTATGATAATGGAGGCCAAGGAAGCTGGGCTCAACCTGTCCAAACGAATACTACACGCAGAGGACTTTTTTCCTGAAAAGACCTGGGAATCCGCGGCCATTGTGGGCTACATGCGCCCCGATCCTTATACAGGTGCGGAAGGTGTGGTACAGGTCGGACAAGGAGTCTACAGGACCACGGTTCGCATGGCCACACCATGCGGTGATAAGGTCATAACCTTCACCCTGAGAATGATGGAGGACCACGAGCAGGGACGGCTGGTCTTCAATCCTCTGCTCATCAGGTTTATCTATGGTGAAGACTTCCACACCAGGCCTGTCAAAATCTCCGATTCAGGAAGGATCAGGAACGAACTTCAGACCCTGTGTTCGGAAGCTCTGGACTATCTGCAGGACAACCGCATGAGAATAGTCTTTGACAGGATACCACCTGAAGTCATTTCACCGGAAAACCAAAAAATTCTATACGATGTGCTGAATTGGTATTGTGAACACCATCCCATCTGGTTCCACTGGCTGGATCTCATTGCACCGGGACAACCGGTGCCGACCGAAGAACACTCCCGTGGGCAGCAAGAGGACTAGGTCGAAAACAGATCCAGGCGTTGACCTGTTTCAGAGATGAATCTGCTCGTGTAACCTCTCATCAAATGAGAAAAAATCCTCAGCAAATCCGGGTCGAACTTGTGTGCCAGCTCTGAGTTCATGATGGTCAAGGCAAGGGATGGATCCAATGATTGTTTGAAAACCAGTGTGTCATAATGATCGGCGATTGATACAATCCTCTCAAAGACCCCCATATCAGATGTTTGTAAAACATGATGCAGTTTTCCAAGGGCATCTTTTACTGGTTTGCCCCAGTCCACACTGGAGAAAAAAGCGACCAAGGAACATTGTATGCTCCTCGAGTTTAAAGGATTATCCCTCAATAGCCTCATGGCTCCCTTGATCGGTCCTGTGGCGAGAATTCTCTTTTCGGCAGGTGTCAGGACTCCCTGCTTATTCAATATCTCATCGGAGATGTCAGCCATTCCAACGTCATGGAACAATGCAGCCATTCCCAACTCTCTCAATCTCTCCTTGGATAGCCCAAGTTCATGACCCATTATAATGGCCAGCATTGCAACGTTGGCGCTATGAAAAGGCAAATATGCCTCTCCCTTATCAACAGAGGTTACCCCAAGAAAGTTTGTCAGGTGGCCATGGCAAACGTCAACGAGGTCCTGGATAAGATGCGTCGCCTTGCCCATGGGAACAAGTGTTCGTTCACCCCTGATTCCCGCGAAATAGCTTCGCATGAAAATCACCAAACGAGCATAAACCACCAGACCATATCGTTTCCTGTCAAGGCTCTGGTTCGGATCATCATCCACCTGCTCCTCGTCGCCAGCGGCCCTGAGTATTTCTTGGAGTTTCTCGAAGCTCCTTAGTTTCAAAGAGTTCAGCTTTCTGGACGACACACCGGACTCAGATACATGTTCCTTATTGTTACTACTGAAAATAAAGATAAAATTCCTCAATTCGGTGCTATTGATGGGTTGTTCCAGCGCAAACCCGCCGATATCCCTCGACTCCATCTCCTTTATGAGCGCAACCAGGTTCTCGGATGACTTTACATCCACCCTAACTAGCATGTTGTTCAGGTAGAATGAACTCCCGGCACATTGAAGGCTCAAGGTTCCTTCCATGGCGATGATATTATTGATGTACTCGACCATCTGTTCCATGGGTTTATCGAAAATAACATTGGACGAATCGTAAAGTTTCACGTTTCGAACCAGCATGTACAGCCCGCTGAGCAGACGCCTTCCCAACTCCTGCAACCTCTTGTTATACTCTCTTCCCGACTCCAAAGATTCAGGATCTTTTTCCACTCCATCCTGAAGCCTGAACTTGTCCTTTGCCACGATTACTCCCCTGCTGAGCCCAGCAAGCGCTTCTTGAGTTGAACACAAGCCCTTTGGACAAGGTTGGCGAGTTCCTTATCCTTGATCCCTGCCGCCAATTCAGCTTTCAAAAGCTGGTATCCGGAAATAGAGCTGCATGCAACGATTCCATTGACGATATTTCGCTTTCGGTTGCTGCTGGATTTTTTGCTCAAGATCCCACCAGAATGCATCTGCTCCTTTAGAAATTCCATGGACTCTCTCATCCCGAGTGAAGACATGGAGCCATAAACGGCAGCTTGCTCCTTTTCAGACTTTTGGTCAAAAGACGGGTCTTTCGCCAATGATAGCAGTGACCTCAGAGCCATTGCCCTGTCGAAGTTCGGCAACAGCATGGCCGCAGTTATACGGACTTGCGGGTCAGGGTCTTTCAATGCTCTCATCACGTATGGACCAGCGGAAGGATCCTGGCCATCTCCAATGGTCTTTAGAGCCTCGATTCTGATGGCGAGATTTGGATGGTTCAAAAGACCAGCTGTCACCTTTGTCCTGTCTTCATATCCCAATAAATCTATTATATGAAGCATATCACGCACATAGTTGGCCTTGGAACTGCTCAGACGATTCACATAAACATCCACATGCTGTGGGCCAAAACTCGCCAACTTGTTGCATACCAATTGGCGGGTAGCGGGATTGCTCAGACGTTCCAACACACCGAGCAATGAATCCAATGCCCTTTCGTCAATAAACTCGAAATGAGACTGAACCCTCTTGATCATTTCTGGGCGTGAGTCCGCCTCCAACATGTCTCCAATCTTGTCCACCCTTTCTGAATCGGACAATCTGGAGACCAGGTGTTTCGATAAAAAGTCCACAAGGGCCATACTTCCAGGCGGGATATTCTTCTTCTTCAGGTCATTGAACTGATCGAACAGCCACCTGATGGCTTCCAGGTTTTCCTGGAGTAAAAAGGTATCCAACAACTGCTCGAACGCCTCCTGAATCACCTCACTTAGTTTTACATCCAGGTCGCTTTCGAACATGGCGAAAAGTACAACACACAAACGCCGGAAGTTGCCAACAGC
>CAYSLH010000105.1:0-14790 GCA_964431605.1 uncultured Myxococcales bacterium
TCATCATCATGCTCCTGTGTCTGAATGCTAACCACGATCCTGTATCTGCCCACTCCGATCACATCCCCAGGTTCCAAGCGTTTTCGCCCTCTGCATTTCGTAGAATTTACATACACACCATTGGAAGAGCCCATGTCCTCAACCCAAAGATCACCTCCCCTGTTCGTGATTCTGGCATGACTTCGCGACACCCTCTTGTCATCGAGCATGAGATCGCAGTTACGCCCTCTGCCCAAGACGACATCCCTTCCGTCATCTATGGTGACGCTCTTGCCATGGCAAGGTCCGTTGAGTACCACCAAGGAGGCTTTCCATTGAATGGACTCCGGCGAATCCATGGGACTATTGTACGTTCCCCCTTTACCCCCATGTATGTCGACGAAGTAACCTATGGCATACACTCCCATCTGAAGATGGTCACCAGCCATCAGCGGCACACAAACATCCTGCGCAATACATGTACCATTGACAAGGACTTCTCCCCGGCCAAGTCGCGTGACACCCCAACCTCGGGATGTTTTCTCTATGCAAGCATGGCGTGGCTCCAATGAGGGATCGTTGAGAACCATATCGCATTCAGAGGATCTTCCAATTACCGCCCTGCCGTTTTCATCGACCGAATGCTCTACCAAATTGCCCACCAGGGTTGCCTCCATCGCCCTGGCGATTATTTTTATACCCATTGTCATATCCTACCTCGTCGCCTCTAAAACTTCCAGCCTCCGCCTCTCCTGTTGGGCCTCCGAAATTTTCCCGTCCAATTGAAGTGTATCAACAAGATTCCTCCTGGCGTCCAGACAGCCCGGATCGACCTCCAGAGCGTGTTCAAACCATTCCTCGGCTAGTTCCAAGTTCCCACGGGCTCGGTAAATTACTCCAAGCCCGTTGATGGCTTGGACCAAGTCCTGTTGGCAATCGAGGGCCCTTTGCTCGAGTTGCTCAGCTTTATCCAGCGCTCCATCCATGAATTCCACGAGAGCCAGGTTGTGCAACGCACCTGGGTAACAGGGATTGTACTCGAGCGCCACCAACAGGCGAGCCCTTGCCTTTTCCGGCTTACCTGCATCGAGTGCTTTGGCTGCCTGGGTGTTGAGCTTTGCCGCCACGGGATGAATCGGGGAGCGAACAACACACCCACCCAAAAAGACCAATACCGTATGAACCACTGTCAGCCGTAAAACTTTATAAATTCTTCCAGTCATCATCTTCCCTTTCATGACTCCTCCGAGTCCAGGACGCTTACTACACCAACCGGCACCAGGGACATGCTTGGTTCCAACTCCATGTAGCTTACGACCTGCACCTGAGGAAAAAGATCGTGGACGAGTTTCCAAAATGGTCTGCGAATGCCAGGTCTGCACACCACGACCGGCGTATTGTGGTGAACTGACTTCAGAACCTCACCTAGCCCACGCAGGATGCCCTGACCATCTCGAGGAGAAAGACTCAGAGAGGCGACCCCTGATTGGTTCTGCATTCCCGCCGAGAGCAATTGCTCCACCCGCATATCCAACAACAAGGCATGGAGAGTTCCGTCCGGCGCCAAACGATGGGATATAACAGGTCTCAAGTACTCCCTGACACGTTCCGCCAGGGCCACGGGATCGGCCTCAGTCCTTGCCCACTCAGCCAGGCAAGCAAGAATTCCGCGCAAGTCCCTTACTGGGACAGATTCCTCCACAAGCCTGGTTAGAATCTCACTAAGCAAAACAGTTGGGACCAGGCGGGGAACGACCTCTCGAACCAAGGCTGGATGTGAACGTTCCAATTCGTCCAGCATGTTCTGTGTCTCCTGCACTCCGATGAACCTACCGGCTGCCAGTTTCAAAACCCCACCAAGTTCATTTCCGAGTTCACCCTGTCTGCCGAGTCCCTCCAATTGTCCACTGACCGCCGGAGTGCCATCCACGAAAAGTGTCCATCGCCCTTTGGGGCCATCGGACAGAAGCTCTACCTTGGGAGCGGGAAGACCCAACTCCGTACCCAACCACTTTGCAGATTTTTCCAGGCTCAAGGGGAGTGACTCGTCCGACGGCATGTCTCGGGGCAGCAGGATTGTCACCTTTGGCTCAGGGTGTTCTTTGGAGGCAACAGGTTTCATGCTGCCGGATGCCCTTTTTCTAAACAGAAACAACCCCAGGGTGGCTAAAACGATTCCGGTAAGACAAAAACTCCAGGCAGGCATGCCCGGGACTATTCCGATGAACACCATGGCCATACCCGCGCCAACAAGCACCTGTGGATTGGTACGGACAGGTGCTGAAATCTGGTGGGCCAGGCTTTTGTTTTTGCTCTTACCCCTTACCCTGGTCACCACCAATCCCGCAGAAACGGCGACTAACAACGCAGGGATTTGAGACACCAATCCATCACCTATGGTAAGAACCGTGTATGAACCCAGGGCATCTTTGGCAGGCATGCCAAGTTGGATACACCCCACCGCAAGACCTCCCAAGAGGTTCACGACATTGATTACCAAACCCGCAACAGCATCACCCTTGACGAATTTCATGGCGCCATCCATGGCTCCGTGGAACTGAGACTCTCTCTCCAGTTCCATCCTGCGACGTCTGGCTCCCTCTGCATCCACCAATCCCGAACGAAGATCAGCATCGATGCTCATCTGCTTTCCGGGCATGGCGTCCAAGGTAAACCTGGCGGTTACCTCGGCAACCCTCTCGGAGCCCTTGGCGATCACGATGAATTGCACTACTGTGAGGATAAGAAAAAGCACACCTCCCACAAGTGGATTCCCCCCGCTGACGAATTCTCCGAACGCCCTCACCACTTGGCCTGCATCTCCCTTCGACAGAATGAGCCTCGTAGTGGATATGTTCAGCGCCAGCCTGAACAAAGTAGCCACAAGCAACATTGTGGGCAAGGCTGCTACGTTCAATGCTCCACCAACCTTTATGGCCAATAACAACAATGTTACAGCGATGCATATGTTGACCACCAAGAGCGGATCCACCAGCCAGGATGGAACCGGAATCACCAGCATGGCAGCGGCAGCAGCGATGAACAATGCGGGCCACCAATCTCCGCCTGTAAAACCATGTCCAAGATTTTTCCAGCTACTTGCATTAGCAACAGCCATGAATTTCTCCTCTCCGTTCACATCATGCTCTGGACCAGGCGTATCACCTCGGCCACCGCTTCGTATTGAGCTTCAGGTACAGACTCTCCCTCGTCCAGCGATACCAATGCCCTGGCCAATTGCACCTGCTGTATGATGGGGATTGCCAAACTCATCGCCTTGGCCCGAATTCTGACTGCACGTTCGTCTCTACCTGACACGATCACCACCGGCGCATCGTCCTGGGTGGAATCATAGCGAAGAGCCACCGCGATATGAGTGGGATTGATCACCACAACCTTGGCCGTGGGCAAGGCGTTGAAGCCACTTCCGGCCAGTACGCTCCTGTGTATTCGTCTACGCTCTGCCTTTATTGCCGGGTCCCCGTCCTGCTCCTTACGTTCCCTTCTGACTTCTTCGTCGGTCATGCGCTGGTTGCGTAAAAACCTCCGCCTTTGGAGCCAGAGATCAAAAAAACCGCCAAGCAAGCCAGCCATCCCGACAAGCACCAAAAGCTTGAATCCCTCATGCAAAGCAATCCTGGTCCCCTGTTCCAGGTCATCGACCATCATGAAAGAAAACCAGTTGAGCAACAACCACGCACCTGCCGCCAACAACACCAACGACAATCTTCCCAAGACCAGACCCAGGTCCACCAGTCTCTGTGTACTAAATAACCGTTTGAACCCCCTGATGGGATTGATACGGTTCCAATCCATCCTTATTTTCAGAGGCACCCGGGCCTGTGCAAATCCAACCAACAAGCAAACAGTAATTGCTGCCACCGCACACGGTGTTACTGCTTTGAACACGGTAAAGACCGAAATCGACGGCAGGTCTGACAACTCCCGTGTGTTTCCCGACCATAGGTTCCTACTAACTCGACTCAAGGACGAGGCTATTAGAGGAATGCTCATGGACAAGGCCACTGCTCCAGCAAACCAAGCTGCCGAGGAACACACCTGATGTGAAATTGCAACCTGGCCTTTTTTTCTTGCCCTGTTGAGTTTTCTCCTGGATGGCGGGTGCTTTTTTCTGTCCTTGTCCTCGGCCAATGCTCGGTCCTCACAATGAATTGGAACTTGATTTTGTCCTTCAGCTATTTCGAACAATCCTGCTATTCATTTATCGTGCCAAAAGCTTACCCATTGTTTTTATAGAACATTTTAATATTCAACCAGCGAAGCAATCTTGGCTGTGTACAAGATTCTTGTACACCCGTGCCGAAAAATTTGACCGAAGATTTCGATTGACAGTTCAATCAATAGTCTCTAGACTCTGTGCGTCATTTTCGGCAACCTCTCCGCCTGAAAGGAGGATAGCTTCAATGAAGCGAAGGATAAGAAAAGCCGCAGTGCTGGGATCCGGGGTCATGGGTTCCGGAATCGCCGCTCATCTGGCAAACTGTGGTATACCAAGCATGCTGCTCGACATAGTTCCCAAGTACACTGACGCGGATGAAAAGGCTGGTGTTGATAAAGATTCCCCGGCTTTTCGAAACCGCATCGCAGAGCAGAATCTGAAACTGGCTTTGAAAAACAAAAAACCGATCCCTGCCTTTTACGACGACAAGTTTGCCGAGTTGATCACCATAGGCAACTTCGAAGACCACATGGATTCACTCAAAGACTGTGACTGGATCGTCGAGGTTGTGGTGGAAAACCTGGAAATCAAACAAAAGGTTTTTGCCAACGTGGAAAAGCACTGGAACGGTAAAGCCATAATTTCGTCCAACACCTCTGGACTGCCGATAAAAGGAATGGTTGAGGGCCGCTCGAACGAATTCAAAAAGAACTTCCTTGTGACACATTTTTTCAATCCCGTCAGGTTCATGAGACTACTTGAAATAGTTGCAGGGCCTGAAACGGATAAAGAAATTGTGGACTTCATGGCCGAGTTCGGAACCAATGTCTTGGGCAAGGGTGTAGTGTTCGGCAAGGACACCGTCAATTTCGTTGCAAACCGCATCGGAGTCTACGCAATGATGCGGACAATGAAGGAGATGGAGGACAAGGGTTACACAGTAGAAGAAGTCGATGCCATAGCAGGAAAACCTATGGGCAGGCCCAAGACCGCCGCGTTCCGTACTTCTGACATGGTCGGTCTCGATATTCTCATGCACGTGACGAACAACTGTTACGAAAACCTCCCGGATGATGAAGAACGCGATGTTTTCAAACCCCCTGCCTTTTTCTCCAAGCTAGTGGAACAAGGAAGACTCGGAAACAAGACCAAGGGTGGCTTTTACAAAAAGGACAAGGAAAAAGGCATCCTGGTGGTGGACATAAAGACAGGCGAGTACAGGCCCAAGGAAAAAGCCAAGTTCGACTCGGTCAAACAGGCTAAAAACACCGAGGACTTGTCCAAGCGACTCAGGGAATTCGTCAATGCAGATGATCGTGCAGGCAAATTCGCCTGGAACGTGCTTAGCGATTCACTGATCTACACCGGCAACCGTATTCCTGAAATCGCCGATGACATTGTCCAGATTGACAACGGCATGAGATGGGGATTCAACTGGGACTTGGGACCCTTCGAAGCATGGGATGCCATAGGATTCAAAGATTCGTGCGAACGTATGAAAAAAGAGGGCAAAAACCTTCCCCCAATAGCAAATGCTCTCTTGGAAATTGATGGCGAGTCTTTTTACATTGAGAAAAACGGGGTAAAACACTACTTCGATCAGGTCAGCAAATCTTACAAACCAGTGCCCCAAGATCCCCTGGTCATAGATCTGGCAGCTTTGAAAAGGGCCGGCAAGGAAATCGACGGCAACTCCAGCGCCACGTTGATAGACCTGGGTGACGGCGTATTATGCTGCGAATTCCACTCCAAGATGAACTCCATTGACGCAGATCTCATAGCCATGCTCAACAAGGGGCTCGACATCATCGAGCAAGACGATCAGTGGATCGGTCTTCTCATTGGAAACCAGGCTGAAAATTTTTCGGTAGGTGCCAACCTTCTGCTGGTATACATGGCGACCCAACAGGCAAAGAGTGCAGATAGCGAAGAAGAAGCTCAGGAAATCTGGAACACTCTGGCCAAGACGGTCAAGGATCTTCAGGATACCTTGCAGCGTCTCAAATACTCACCCAAGCCGGTCGTGGCAGCTCCGTTCGGAATGGCCCTTGGTGGCGGTGCCGAGATATCCATGGGGGCTGACAGAATCGTCGCCCACGCAGATCTCTTCATGGGACAGGTAGAGTTGGGTGTAGGGGTCATTCCAGGAGGAGGAGGAAACAAGGAACTGCTGATCCGACACCTGGAAGGTATTCCGGAACTTGCCAAGAACCCCAACAGATTGCCGTACCTGCAGGCGGTGTTCGAACTAATAGGGATGGCAAAGGTTTCCATGAGCGCCCACGAGGCCATGGCCATGAGGTTCCTGCGGCCCAATGATAAGATCGTTATCAACAAGGATCATCTCCTGGGTGTGGCAAAAAGAAATGTCATGGCAATGCACCTGGAGGGTTATACTCAGCCCAGGGAACGCAAGCTACGGCTTCCTGGACGCAACGGGTATGCCACATTCAAAATGGTCATAGACTCCATGTGCAAGCAACACCAGATCACGGAGTACGAGCAGCACATGGCGGAAAGGCTTTCCTGGGTCTTGTGTGGAGGCGATACCACCGAGAATGTGGAGGTTGGTGAACAGTACCTGCTGGACCTGGAGAGAGAGGTCTTTGTGGAACTGTGCAAACAGGAAAAAACTCAGGAGCGAATGCAACACATGCTCATGAAGAACAAACCGCTGAGAAACTAGCGGACAGAAAGCTATCGAGGAGATTGTGTCATGACCAGAGAAGCTGTGATTGTCAGCGCGGTCCGCACTCCCATCGCACGTTACAAGCGAGGCTCGTTCAGGGATACGCATCCAATCCATTATGGAGCCATCGTTGCCAAGGAGGCTGTCGCGCGCGTAAAGGGATTGGAGCCCAGTGACATAGACGATATCATTTTAGGCTGTGCCATGCCTGAAGCCGAGTTGGGCATGAACATCGCCAGGCTAATAGGAATGGCTGCAGAGTTTCCCTATGAGGTTCCAGCCATGACTGTAAACCGATTCTGTTCGTCCGGCCTGCAGAGCATAAGCCAGGCCGCCGAACGCATCATGCTCGACGAAGCAGACGTGGTATTGGCTGGTGGTGTCGAGGACATGTCACACGTACCCATGGGAGGCAACAAACCTATCGCCGAACCAGGTCTCATCGATCGTTGGGTCGAAGCTTACACCCCGATGGGACTGACCGCTGAAAACGTTGCCAACAGGTTCAACATCAGCCGCGAAAGACAAGACGCTTTCGCCATGAGAAGCCACGAACGAGCCCTTAGGGCCATAGACGAAGGAAGATTCAAGAGTCAAATCATTCCAGTTACTACCAACGTTTATTCTTCCACTCCGGATGGACGTCCGGTGGCGAAACAAGTCACTGTAGATACTGACGAGGGTCCACGAAGGGGAACCTCCCTCGAAAAACTCGCGAAGCTCAGACCGGTGTTCGATCCAACAGGCTCGGTTACAGCCGGAAACTCATCCCAAATGAATGATGGCGCAGCCATGGTCGTTGTGATGAGTCGAGAAAAAGCTGAGTCCTTGGGCATCAAACCCATGGCCGTCTATCGCCGCTACCAGGTGGCAGGAGTTCCTCCTGAAGTCATGGGAGTTGGACCAGCCTATGCTATTCCCAAGCTGATGGAAAAAGTCGGCATGAAAACCGAAGACATCGATCTTTGGGAAATCAACGAAGCATTTGCATCCCAAGCCTTGTACTGTGCCGAAGACGTCCTCCACCTGGACATGGAAAAGGTCAACGTCAATGGAGGCGCCATAGCGCTTGGCCACCCTCTGGGCTGCACCGGAGGCTTCCTGACCTGCAAGCTTCTTTATGAAATGGAAAGGCAGGATCTTCGTTGGGGAGTAGTATCCATGTGCATC
This sequence comes from uncultured Myxococcales bacterium, assembly GCA_964431605.1. Classification (GTDB taxonomy): domain Bacteria; phylum Myxococcota; class B64-G9; order B64-G9; family B64-G9; genus JALVPF01. The sequence goes on from CAYSLH010000105.1 coordinate 8,019, forward strand.
GGTGGTGGCATGGGTGCTGCCGGTTTGTTCGAGCGTGAAAAATAAGAGTCTTTTCGACTGTTCCCATTCCTGAAACAAACCCGAATCAGGTACCAACAACAATCCATCAATATCTACTTGAAAAATCAGAGACCAAGCACTTGCTTGATTTTCTCTAACAACCTGGAAACATCAAAAGGCTTCTGAATGAATCCTGCGGGGACAGCTTCTGAAAATTGTGATATGGCATCCTCTTCACTGTAGCCGGAACAAAGCAATACAGGTAATTGCGGCCACAGTTCGTAAATCCTTCGAAGAGTTTCTTCTCCGCCCATACGAGGCATTGATAGGTCCAATAAAACCAATCGAATCTCGCCGCTACGCTTCTTCAATATTTCCAGGCCCTCTTGCCCACTTGCGGCAACTACCACATTGAACCCGAAATGTGTAAGCATATCCCTTGCCACCTGGCGCACCGATGACTCATCATCCACCACCAGCACCGTACCACTGGCATTCAACATGGTTTTGGTCTCACTGGATGACAAGTGCCTGGAATGCTCGGATCCCATGGCAGGAAGCATAACGGAAAAAGTGGTTCCTTTGCCTGGAACACTGTCTATGAGCATGGCCCCCTTGTGACTTCTTACAATTCCAAGCACAGCCGATAGCCCAAGGCCCCTGCCTGTAAACTTCGTACTGAAAAAAGGCTCAAAAATTCGGTCCATAGTGTCCGTATCCATGCCTACGCCATCATCCTTTACTTCGATACAAACATGTGGTCCTAAAACCACGTCCTCCTTTTGATACAACCTGTGAGCCATCTCCTCGTCAACGGTTACCACCTTGCTGGACAATAATATTTTCCCCTTATGCTCACCAATGGCCTCGGCGGCATTCGTGACCAAATTCATCAACACTTGCTGCAGTTGAGCCGAGTCTCCCTGCACGAAGGGAAGATCTTCTTCCATGTCCAATTGCAGTTCCATGTGCTTAGGAACCGAGGCCTTCACCAACTCGATCATCTCACGAAGCATCTTGTTGATATCCAGCTTTCTCACCAAAGCCTGGCCTCTTCCGGAATATGCCAACATTTGGTTCGTAAGTTCCGATGCCTTGACCGCCGCATTCCTGATTTGTTCAATAGCCAATCTGGCTGATGAATCCGGGGGAAGGTCCATCAAAGCCAGATCTGCATTGCCGAGAACCGCAACTAAGAGGTTATTGAAGTCATGGGCTATTCCAACAGCTAAGACCCCGAGGCTTTCCATTTTTTGGGATCGTTGGATCTGTTCCTCCAGCTTGCGCCTCTCTGCCTCTGCCTTGACAAAATCCGTAACATCTCGGGATATACCCAGTACTCTCAAGACCTCACCATGCTCACCACAAACCGGAGACAGCGTAGTAGAATACCAGCGCTGTTGACCACCAATCACCGTAGATGTGAGTTCGTAACGTTGGACTTGTGCAGTCTCAAAAACTTTTCCAATGCTCTCGGAAATCCTTGCTGCATCCTTTTGAGAAAACACATCTGAAATGCTTTTTCCAAGGAGATCTTTTTCCGAGTCGAACCCCAGTTGTTTGTATGCAACAGAATTACAAAATAAAAACACCCCATCCGAGTCGAAAGAAAAAATGACATCATCTGCCGCCTCGAGAAGACTCTTGATCCGACGTTCACTTTCGCTCAAAGCACTTTGGGCTTCCTTCAGGACAGTGATGTCGAAAATGGCCGTTTGAATACACTCCTCACCAGAACTCTCATCACGGGTGACATAAGACATGTGGCGAAGCCATTTTTTCTTACCTGTCAGTGTCTGAAAATGATAGTCGAATCTGCTGACCTTCCCCTTCTCCTTAAGTTCGGAGCGTAATTTCCCCTTTTCGGTCAGATAGACGATCAAATCCTCTATGTTCTTACCGATAACTTCTGAAGGATCCGAAAACATCTCAGAAAGATCAGCTATCTTCAAAGCGGTTCTGTCAGCGTATACAATGGTGCCATCAAAAAGGTACCTGAAAATTCCGAGTCCCACAGCCTCCATGACTTCTTTTCTTATGGCGTTGAGTTCCTGCTCCGACAGGCCTGGACCAGATTTATTTCTCACTTTCCCCGCGCCTCCCCTAGATGGTGGAACCGAGTAATTATATATTTACTTCGACCCACACAACAATAGGTATATCGATCAAAGCATGTCAATCAATAGTAGAAAACTACTCCGCCCGTTTGAACATCCGGCGTCCCGTTTTCGATATGGGACTCCATGCCAACAAAAAAGTCACTTAGTCCATCTCCATCCACATCACCAAGTGCAACGATGCAGCCACCAAAAGCATCGTTGCCCGATGGATCCGGAGCCAACAATATCTGAGGCGGTTCGATGAATTCACCATCAGCGTCTTGAGAATAGACTGCCACCGCACCTGTCCCGGAATTGTCAGCTGAGGCATCCGCGTATTTCATTCCCACAAGCATGGCGCCATTACCTGTGCCGAAATAATCAGGCACCCATGCTATGGATTGGCCAAAACCTGTGGCCCAAAATCCATCGGGAGCCAATAGCTTTTGAGCGACTACTCCCTGCCGGATATCATCGTTGCCCAGCCGGTACAATAACACTCCCCCTGGTGCCTGTGGATCATCAGGTCCCAAGGTGCCGAGCTTCGATGCACCGACTGCAAGGTACGTAGGTCCATTTCCGACAATTGCCAAATCAACGCCTGATTGTGACACTTCATCTGTCGATGGATAGAGACCATATGTAGGTCCTTGAGTCCAATCCTCACCTCCGCAATACACCAAGACTCCTCCTGTGTGAGGACCTCCCGGTGTTTGCGCCTTTACAAGCCCCCATCCCCCAATAACAAGATCATCCAGGCCATCACCATTCAAATCCCATAACAAGCTCGAAGCTCCAAAGTATTGCTTGGATTCTGTTGACACAGGAGCCAGGACGAAGTCCTGAGTCTCCGCAGGACCATCTTTCCCACCGAGAAAAACCGCTACTATGCCTGTGTTGTCAGATCCGGCGTTCTGACCACCCAGCAATAAATCGTCATTCCCATCGCCATCAACATCTAAACACAACACCGTTTGCCCCAAGACATCAGATCGTTGCCGCAGGTTCTCGTCCAGATGAAAATATGAAGCCCTATGAAGTTCCAGCCCGTTTTCGGACCCCCAAAACACTACGCCTCTTCCAGAATTGAAATCCTGGCTATCAGGTGGAGAATACAAATGATTGCCCACTGGGAAATCCATAAATCCATCGGAGTTCAAATCACAGGGATTACCAATGGTATATCCAAAACCTCCTCCTTCTGCACGGTCCGGGGGTTGCAAAATAAGTTCAGCATCGTCCAAAGAACCGGGCCACCCACCTGCTTTGAAAAAATATACTCTACCCGCGAGCAAGGCATCAGAGCCTTCGTCGCTTATGTCTGCATAATGGGCGCCGATGGCAAACACGCCACCCGGTATCACATTATTCACAGGTATACCCGAAATACCGAAAAATCCACCCTGACCAAGAACAGTGAAATTTCGCAACACACGTTCACCTTGATCATCATCTCCAGCATCATCTCTGGACTCATTACTCAAGCCCTGGTCATTCCCATCGAAAAGGGATTCGTCCCCCCCGGCATCTACTCCCCCATCCATGACTCCAGCATCTGCTCCAGGGCAAGAATGCCCATCACAAGTCTCATCACTGACACTACAACCAAACAGAAGCCACAAGTAAAAGGCCAAGGCTCCAGACCAAAAAATACCTTTTACAGTCATACACTCTCCCTTACAGAAAATCCCTTCTCAAAAATACCTGACTAAAAACGACCGGTAAAACTCAAGGACATAAAGGCATCATCGACAGGAAAGGTCGAATCCAGTCCCACATGGTCATCGAGTTCCTGTAAAAAATTCAACTGAGCATCCCTATTGAAACGATGAGCGCCGGAGACTGCGCCATATATGGTCCCGGAGTACCACATCAACTCCACCACGGCCAGCAGAACTCCTGGTCCCCACAGCCTGTGGCGAAAGGACTCCACAGACGCATAAGCAAACATTCCATTCCAAACAAAGGCACTTAAACCTACCCCGTACTCTCCGAGGTATACATGTCCCAGCCCAGGAACAACTGACAACAAACCGGCTATCACAACGCTCTTGTGTGGCAGGTTCTTTCTGCGATGGAGAAATGATAAAATCGTCTGTGCCTTTTTTCCAAGGGTGCCGTATGCGCTTACGTGATCGAGGGACTCTCTGGCATTATCCAATTTGCCCATACGAAGGTTTGTACAAGCAAACAGATACCATGAAGCACTCCTGAGTTCAGGCTGATGGACCACTGACAGCAGCTCAGCGAATTTATCCAAGGCCTGGTTGTATCTCCCATCTAAGTAATATGAGCGTCCCAACAGAAAAGTTGCAGCATTGGTCATCTCTTTTGAAGACGTCTCGTTGGACAATCGATAAAACACGGACTGAGCTGCAGAATACTTTTTTCCTGCCAAATATGATTGACCGATGCGAAGCTCGACCCATTGCTTTATTGCAGGGTTGGTCTCTCTGAATAGAAATCGTTTATACTCTGTAATTGCTCTGTAATAGTCACCTTCTTGAAAAAGATGCTCCGCAAAATGCAGGGTCTCGTCCATGTCTTTGCCATAGGCTGATTGCCGGGCAGACAGGAAAACGAACGCCCATACGATAAAAACGATTGGAAGTTGTTGCAAAAAGCCGTTACGTATTGGTCTCAATTGGGGTCGTCTCGTCGGGGATTGTAAAATCAATCTGGCGGCTTGCATGCCATGAGAACCCTGACATTTTCAACTTCGCCGTTTCGAAGCTGATCGCAATAACTGCCATAAAAATCTATGGCGTTTCGCGCGGCATCATAATCCCAGCCGTTTACGTGAGTCTTATCTTTGGGTACTGTTACACCGTCGAAGTACACCCACAAAAGGCTTGGAAACTCCGGAACTACTGTGAGAGCCACGTTACACCCGATTACCATGCCCCCTATGGCATCGAGCACGGCCTGCAACTCGGCCAAGCTGTTTGCCTGGTAATACTTGGTAGCACCAGCCCTAGGCCGACCTCCGGCTGTGGCCATGTCATTGAGCAACTGAGGGTTGGTGCCGTTAATACCTTCACCCAGACCGATTACAAAAGTATCAACTCCATGAGAATGAAGGTTTTGTACCGCCTGTAAAGAAAGCTGTGCATCCGCCTGGGTCGCCTCTCTGCCGTTGCCGGCCGGACAAGTCGGCATTCCATCCGTGATGAGAAGAACGAAGGACCTGTGGGTTGAATCCGCAAGGTTTACGAAATAGCTATCCGCCGCCTCTAGTGATTCACCTGTTGGAGTTCCTCCGTTGGAATACATGGAGTTTAGTCTCTGCCTGATGGCGGACACAGTATCGTCTCCGACCTGCACAGTAACCCTGCCTGGATCACAATAACCAGAATTGCAACCTGTGCAATCAGGATAGAACATCCATCCAAAACGGATATTTCCCTCACCTTCTGTCAGCAACATATCAACAGCGCTCTTGAGATCTTGCATTTTCGTAGTGTTTGAGTTGGAGCTGGTGGGCTCGTCCATGGAGCCAGATTTGTCCACCACGATCAACATGTTGGGAGGTATGGCGGTTGCAGATATCTCCATCTCGTCGCAAACATCAAAATCCGGGTTCTCCATGGTGTCGCCATTGGAGTTTGAATCATTGCCCGAATTGCCGTCCTGACCATTGTTGTTGCCATCAGTATTATTGTTGCCATCGGTATTAATGCTGCCATCAGGATTGTCGTTTGAGCTTTCACAAGCGGTGGTTGATAAAAAAATGGAAAAAAGAAACAAGTAACAAACCCCAAAACCAATTCGTCTCAACATCGCGACCTCCCATGAAAGCATTTACGACTCACACCTTCAATGTATCTCAAGGCCGTAATATGCGTCAAGACAGACTCCGAACTGATTTTTCACATCGGCTGCTATCTCTGTGTCGATTTTTTCAAAAAGATAGGTTTTTCCTTGTCCCAACTACTCTTATGACTGACACTCGTTATCAGCTTCGACAAAGAATGCCGCTACGCGATATAGAACATTTGTGACACCGGTTAAAGTCTTTCGGAAAAAGGAAATTGACTGACTGCTCAAAGTGACAAAGTCTTACCGGTGGTCATATTCACGGCGGATCCAAACCCGGGATGCCCAACTCTAATGGCAGCCTGCACCAAATAGGAGGTGGAGATCTTGCCCACGGTGAAAAGTCCGCCGGCATACACGGCCATTTTCACGAACAACAATAGATACCATATGCTGTCTTGAGCAGAAGACATGAGCAACCCGAATAAAACCATCAACGCAGGTGCAAACAACAGAAATCCCAAACCCAACATTTTCGACCATCTGCTTACAGTACTCGAATCTCCGCCAGAGGCACCAAACCCCACACAGGCCACGAGCAACGCGAACATGGGCAACAACATCAGTACCCTCGTTATGGTATGTGCAGCATCGTCCTGCCCCAAATGGTACAACAACGCACTAACCATTGTAGTCTCATCCATGGCCGGGCTGAGATACGCTATGAGCCCCAACAATAGTCCAAATCCCAGAAACAACTTCACACCCAGAACGTCCGGGTAACGGGAAAGAACCAATAGTGCTGTCCCCACGGAAAAAAACATCAGTATCCAACAAGCCCCTCCAGCAAACAAGAACCCCAAATCAGGAGCAAACGGCCCCCCGGAATCCACCCCAAACAAGACCCCAAGTGTCAA
>CAYSLH010000106.1:0-14773 GCA_964431605.1 uncultured Myxococcales bacterium
CTCGAACGGAGTTCAGGTGATCACAGGCGCCACAGCCCTTCCTCCTGAAGAGGTAGTGCAGCAGTACTTAGATGGTACTCTGCAGACAGGCCAAAACATGTGTGACCACTAACCGCATTTGTCTTGGAACGGTTTTTTCCCAATTCAAAAGAAAAATCACTGATTATGCAGAAGGGTTGGGGCGTGGGTATAGGCCTGCTGCCTTGATGATTTCTGGTACCTTGGCTTCCCACTCGATGGCCATGAGGTGAACTCCTGCGACACCCTCCATCTCGCGCACCTGCTGAATTTGCTCCACCGCGATTTTGATTCCCTCTTCGGCCTTTTTGCCCTTGGGCGCAGCTTTCATCCTTGCGATGATCTCATCGGGCACTTCGATTCCCGAGACGTTCTTGGCCATGTACCTGGCCATGCCAAGGGATTTCAATGGAGTGATTCCTGCCATGATCTTACATTTTTCGTGCAGACCCCGGTCCACGACTTCTTTCATCCATCGCTTGAACTTATCCATGTTGTATATGCATTGGGTTTGGATGAAATCGACTCCGGCTTCTACCTTTTTCGCAAGGCGGGATACACGAAATTCAAACGGATCGCCGAAAGGGTTTGCAGCGGCGCCGATGAACATTTTCGTGTCGCCTTCGACTTCGTCTCCGCACATGACCTTGCCTTCGTCACGAAGGGTCTTGATGGTGTTGATGAGCTGTATGGAATCTAAGCAATAGACGTTTTTGGCTCCGGGATGATTTCCGAATTTTTGGTGGTCTCCGCTGAGGCACAACATGTTTCTGATGCCCAAGGCGTATGCGCCAAAAACATCCGACTGGATGGCGATACGGTTTCGATCCCGGCATGTCATCTGCATCACAGGTTCTAAGCCCATGTCTAAAAGGATCTTGGACGCTGCGATGGAACTCATGCGTACTATGGCGGTTTGGTTGTCGGTCACATTCACTGCGTCTACGAAACCCTTTAGGTGCTCTGCTTTTTTCTTTACCACGTCTGCGTTTGAACCCTTTGGAGGTCCACATTCTCCTGTGACCGCAAATTCGCCCTTGGCGAATATTTTTTCCAGGTTGCTGCCGCTTTTGAATCCATTGTCACTCATCAGCCTTCCTCCCTGGAGATACTGCGAAGGTCTTCACGAATCCTTGTACGTGGACCACCATCTCGGCTGGACGCCCACGACCTGGCGGGAATGACCCTCTCGATGTTTTCAAGTTTTCCAAGAGCCTTGAGCCGATCATGGATAAGTTGCCATGCACACTCAACATCAGGATCTATTTCACACTTTCCATCCGCAGAGCCACCGCAAGGCCCGTTGAGAAGACTTTTGGAACACCTGGCGATGGGGCATATTCCACCGGTTATTTCCAGCACGCAGTCGCCGCACGCCTGGCAACGTTCTTTCCATAATCCGGTATCCAGGTTGACCCCGAGGAACGTTGTGTTGATTCCTGGTACCACTGGAGTGGGTAAGCCAAGATCAGAGACATACTGCACGCCGATTCCGCAGGCCAGGGAAAGAACCTTGTCCACGTCTTTTACCTTGCCCAGGATGGGTTCGATAAATTCAGCGTCGCATTGACGCTCGATGGTTAGCTCTTCGATTTGTCGTTTTTTTCCCTTTGCCTTGTCTCCAATGCGCAACTGGGACGCCAACAGGGCAACTTCTTTCTCCCCTCCCACCTGGCAGATGGTTACACAGCCACGGCATCCCAAAACGAGCACCTTTTCAGCATCATCGATGCTGGCAAGGATTTCGTCCATGTTTTTCAAATCGCCAATGATCATATCTCTTGCCTCTCGAGTCTCGGAGCCCTAATCAACCAGCGGCTGCCTTGGGTTGTTGATCGTCTGTTTCGTGTTGTTCCTGCGTCTCTTTTGGTATCGGCCATTCCGGCCCGGATTGAGTAAGTACGGGAGACGGGCCAAGTTGCCGAATATGCTCGGTCATCTCTTTTGCGATCTCCACGAATCTGGGACCATCGGAAGCTGCGACGTTATACATGCGGATGCGATCCGGATTGATGCCCATCTGGGCAAGTAAGTCTCGGGCATGGCTGACCCGAACTTTAGCCCGCAGGTTGCCCTCCATAAAATGGCAATCTCCTTCGAGACAACCTGCTACATAGACTCCGTCCGCTCCTTCTTCAATGGTCTTTAGAAGATGGATGGTGTTTACGCGACCGGAACAAGGGACGCGTACTATTTTTACATTTGTAGGGTACGACAGTCTCATCGAACCTGCCAGGTCCGCAGCTGTGTACGCTCAGTACTCGCAGCAAAAAGCCACGATCTGCGGTTCAAATCCGCTCATCGCGTCCCTCCTCGTGTGTAAGTGCCGTACTCTTGGCAACCAGGTTCTCGTCTGTGAAGTGCCTTAGTTGGATAGCCTCTGCGGGGCACTCTGCGGCACATGAGCCGCATCCCCGACACTGGATAGGATCTATGACCGCAGCACCCTCGTCTCCTATGACAGGTACACCGTAAGGACAAACACGTACGCAGGTCAGACACGCCGCGCAGCGTTCCGGATCGACTTCAGAGACAACGCCGCTTGCGGTCAGGTGCTCTTTGGACAGCACAGTGCAGGCCCTCGATACGGCTGCCGCAGCTTGTGCTACCGTCTCTTCGAGCAGCTTGGGACCATGAGCCATTCCGGCAAGGTAGACTCCATCCACAGAAAAGTCCACCGGACCCAATTTCTGGTGGGATTCCAGGAAGAACCCTTCCATGGTTCGTGGAAGGCGCATGATTTTGGCTAGCTCTTCGTCCTCCTCGGGAATTATCGCAGAGGAAAGTAAGACTAGATCGGTTTTGAAGCTGATGTTTTCATCCAGGACATGGTCATGGACCGTAACAGTGAGAGAGTCGCTGTCCGCCGTGACCAGCGGGGCCGCCTCGGGTGTGTACCTGGTAAAGCGTACTCCCATCCTTCTCGCCTTGGTGTAATACTCTTCCAGCAGACCATATGTGCGGACATCCCGAACCAGAATGTTTACATCCAATTCCGGTTTGAGGGTCTTTAGCTTTATGGCATTCTTTACGGCCACGGAACAACATATTCGACTGCAATAGGGCCTTTCGGGAATGCGGGAGCCCACACATTGGATCATTGTGACTCGTTTGAATTCAGCAATGGGCAGTTGTTCGAACTTTTCATCGAAATCCTGCTGGGTCAACACACGGTCATGTTCACCATAGAGGTATTCACCAGTGGGCTTTCTTTCCTTCGCCCCGGTGGCAACGATGGCTATGCCGTGTTCGATGGTTTTGGAATTTGTCGAACCGTTTACATACCTGACGATGCTTTTGAAGTTTCCTTTGGCTCCTTCGAAGTCCACCACCTCGGCGTTGGTGATGATCTCGATCTTGTCGTTTGTCTGGACCTTTTCGATAGTCTCGGCAAGTTGGGTTTGGACGTCATCTCCAGCAATGGTCTCGGCGATGTGGCGCATGTTGCCACCGAGATATGCATTCTTTTCAACGATGGTAGAGCTGAATCCCTGCTCAGCCAGTTGCAAAGCAGCACTCATTCCCGCCAGGCCGCCACCAATGATGAGGGAGTGATGGTTGACAGGTACTTTTTGTTGTTCCAGCGGTTTGAGAACGGCCGAGTTTGCCACAGTCATTCTTACCAGGTCTTTTGCCTTTTGGGTGGCAGCGTCTTTGTCCGATTGGTGTACCCACGAGCACTGGTCCCTGATGTTTGCCATGTCGAACAGGTATGGGTTGAGTCCGGTTTGCCTTACCGTCAGCTGGAAGAGCTTTTCGTGAGTACGGGGAGAACAAGAAGACACGATAACCCTGTTCAGCTTGTGTTCCACGATTTTTTTCTTCATTGCCTCCTGGGTGTCCTGGGAGCATGTAAACAGGTTGTCTTCCGAATAGACCACGTAAGGCAAGGTCTTTGCGTATTTCACTACCTCCGGAACATCCACCACAGACCCAATGTTTACACCGCAGTGACAAACGAATACTCCTATGCGGGGTTCGTCTTTGCCCGTGCTTTTTTCCGGAGGAAGCTCTTGTTGATGGGTGCGGGTGTTACGTCCCAGGTGGGTGTTGGCGGCGGACATGGCACATGCGGAACTGGCCTGGGCCACTGTCTCTGGAATATCCTTTGGGGATTGAAAAGCCCCACACACATAAACACCGGGCCTGGTGGTCACAACCGGGTTGAACGGATCGGATTTTACAAAACCGTGATGATTCAACTCAACGCCAAGGCCCGCTGCCAACTCCTTCGTACCGTCTCCCGGCCTGAGTCCCACGGACAAGACGACCATCTCGAATTCCTCTGATTGCCTTCGACCCTTTTCGTCAACATAGGTTACGGTAATATTTTTTGTGTCGGGATCTTCTACCAATTTGGATGGAATGGAACGGATGAAACGTGTTCCATGCTCTTTTGCTCGTTCGTAATACTGGTCGAAGCCTTTACCATACGCCCGGATATCCATGTAAAAAATTGTGGGTTCTATGATTTCCTGGTGTTCTTTGGCAATTACCGTCTCTTTGATGGCGTACATGCAGCAGACTGACGAACAATAATCGTGGTTGTGATCCCGGGAGCCCACACATTGAATCCATGCGATCTTTTTTGGAGTGCGCCCATCGGAAGCTCTAAGCACGGTGGACGTATAGGGACCGGTGGCGCTCAACATCCGTTCGAACTCCAGGCTCGTAACCACGTTTGTGTATCTGCCATAGCCGTATTCGCTTCGCTCGGTGGGATCGCTACCCTTGATGCCGGGAGCCAAAATTACAGCGCCTATGTCCAGATTGAGTTCCTCCGGCATCCTTGAAAAATCGATAGCTTTGGCTTCGCACGAGTCCTCGCAAATTCTGCAACCCAAACACTGTCTACAACTGAGGCAGCGTTCAGCTTCTTTTCGAGCTGTCTCCTCGTCATAGCCGCGATCGATTTCTCCAAAACCATCGGTTCTCGTTGCAATAGATGCTTTGGACGTGGGCAACCGGTAGCGTGGTTCGTAATGGGTCTTGAGATTGTCTACGACTTTCAAAGGCGGCATTTGCCTGCCTTTCGCAAGATCCTTTCCATTGACGAACCTATGGATGGATTCCGCGGCTCGTTGACCCGCTGCGATAGCCTTGATGGCAGAGGCAGGGCCGTGGCAGGCATCACCACCAGCGAAAACGTCAGGCGCGTTGGTCTGTAATGTCAACATATCTGCCTGGAGTAATCCCCTCGGGGATTTTTGAACATCATTCTGTCCATCCAGGTAGCTAAGATCACACCCCTGGCCAATGGCGACAATCACTGTGTCCGCCTTGAATGTTCGTGTGGCGGCATGGTCGAAGGATGGATTGAAAAAACCCTTGGCATCGAACACCGATACACACCTTTGGCTGGTCAGCCCCGTCAGGTGTTGTCCTTGCTTTTCGACCTTGAGTGGACCCCAGGAATAATTGATGCGGATTCCATCCTCGAAAGCTTCCTGGATTTCCCATTCGTGTGCCGGCATCTGCTGTCGTGATTCCAGGCAGACCATCTGCACGTCTTCGGCACCCAAGCGCTTGGCCGTCATGGCAACGTCCACCGCCACGTTTCCACCGCCTATGACCACCACTTGTTTGCCCACCTGTGGTTTTTGTCCGGAATTGGCGCGGTGAAGAAAATCCACCCCTAGCAGGACCTGCGGTAGATCCATGTCGTCCAAGGGTAGAGACCTGCTCAAGTGTAATCCAGTTGCCAGGTAAACGGCATCGAATTGTGAGCGAAGGTCGTCGATGCTCATGTCCCGACCGATACGTTTATTACACTGTAGATCGATACCGATAGAAAGGATTCGCTCGATCTCTGCATCCAGAATGTCACGCGGCAAGCGGTATTCCGGTATTCCATATCGCAACATGCCGCCCGGTTTTGAATTGGATTCGAAAATGGTCACAGCGTGGCCCAGCAGGGCCAGTTCCCATGCGGCGCTCAGGCCAGAGGGCCCGGCTCCGACTATGGCTATTTTTTTGCCCGTGCTTTCGGCACGTTGTGGCGTTGGTGCAGGCTTTTCGCTTTTGAGTTCTTCGTCAGCGGCAAATCGTTTCAGTGCACAAATGGAGACAGGGGCTTCGAGGAGTTTGCCCCTCAGACAGGCTTCTTCACACGGATGATCGCAGATCCTTCCAATGATGCCGGGTAAGGGTAACTTTTTGCGGATCAAAGCAAGCGATTCTGCATATTGTCCATCTGCGATCAGCCCCACCCATTCTCTCACGTCAAGGTGTACCGGGCATGCGTCAGCACATGGGGGACTTCGCCTGTCGATTTGATGAGTCGATGGAATGGCTTGACCGTAGTTGATGAAAACAGCAGGTCTTGCTGTGGTGCCCTGATTGTATTCGCTTGGGACCTCCACCGGGCAGACCTGGGTACAGAGTCCACAACCAGTACACTTTTCCGGGTCCACGTACCCGACGTTCTTCATGACCTTTGCCTTGAATGCGCCTGGTTCTCCGGAAAGTTCGTGTAACTGGGAATTGGCGAGGATCTCGATGTTGGGATCCCTTCCCACCGCTACGATCTTGGGTGACATGATACACATGGCGCAGTCGTTGGTGGGAAAGGTTTTGTCGAGGCGAGACATGGTTCCACCGATGTTCATGCCCCGTTCCACCAGGTAGACCTTGAATCCCGAGTCAGCAAGGTCCAATGAGGCTTGCATGCCGCCTATTCCCCCACCTATGACCATGACCGCACCTTGTTGTTGCCGGCTCATGACTCCTCCGTCTGCTCAATGGCCTTGTATATGGGCGTCGTCTGTTGCTCCATTCTTTCCATGAAAAGTTGCCCACGGCGTCTGAGCGCTACCACATGAGGCATCACCTCAGCAGGTTGAATTTTCAAAATCTTTGCGATTTCTTCAAGTGAAAGACCCTTGGGCGTGGTAGCCGCAAGAATCCTTGCTCGAATCAGCTCCCGCCGAACGATGGGAGCCACCGCCAAGCCGTATTGCCGCTTGGTGTAGCGTTCGGAGTATGCGTTTGCGTCGGTGGTCAGACGTTTCTCTCTGTCTAGGAGATAACCGAGCCATTGGGCGGTCTTTTGGCTTCTTTTGCTGATTTCTTCAAGAGCCCTTCTTCGCTCTTGGGCGTCCATGAATGTCTTGTCTGTCAACAGGGATTTGTCGTGCATCATAATATGCCTGCCTTATGTGGATGGAGATATGTTCAGACCATTCAAAAAGGCGTCAGGTCGTACGAAGTGCTTACGCCACTCTCGTTTTCCGATCTTTGCTCCCAGGGCCAGGGCCAGCAATTCGCTCAGGAAAAATACCGGCATGTCAGCCTTCTCGCCCTTTTTCTGCTGGCGCCATTGGTACATGTCTAAGTTGCTCTGGCACAATGGACAGGCTGTGATGATGCAATTTGCGCCGGATTTTTTGGCTAGATCGATTATCCGCCCGATCCAACCAGAGGTGATTTCTTCCTGTGTGGCCGCAAGAGAAGCGCCGCAGCAATCGGTCTTTGCCGGCCAGTCAACGCTTTCGGCCCCCACCGCATGGAGTAGTTGCTCCATGGAAGTTGGGTTTTCTCTGTTTTCAAAATAATCGATGCCGGGTGAACGAACCAGCAGGCATCCATAATAGGCCGCGGCTTTGATCCCCTTGAGTGGAACCTGACAGAGATTTGCGAGCTTCGCCGCGCCTGCCTCGTTTACAAGAACGTCCAGCAAGTTTCTGACCGTCACCGTTCCATGATAGGCCAAGGGCTCCATGATCTCGTTTGCCTCTTGCCAGCCAGGCTCTTTATTAGCCATTACCTTGTTGCCCTGCGCCAGGCGGCTGTAGCATGCCGCACAGGGTGCGAACACTGTGTGGTGTCCTTGTTGTTCGGCGAGGGCCAGGTTTCTCGCAGACAAGGCGAGGGCCAGATCGTCGTCTGTGAAATGTCCTGATGTTGCACCGCAACAATTCCAGTCATCGATTTCAGTAAGCTCGATGTTTAGTTTTTCGAAGAGCTTGTTTACCGATTCATCGAAATTCTGCGATGACTTATGCAGAGAACAACCAGGAAAATAGCCCAACTCCAGCATGGTTCAAGAGCCTTTCTTCTCGGCCAGCTTGCGCTGGTAGTTTTCGAACATTTTTCTTATGGCTTTTCGTCCAGAGACCTTCTTGGGAATGATCGGCATCTTTCCTTTGAGGAACATTGTCATCCCCAGTCCCATGTTTTTCATGAGCTCACCGTTTTTCAGGGCGTAGGCTGCTAGCAATCCGCTCTCGAACGAGCGTCCGTGACGCTTGACAGACTTTAAAAACGCCTTGTGAAAAGATGCAATCTTGGCGTCGCTGGGTTCGATTCCCCGTGCGATAGCTTCCTGTCGTAACTTGTCCATTATATGGGCTATGTCGATTTCGTTGGGACAACGAGTGGAGCAGGTCAGGCAACCCGCACACAGCCAGATACTGTCCGATTCGAGTATTCTTTGAATCTGCCCTAGTTGTAAAAGCCGTATGATCTCCGCTGGCATCAAGTCCATGTGGTCTGCCATGGGGCAACCGGAGGTACACTTGAGGCATTGGAAACAAGCGGTTAAATCGCCTCCCAATCGCTCTTGTACCTCTGAGGTTGCCTCCAATCCCGGAGAGATATTTTCGACTGGACCCGCTTCTTTTTCCATAGCATTTCCCTCTGCTTGTTCAAAGACCGCAATGATCATCACCCCCACCGCAAAGGCTGTCAATAGAATTTTGAAATTTTATGGGTTTATGATAGATTCCCTTTATGGGATATATTGAAAAATTCTATTTTATCCAGTAAATTGGGGATGAAACTGGAAAACGTGGATTTGTAAAACATCAAAGTTACCATAGTCAGAAAGATTGTGGTCTTTTTGGGGAAACTTGCAGTTTGCAGAACTCTCCCATACCTGATGTAACAGCGGGGACGAGATTATGAAATAGCGGCGTCCTTCCTGATGGGTTTTGTTTTTTTGATACTTCCCCTAGCGAAGCGAGGGTCGTGAATCTTGGAGACTGTAATCCGATGTTTTCGACCGTATTATTTCCACGGAGCTAGCCGACATATATACCATGTATATAAATTGTAAAAGATGAGATAGGCAGGAAAATTGGGGATAAATGAAATGCTCAATAGTGGTAGCGCAACTGAGCGATATGAATTGCATCTTCAGACACCTTATAAACAAACCTGTGTTCATCAGTAATTCGTCGAGACCAGTAGCCAGAAAGGGCATGTTTTAGTGGTTCAGGTTTTCCAATACCCTCAAACGGATTTCGTTTCGTTTCTGAGATGAGGGTATTGATACGGCGAAGAACTTTTTTATCGGTTTTTTGCCAAAAGAGATAATCATCCCAGGCGTGGTGAGAAAAAATGAGTTTCAATCTATGAGTTCCTTTTCGATACCCTTGCCGTTTTCGAGTTGGGATATAGATTCAATCAGACGCCTGGTATTCTTCGGTGACCGTAATAGATAAGCCGTTTCTTCAAGTGCCTCGTAATCTTCAAGTGACATAATGACCACAGAGTTAGACGCCTTGCGTGTGATGATTACAGGCGCGTGATCCTCACATACCTTTTCCATCGTTTTTGCAAGGTTTTGCCTGGCGGCTGTATAAGTTATGGCTTTCATAGAGTACCTCCTGTACAACTAATTGTACATGTAGAGATACTATTGTCAAGGCTGGTAGTTGGAATTTTGGTAGCTACTTAAGAATGTCAGTATAGCTGCAACGTGAAAATGTCAGTAGTTGCGGAAAGCGGGGACGGAGGCAGTATAGTTCATTGTAATTCAAGGTCTAATTGCCAGTTGGTGTCCAATCGAATGACGTAAAAAGAGACCTCCGTCCCTCCTTTGTGAACCGGTTCTCTTGGTTCTATCTTCCACCAAAGGGAAATTCGATCTCGTCACAACGCCAGCAACCCTGGGCTCTCAAGTCTCCATCAACATCGACATCCTTATCGCACAGCCAGCCGTTTCCTTCCATGTCCTTGAAAAATTTCATTGGCCTGGCCGGCTTGTGGGACTCAGTCGTGGCTTCCTGTCTTTTGTCATCGCTCATGGCACTGTCCTTTCCTGGTAAGGTTCATGTCTATGTCAATTGATTTAGCAGACACCGTGCCAACCGCTCCACCCTGCGCCATGATCTGAGGTTTTATTTGTTCCCCAGTATATTATCGCGCAAAGATCTAAGGCGGACCAAGGGATTCGATATTATACCAACACGTCAAGAGTAGCGTTTTTGAGACCGAATAATACCAATGAGTCGCAGCGCTGCTACTGATACAATTGTTAGTTTTTGGCGCTCCTGCCATCTAAGTCGGGAAGAGACAGGCCCAACCTTTTTACCTTCCTGAAAAACGTGGATTTGTGGACCCCGAGGGCTTTTGCAGTTGCAATTCGATTATAGCCATTGCTTTTTAGAGCGTTGAGGATAATCTTTCTCTCGCAATCGGCCAGGCTTTCATTTGCTGACAGGACGATGCCTTTATCAGTGAGATGTTTCGGCAGGTGTTCGGTGTGGATCAATCTTCCGTTACTTAGTACGAATCCGTGTTCTATTATGTTTTCCAGCTCCCGGACATTACCCGGGAATCTATACTCCATCAGGATTCCCATAGCGCCGGGAGAAAGCCCCACGATATGTTTGCCATGCAACGCAGCAAGATTCCCAACAAAATGCCTTATCAACAAGGGGACGTCCTCCATTCGTTCCCTTAGCGCAGGGCATCGGATCTTTATCACGTTGATGCGGTAATAAAGATCCTTTCTGAAGGTACCTTTTTCAACCATGGATTCCAAGTCCCTGTTTGTAGCTGAAACAATACGTGCGTTGGTCTGTCGGGACTTGCCAGAACCAAGAGGTTCATAGACTTTTTCCTGCAGTACCCTGAGCAACTTCGCTTGGGTTGGCAGGGGAAGGTCCCCTATCTCGTCCAGGAAGAGCGTGCCGTCCTGGGCCTGGGCAAACCTGCCATGCCTGGTTTGCACTGCACCGGTAAATGCTCCTTTCTCATGCCCAAACAACTCGGAATCTATGAGGGTATCGGGATAGTTTGCGCAGTTGAATGCAACGAAAGGGCCCTTGCTGTTTTTGCTAAGCTTGTGGATTGCCCTTGCCACCAGTTCTTTTCCTGTACCGCTTTCACCGCACACGAGCACGGTGCTGGGGCTTTCGGCCACGGTGGGTAAAATTTCAAGCACCGCCCTGATGGCCTGGCTCTTTCCTATGATATCTTCTGAAGAATATTGCTTTTCCAGCTTCTTGCGCAGTCTTTCTATTTGTCTAAGGTCGCGAAAAGTCTCTACCCCACCGATGATTGCACCTTGCTTGTTACGAAACAGAGCCGTGGAGATCGAAACCGGAACTACAGAACCGCTCTTGGTCGTTATCTGAACCACCAAGCTGGCCACGGGATTGCCTGTCTCCATGGTATAACGCAAAGCACAGGCATCAGGGCAGATATTAGCCCTCAGGATTTCGTGGCAGGGTCGACCCATTGCTTGTGCTCTGCCGTAGCCGGTTATCTCCTGCGCAGCCCTGTTGAAACAGGTTATGCGCCAGTTTTTGTCCACCGTGAACACCCCATCGCTAATGCTGGAAAGAACAGCCTCGAATCTTTCGGGAGAGGGTTTTTCCAAAAACGGGCCCAAGTGATCCGAATTGGTTTTGCCTTTGTCGGTCATTTGTTCCACCTGAAGTCAGTGTCAGTTCAGCAAACGGGCGGATGCCTCTGTTGCAATTATGCGACTGTAGCTCAATTTCAGCCGTCATTACACCGTTTTTCTTTTCACAATATTGCTAGGTCCAGGTCGATAGTAGCGTAACCTTTTGTTATTTTGAAACAAGCACGGACTATGTTCTCAGAAAAAAATCTTGGCATGATTGATGCTGAGCCTGAATACACCGTTGGGTTCTGCGTAGATGAATACGTGCTGTCGTTGAACAATTCCTAGGAGGTAAATCATGATTGGTCTGGATAGACTGTTGAAAAAGCCGGGAGTCCTTGCTGCTGGAGAGTTTTCAGGAAGCGGACAGATGCTAAGCGGTGTTGGAGAACTAAAAAAGGACGAGTTGCAAGAGGTGGCTCTAATCTGCAAAAAGGCATCAGAGACTCTGGGTGTCGTGGTTGGTGAATTGGATAGCAAGACCAGCCTGGATTGGAACTCTCTGACTGGATGGGTGATCATGGGGCACAATCTGGCCCTCTGCGTTACTGGATATGCAGGCGTCATTGTGGATACAACAAGAGCTGATTTCAACGAGTTGCTCGGTGATCTTTTCGGTCCCATGTCTGGTGAGATACCAGTGCCCTGATTGAGAAAATCAGAAAATCATAGATGGAAGTATATTTTCACGCCATTACATCGGACAATAATCAGAAAATAAGTCATGAATTACAACGGAGGCGTGCAGGGCAAACCATCATCGATATCGATATGCCCACATTTCATGGTTCATGTCGAGGAAGAAGAACACATTGTTGATGGGATCAAAGGCAAGAGCATGGAAGGCAACATTTCCCGGGGTGTCTCCCTGGATGGCGAGTTCCTCCCAACTTCTTTCCTCCGGGTGAAAGGCATAGAACTTGCCGTCACGGACTCCACCCCCGATGATTTCATTGTGGTTGTCATAGGCGAAACCTCGGCGTTGTTCTGGCGGCGTTCCAGTCGTTTCAACAACTTGGAGCGTTGAATTGCCCATATCGGAACGATGGAGTGAAAGTTCCCATACGGTCACTCGCTCCAAGTTATGACGACCGATATAGTAGAATTTGTCGTTGGGTGGGAAATAGACCAGACTCGCTTCTATACCCATTTCGCCCCGTTCGGGAAATGCGTGCTCGTCACCATAGTCGCCTTGAACCACGACCTCTTCCGTTTTTGTCACAGGGTCATACACTTCCAGGTGTTGAGCCCCGAGGGAAACAACGAGTCCTGACAATGGGTCATAGTCAGCCCCGGGATAATCGTATCCTGCACGGTGGTCGCCTTTCGCTGTTTCACTGAACGACCAGGTGTTGGCCGTGATGTCATAATGAGCAACTCGCGCTGGGAAATGATACGGGTCGTCTGAGTTGTCTATTGGTTCCGCACAGCTACCCTTGCCGTTGGCGGAGGCCAACATGATCAGCTCGTCTCCAACCACGATGAGTTCATCGTAGGTATGGCGTGAAATGGGCCTAGGATAGGGCCCTGATGGTCCTGAGAGCCAAGCGCCTCGAGTCGTGTCCAGATTGTCCAAGGTCAGGTAGTCACAGGGCGTCTGCTCGTAGAGGGCACTCCATTCCAAGCTGTTTATGTCGAAGCGATATACGGAATCTGTAAAGGTGGTTGCATGCCCCCCTCCGAACATTAGCAATTGGTGATTCTTCGCATCGTAGGTAAAACCGCTAAACTCGGTGACTCGTGCACAACTCAAATCACCTGGTGCGGTGGTACATTGATATGGCCCTAAGTCTAATGAGTGGTTAGGTTCCAGGTCAACGAGACGCGGGTTAGGAGAGAATGGTCCTGCGTCTGTCGATGCATCATTGAATGCATCTACATTCGCGTCTGCAGATGAATCCTGAATGGCTTGGGTGTCATCACCGTCCAGAGCAAGACTTTCGTCCTCACCCGCGTCTGCTTCCATAATCTGGCCATTTTGAGGAATCTGGCAACCAACCATCACATAGGTACTGAACACAATTGCTGTTGCGAGTTTCATTGTCTGCCTCCGACGTGGTCCCCCAAATGAGTAATCTAAAGTGTCATGTTTGGATTTGATCTTGTCAATAATGGATCCTACTCGTTTGTTGTTCCTGTTATTCTGATGATCAGTAAGCAATTTCCTCCGGACGCAGTGGTCTGGGGAAAAAACTCAGCTCATCGACGACTCCTTTGAACCAACTCCAGTGTCCCCGGCCCAACCAAAAGCCTGTTGGTACGAGATGTCCTGTCCATGCTCCGCTATTATGACCCCCGGTCCCGGCCTCTGTCCCATCCAGGAAAATTTTTGCCCCGAGCCCGTCTTGGGTAATAACTAGTTGATGAAATCCATCGTTAAGTAGAGCACTGGTTGTAGTCAGGTTTACCAGACCTTCATCGTTGTCCTCGATACGAAGATACACTTGATTGTTTTCGTTGATTCGGATCAGGAGATAGTTTTCATATCCGTCTTCGAAAAGGTTGATGATGTCCTGATTTTCATTAAGCTTGTCCAGCCTGAACCAGAATTCAATGCTTCCTTGCTCGGAACTAAAGTCACTTGGGTTTGAAATATCAATATAATCGTCCTGTCCGTCGAACCACAGGCCTTTACCCGATCGTCCATCCACCCAGCTTGCCTGGGGATCCATGTTATGCATGGTGGCTTCATGGGTCTTTGACACATCGTAAGTGGACAGGCCTTGGCCTTCGTCAAAATGCCATATTCCCAAAGGGTGGCCCTTGGCCGCTTGTTGCTCAATCCAAGCTGCGTCAAAAGGACGATCGTCGATTCTGACCTCGTCCAACTGGCCGGAAAGGGGTCCTTGAGGTCCATCACCCAGTTGCGCTTTGTTAAACACCATGCCCTGGCTCCATCCGGTACCGTTTTGACCATCTGTATCTTCCTGTCCGTCTATGTAGATTTTTACTCCAGTTCCATCCTGTACAAATGCGACGTGGTGGAATATGTCATCGTCGACCGAAGTAGTTGAACTCAGGTCCATATTTATGTTCGCTGCTTGGACTGAAAGCAGACGGACGATTCCGCCTGGATCCAGCAATATGCTGAACTGGTTATCTGCATCGTTGAACAGACTG
>CAYSLH010000107.1:0-14628 GCA_964431605.1 uncultured Myxococcales bacterium
CCGCCTGTTCCATTAGCCCGGCATTTTGCAGGATACGAACCACACTCACCGGATCCTTGGCCAGTCTGAAATACTCCACCGCATCATCTACCTTGCCCATCTGCTCTGCCAAAACGCCGGCCCGAGCCCATGATTTCATCTCCACCAACAACTCCAAGGCCTTGTCCGGTTTGGCTCCGGCCAAAAAGGCGTCCACCGCCATCATTTTTTCGCCTATTTGCAAATAATGTTCGGCTGCTTTCAAGGCGAGTTTTCGACGTTTCTTCGCCCTCTTGGGCCCAGTGGAAACTTTTACCTTCCGTCCGAAAATCAATTTCAGAAAAAGCAGCGATAACAGGACCAACAAGCCAAGGGCCACCCAGTCCAGGTGATATCTTGTCCAGTATGGCAGGATGGGCCTGAACCAGGAAGCACGCAACATCTTTGTGTACCAGCCCATATCATGAAGCCATCCCAGTGCCTCCCACCCCATGGGCAACGAACCCATCATTATGCCTCCCGGCTGCCCAACCATCTTTTGAAGGCTTGTTCCATCTCCACGTGGTTGAGCGGAAGCTTCTTCAACTCGTCGCGACAGCAGATCTGCTCATAAGTTTCCGAAATCAAATTTCTGAAACGAACTGTGTCCTCCATGAACCTGGTCCTCAAGACTCCATTGGAGCCAGACCGTCTTGCTCCATCTGAAATAACTTGCGCAAATTGCTCGAAGGGCTCCCCATCAGCGTACCTGAGAAAATTGTAACTAGTCTCCAGAAAGTATTCTGAAAATTTCAGCAGTTTCCCCGAGGCATCCTTGGGAATGGTCTTGTGTTGCTCCAACTGCACAATGGCATCATCCACTAGTCTGATGAAAATCCACAAGTCGGAACGCAGACGCACTGACTGCTGCTGCTGGTTGACAGATGAGTCGAATAATTTTTCAATATCATCATCTCCGTACAATCCCACGAACGAAGCGATAGCCTCCTTTACGAAGGATTCGAGTTGCTTCCGTCCATCTTCAACGCTGCGCTGATGCTTTCCTTCCAGCTTCGCGGTATTGATATCCAATCTCACGGTTCTTTCACCCAGTATGTCCTGAAGCTTTTTTTGAATTTCTCTAGCCATGCTCAAACAGGTTACACCCAGGCTTTGACCTATATCGGAAGACTTTGAACCGAGCACTTTCAAGTACCCTGCCAGGGTGTTTGCCTCGGAATAAAACAGGGTAAACAGAATCAACGAACGCCGCATCATCCTGAAAGATCCCTGCCTCGGGATATAGCGCAAATAATGTAACAAGCGAAACAGACCCAGGAAAATCCTGGATGCAGCATTACGCTCCGCCCGGTTGGAGATAGACTGCAGGGCATCTATGATGGGAACCGAGCGAATACGATCATACTCAGGTCTGAACTCCAGGATAAGCAACGGATTGAAGTGCTTATTGAACGCTATCTCCCGAGTGACCACCTGCCCAAAATGATAAAACAGCATGTATGTAGAGGGAGGTCGCTTGAGCAAATGATCCGATACTTTTTTCAGATCACGCAGACATCTATTGAGAAGATGCAGGCTTTCATCGGGACCCTTTTGATCCAAGCCTCTTTTGAGTATTTGCAAACGAAGGTAATCTGGGGCCACCTGGTTTTCCAGGTAGCTGCGAAAATTCATGGTACCGGCCATACCGCGATCCAGCAACAATTGGCTCAGAGCTATGCCTCTGTCCATGGCAGCTGAAAGCACCTGCAGCTCTTGCGAAAAATCGCTGGTTATAGCTTGTTCGGTATGGGAAGGGAACTGGTTATGGAGATTGAAAAATACACCAAACGCCCTAAGATACATCTCCAGTTCGAACAATCGCTCTTGCTTACGGGGAAGCTGCAATTTTCTAAACCAAGCATCACGATCCAACTGATAGTTCACCCGGAGATTGTCCGAGTCTTTGAACATCTCGAAAAAAAAGTCCCGGAGGAACGAATTTTCATCAATACCCGGACCCATTGAAATCGCTCCAGCCTACAGCAGGCTTTTCTGCCTTGTCGACGGCTCTATCCCCAAATGTTCGTACGCCTTTTTCGTAGCTACACGTCCTCTTGGGGTTCTTTGGATCAACCCCTCCTGCAACAGGTATGGTTCATATACATCTTCGACGCTGACCGAGTCTTCGCTTATGGACGCGGCGATAGTATCAAGTCCCACCGGACCTCCATCGAATTTTTCGATGATGGTACTCAGGATAAGGTAATCCATTCGGTCCAGGCCCAAATTGTCAACCTCGAGCCGGTCCAACGCCTCGTTCGCAATTTCCATGCTGATGTGTCCATCACCCAGGACCTGGGCAAAATCACGAACCCTCCTGAGCAAACGATTCGCAACCCTGGGTGTCCCCCTGGATCTCCTCGCGATTTCATCGGCGGCATCTGCATCCAACTCGACATGTAAAATCCCGGCCGACCTGGTTATGATACTGCTCAGTTCGTGGGGCGGGTAAAACTCCAACCGGCAGATCACCCCAAACCTGTCTCGCATGGGAGACGACAACAAGGCGGTCCTGGTGGTGGCGCCGATAAGAGTAAATTTCGGCAATTGCAACCGTAAATTGCGAGCGGCAGGGCCTTCTCCGACCACGTAATCAAAATAAAAATCCTCCATGGCCGGATAGAGATTTTCCTCTACAGCGCTGGGCATCCTATGTATTTCGTCGATGAAAAGAACATCTCCGTCTTTTAGATTCGTAAGTATCCCGGCCAGGTCTCCTTTTCGCTCGATGGCTGGTCCTGCCGAAGTCACTATGTCCACGCTCATTTCGTTGGCCAGAAGATGAGCTAAGGTGGTTTTGCCGAGCCCCGGTGGTCCACAAAACAAGACATGGTCCATGGGTTCGGCACGTCTGCGGGCAGCTTCCACGAACACCTTCAAGTTGTCGGTTATTTTTCCCTGACCCACGTACTCGGCAAAGGACGCAGGGCGAAGAGTCTTTTCGATGTGACGATCATCCACCGTGACATCCGGCCCCACCTGCCGATCTGATCTGTGTGCTTTCGTCACCCGGTTAGCTCCTGAGTATTCTCAATGCCTGTGGCAATAGCTTGTCCAGCTCCAGATCCTGTCCTGCTTTCTTTCTTACGATATCCACCGCGCGCTGGGCATCGACCGGCTTGTACCCCAGGTTCACGAGGGCTGATCTCAAATCTTCATAGGCACTGGAGCCAGGCTGGTCCGTGTCCACGGACGCCGATACCGGCAATCGATCTTTCAACTCCAGGATTATCCTCTCGGCGCGCTTTTTACCTATTCCAGGAATCATGCATAATCTGGCTATATCCTCGCCTGCCACCGCCCTGGCGAGATCGTTTGCATCTATTCCGGAAAGAACCCCCATGGCAGCCTTGGGACCCATTCCACTCATGGCGATCAATGCCTCGAATGCCGTACGCTCCTTGGAATCCCTGAAACCAAACAGCAAGATGGCGTCCTGTCTCACATGGGTATAAATATCCAGGCTCACAGCCTCACCCTGCGTTGGAAGAGCATCTCTCGTGGTGGTGGTGACCGCCACCAGGTATCCCACTCCATGGACATCGATGATGATCGAATCGTCAGCCTTGTGTACCAATTCGCCTGTCAATCTGGCGATCACCTGTTTGCACCTCCATTGGGTAAACGATACCACCGTTGGTGACACAAGGCTATGGCCAATGCATCACTGGCGTCCAATTGTTTTGGCGCCTGTCCCAGGGTCGCCCTAAGCATGGCGCGCACCTGCTCCTTTGCTGCTTTTCCATGCCCTGTCACGGTCTGTTTTACTCGGGTCGGTGAATATTCGAAAACCTCTATTTCAGCAGCCCCGGCCGCTGCCAATGCCGCCCCCCTGGCCTGTGCCAAGGCAGCCAGGGATTTCACATTCTTGGAAAAAAATACAGTTTCCACAGCCACCGCATCAGGCTTGTAATCATCGATCAACTTCTGAACTTCCTTCAGGATATATCCCAACCTGACCGACAGACAATCATTTGGAGCGTGTATCACTCCACTATCCACAACATCCAGGGCCAAGCCGGATTCTTCCAGGATGCCATATCCGGTCTTTTTGGAGCCCGGGTCGATGCCAAGAATGCGCACGAGTGCAGCCTGATCTACTCTTCCGGCAGATTGTCCGGATCTATGTCGAAATTAGCGTACACGTTCTGCACGTCGTCGTGATCTTCCAACGCTTCGGCCAACCTGAGAGCCTGTACCGCAGCCTTTCCCTCAACTGCCACTGTATTCTGTGGAATCTTATCTATCTTTGCAGACTCGTACTTGATACCGGCTTTGTCCAGTGCCTCCTGGACGGCATTGAATGTGGACGGATCGGTAGTAACCTCCCAGGAGTCCTCATCGTCGCTGATGTCCTCGGCTCCTGCATCGAGAGCTACGTCCATGAGCTTTTCCTCATCCACCTCTTTCTTGTCCAGGACGATTACACCCTTTGTCTCGAACATCCACGCCACGCAATTCTGCTCTCCGAGATTACCATTGTTCTTGGAAAAAATCTTTCGGATTTCCGAAGCGGTACGATTTCGGTTATCCGTAATGACTTCCGCCAAGACTGCCACACCGCCGGGACCATAGCCCTCGTAGAGGATCTCCTCCAGGGTCATGCCCTCTAATTCGCCCGTTCCTTTCTTGATGGCTCGTTCGATGTTGGCTGCAGGCATGTTGCTCGACTTGGCATCTGCGATGGCGGTTCGCAATCTGGGGTTGAACTCCGGATTTCCACCACCGGCACGTGCTGCTATGGTAATTTCCTTGATCAACCTGGTGAATATCTTGCCGCGCTTTGCATCAGCGGCAGCTTTCTTATGTTTGATGGTACTCCACTTGGAATGTCCTGACATATCGGCCTCCTGGCTGAGCGCCTTGCAGCAACCCATGGACTTCTTTTCGCTTCTTCGCGTAACTGCTCCGGTTAGCACAATATGCTGTTGGTTTCAAGCAGTTGACTTTGATTTCCCACCCAGGGCACATGGGAAAATCGGCAATTGACACGAACGCTCATGGAATAATAGCCTGATCCCATGAAAAACTTGGGCGATCTTCTCATAAACGATGGAGTGTGTAGCCCCGCACAGATCGAGGACGCCATTCGCAACCAGGTGATTCTTGGAGGCCTGCTTGGCACCAACCTCCTGGAACTGGGATTCGTGGACGAGGCCACCCTGGCCCAGTATCTGTCGTTGCAATACGATACTCCCACCATGTATGGCGAAGACATCACGCCCAACCCGGAAGCTATCTGTCTGCTTTCAGCAAAGGACGCAGACAGACTCGACATCATACCTTTCGAAAAAGAGAGCAAGAGACTCCAGGTGCTCTGCATTGATCCGACGAACCTCGCAGCCATGGACGAAGTAGCTTTCATAACCGGACTGAGGCCGGACCCCATAGTCATTCCGCAGGTTCGTTTTTGGCAACTACTGGAACAAGTCTACGGAATACACCGTCAGCTTCGATATATCGCCCTGAACACTAAAGACTTCATGGCATCATCTTTTATAGAAAAAGCTCCGAAAGACGATGACAAGCTGGAGCACGATCTGATTGGAGAAGACGATTTTGCCATGCTATATCAAAGGCGAGACGGGTTCCCCAAGATACATTCTCAAGCCCTACCGTCGGAGCAAATGCCCATATTGGCACCGGAAGATCTCGAAGAACTTCCGGCTGAGGATAGCGCCAGACCCCCGGGGGATATCGAACGAAGGGTTTGGAACAGCGCAAACAACAGTAAAGCCCGGAGGCAAGAGGACAAAGGCCTCACCAGCATGGCTCAAGCGGCTCCATCTCAACCGCCATCTCCCTTTGATAAACCGGAACCATTGTCCTTCCAGCAGGCTGCAGATTTGCTTCAAAAGCCGAACGATCGTTACCACATCGCGAGGGTTGTGCTGCGATACGGATTTTCATTATTCGCCAGGTGTATGTTATTTACCGTCCACCGGGGAGTGCTCCTTGGCATGGATGCGGTGGGCTACAATATTGATCCAATGGCATTCAGGTCCGTTCTCATTCCCCTAGACGGACCATCGGTGTTCCAGACGGTGGTCAATACCAAGGCTCCTTTTCTAGGAGCCCTGCCAAAAACAAAAATCAACATCCAATTCCTCAGGGCCATGGGAAAGCAAGTCCCACTCAGCGCCATGATTATCCCGGTTCTGGTAAGGGGCAAAGTGGTCAACCTCATATATGGAGACAATGGACATAAGTCACACTGTCCAAACGACATAGGACAATTGTTGATCCTGGCACAACACATAACCAGATCCTATGAGACGCTGTTCGAACAGAAAAAAGAAGCATTCAGGAACCGAGGTCGAAAACCATCATCCCGGGAGAACAAGGATGGATGAAAGAAGATCATTCAAACGTCTGCCTGCTGAAGTGGAGGTAATAATTCGTCCCGTGGACGGAGGAAAATCCACCAAGGCCCATGGAAAAAATCTCTCTGGTGGTGGCATTCAGATCATGACGAACGAGGTCCTGACTAAAGATACCATCCTGGAAATAGAAATCATTCACCCAGTTCCAATGCCGGGAGTAGAGCCCCTCAGAGCCATGGTAAAGGTGGTAAGAAGTGAAGGAGAGCTGCCTCCTTACATTGTTGCTGCCGAATTCATAGAGGTCCACTGAATGGGCATGTTTCGAAGCATCGACGCCGAGATGACGGCTGAGGTGGAAAATCAGGATTTTTCAGATCGGCCGTCAGGTCAAGGAGATGCAAGAAAGCGCCCGGAGTCGTAGATGTCCTACGTCGAGGAGCGGTTTCGAAGCATCGACGCCGAGATGACGGCTGAGGTGGAAAATCATCAGAAGATCTGTAATTCAAAGCCTTCCCTAGCCGCAAACACCACCAAGTCTCCACCGAGTTGTTTCACGCGAGCTCTGCATGCATCAATTTTTGAACTCACCATGTCATCGGATTGCATCGGGTCATGATGAGTCACGGCCAGTTGCCTTACGCCAGCCTGAAGTGCCAGGTCCACCAGAGTCGTGGCTCTCGGATGTCCGAAGGTAACCTTTGATTGGTACTCATGATCGGTGTACTGGCCATCTGCGATAAGAAGATCGGCTCCTCTTACAAAATCCACGAACCTCTTGGGAACTTTCCTTGGAATAGACAAGTCCGCAGCCACTGCCTCCTTGTTGCCAAGTTCCAGATCCAGTTCAGAGTCGGTGGCGTAGACCACCTTATGGCCGTCTTTTTCAAAGGAGTATCCGTAGCTCGGACCATGATGAATCTGAGGGATGCACTTGACTTTCACCCCCTCGATAATTTTTCCATCTTTTTCAAGCGCATCGGGAATTATCCTGGAGCCCAGATCCGAAAAATTCACAGGGAAATAATCCGACTGCATTTGCCCTGACAATAGGTCATAGAACTTGTTGTCGCCAGGCTCGGTTCCATAGACCACCACCGTGTTGGAAGGAATATATGCGGGAATGAAAAAAGGAAAGCCCTGTATATGGTCCCAGTGGGCGTGTGAAAAAAACATGTGAACCAGTTTTGGGGGATTCTTACGTTGCATGAGATCCAGACCCAGTTCCCTCAAACCGGACCCGGCATCACAAACAAACAAGACTCCTTCAATCCTCAACTCCACGCAGGCCGTATTACCACCATAAATGTGGGTACGATTTCCAGGTGTGGGAATGGAACCCCTGGTTCCCCAAAACTTTACGAAAAAATCCATCTAGCGCCTTTCGTGATAGATGAAAACCACATCCCCGACCTGGATATTGTCGCCCTGTCTCAGTATGGCTGAATGCATCCTTATACCGTTGAGATATACGCCGTTTCGACTTTCGAGATCCTCACAACGATGCTCCCCTGCCACCAAGGTAAGCGACATGTGTTTTCTCGATACCTGCAAGGAGTTCACCCGAATATCCGCATCTAGCGCTCGGCCGACCACCACTGTTTCCGATTCCAGAGAATAGACCGCTGGTGCACCTGGTCCATGAATCTGCTCCAACTCGGCAAAGGACTCAGTTTGCCTCTTGAACACAGGCATGATCTCGGTGGTCTTGGTAGGGACTTCGTTTTCAGGAGCCCAGTCGTCAATATCCACCATGTGATCCTCGCCAACAATTAGAAACCATTAGAATGTTCACAACACAATCACCCATCAATCCACCTGTCAAGGATTTGTAGCAATTTCGAGTTATCTGATTATTCCATTGTGCTCTGCTGTAATTATTAGACAATTATTAGACGAAAATTTATCACTCATCAATACCTGAAAAAAACCATAGTTATTCAATGTTCGAAAATCTTTTTTTCACCATCAGTGGTCACCTGTGTCTTTCTCTTTTGAAATAAGGTAGGTTACCCCTTTGATGCGAAAGAAAAACACCTGGATTTTCCTTTACTGAAAGCGTTTTTGCGTGATAAAAATGACCTTTGTTCGTGTTCTTAAAACCTCTATTCAACGGGCAGTTAAATCGGATATCAAACAATGGAAAAAACAAACGAGGATACTCGGACCAAACAAGTAAAAGAAGAGTCCTACGATGCTGACAACATCAAAGTACTAGACGGACTCGAGGCCGTGCGAAAACGGCCCGCCATGTATATCGGCTCCACATCCAAACAAGGCCTTCATCATCTGGTCTACGAGGTGGTGGACAACTCCATCGATGAAGCCCTGGCCGGCTACTGCGACCATATCCAGGTGACAGTACACGCAGACAACAAGGTCACGGTGGAAGACAACGGTCGAGGCATCCCTGTCGACATGCACAAGACCGAACACAAACCTGCCGCAGAAGTCGTAATGACCACCCTGCACGCCGGCGGAAAATTCAATTCGAACGCCTACAAGGTGTCCGGCGGTCTGCACGGCGTGGGTGTTTCGGTGGTCAACGCCCTGAGTGAACACTTGCTTCTGGAGATTTTTCGCGATGGAAAAATCCACCGTCAGGAATATTCACGAGGGATTCCTCTGGATGATTTGGTAGAGGCCGGACCAACCAATCAATCCGGCACCAAGGTGACATTCCTTGCTGACTCTGAAATTTTCGGTGATATAGAATACAGCTTCGATGTGCTTGCTCACCGGCTCAGGGAGTTGAGTTTTCTCAACCGTGGAGTTCTCATAGAGTTCCACGATGAACGTTCAGGCAAAAGCAAGGAATTTCATTACGAAGGCGGGATAAAAAGCTTTGTCGAGCATCTCAATAAAAACAAGACCCCCCTTCATCCAAATGTAATCTATCTTGCGGGTGGACACGATGACGTGATGGTGGAGGTGGCCTTGCAGTACAACGACGGTTACCAAGAAATCATCCACTCCTTTGCCAACAATATCAATACAATCGAGGGGGGCTCCCACCTGGTGGGATTTCGCTCGGCCCTGACCCGCACTCTGAACTTTTATGCTCAGAAGAACAACCTCCTGAAGAACCTCAAGGACAATCCAACTGGTGACGATATCAGAGAGGGCCTGACCGCTGTAATTTCGGTCAAGCTCTCCCAACCGCAGTTCGAAGGACAGACCAAGACAAAGCTGGGTAACTCCGAAGTGGAGGGGATCGTAAAAACAATAGTCAACGATCATCTCGGCGCATTCCTGGAACAAACACCATCAGTGGCAAAGGCTATATGCAACAAGGGAATCCAAGCCGCCAGGGCCAGGATGGCCGCTCGCAAAGCCAGGGAAATGGTCCGCCGCAAGGGAGCTTTGGAGAGCTTCAGTCTGCCTGGAAAGCTTGCCGACTGCCAAGAGAGGGATCCACAAAATTCGGAACTATTCCTGGTAGAGGGAGACAGCGCAGGAGGCAGCGCCAAGCAGGGAAGGGACCGAAAGTTCCAAGCCATCCTGCCATTACGAGGAAAAATCCTCAACGTGGAGAAGGCAAGGTTCGACAGGATCCTGTCCTCTGCTGAAATTGCTACCATGATCACTGCATTGGGTTGTGGTATAGGCAAAGAGGATTACAACCCTGAAAAGCTACGATACCATCACGTGATTATAATGACCGACGCCGACGTTGACGGAAGCCACATAAGAACCCTGCTATTGACATTCTTCTACCGCCAAATGCCCGAGATAATCGAACGCGGCCATCTGTACATCGCACAACCCCCTCTGTTTCGAATAAAAAGAGGCAAGGAAGAGACCTATCTCAAAGGCCAGTCTGACCTGGATGAACACCTGCTGAACAACGGGGTCGGCAAGGTAAGTCTCACAACCTTCGAGGGAAAACAACTACAGGATAAAAGCCTCAAGGAGTTCTGCCAGGACTTACTCCACCGCAGAGACGTGCTGGACAGAATCGGAAACCAAAAGGACAAGCGCCTGGTGGAAGCTCTGGTGACAGCCACGGATATTACATCGGACGCAGTTGAAGAAAAAGAATCCCTGAAGGGACAAATCGAAAAAATCGATCAATATCTGGAAAAATTTTTCCCAGAAGTGCTTCCGCTCTACCCTCAACTGGAAAAAGATCCCAAGTATCCGGGTTTCAGGCTGATCATCGAGACGCACCACAATGGTTCACCCTTGCGTACGGTCATAGATCGAGAATTTCTCATCCGACCCGATTTCAATGAGCTTCTCAGGCTGAAGAAAAAGTTCGATGCTACCGGAACACCTCCTTACACCGTGACGACCAAGGAAGGACAACTGACCATCGAACGAGTGGATGAAGTACTGGACCTCGTACTGGAAGCCGGGACCAAGGGCCAGACCATTACAAGGTACAAAGGTCTTGGAGAGATGAACCCGGATCAACTCTGGGATACCACCATGAATCCTGAAAGTCGAACCCTGTTGCAGGTCCGAGTTGAAGACGCGGTGTCGGCTGACGAGGTTTTCTCCATGCTCATGGGAGACCAGGTGGAACCCAGACGCGATTTCATAGAAAACAACGCGCTGGATGTTTCCAACCTTGACATCTGATACTTCCCGCAGAAGGACCCTCGGCTATGACAAGAACCGTATTCATGGGCACGGGACGATATATCCCGGAACGTGTAGTCACAAATGAAGAACTCACCCAGTACATGGAGACATCCGATCAATGGATCGTTGAGCGTACCGGTATTCATGAACGCAGGTGGGTGTCGGAGGGCATGAGTGGAGCCCAAATGGCTGAAAGTGCAGCGAGGGAGGCTGTGGAAAATGCCGGCCTTAGCCTCAAAGACATAGACTGCATCGTGCTGGCGACTCTGTCTCCCGACCACACCTTCCCGGGAACAGGATGTTTTCTTCAACACCGGCTTGGACTGCCTGGGGTGCCTGCTTTAGATATCAGGGCCCAATGTTCAGGTTTCATCTATGGACTGAGCGTTGCGGACGCATGGATACGCGCTGGTCAATACAGCAGGGTATTGTTGGTCGGCACGGAAGTTCATTCCACTGGACTGGATCTGTCCACCAGGGGACGTGACGTGGCATGCCTGTTTGGAGACGGAGCAGGGGCCGTGGTGCTTGGCCCGGCAGATGAATCCGAAGACAGGGGAATCATGTCCATCAAGCTGCACGCTGATGGAAAGTTTGCAAAGTCTCTCTGGATAGAAGCACCAGGTTCGAGGTTCAATCCTCGCATCGACAAAAAGATGCTCCAAGACGGACGGCACTATCCTAAGATGAAAGGTCGTCATGTATTTACTTTTGCGCTTCAAAAAATGCCGGAGGTGATCCATGAGGCCCTCGATGAAAGCGGATTCAAACTCTCCGACGTGGATCTCATCATTCCTCATCAGGCAAACAAGCGAATAACAGAACAGGTTGCCAAACAACTGGGAGTGGACCAACAACTGATGTTCTCCAACATTGAACATCTTGGTAATACTACCGCAGCTTCCATTCCCTTGGCCATTTACGATGCACAGAGTCAAGGACGACTGAAGCCTGGCAACCTGGTTGTGTTTGCCTCTTTTGGTGCTGGATTTACATGGGCCAGTGCGGTTTGCAGGTGGTAACCTTCGGACTTCCGCGAACCTCTTCATAACCCATTGTAAATCATAGCAAAACCACCCGGGTAATGGTGAATTTTTCATTGACTTCAACCCTTGCCTCTGATAGTCCTGTGTGGTCGTTTTTCTTTTGCATTTCCTAGGCATTAACCGGGAAGGAACAAACACGATCAACCATGGAAACAACACTTAATCCATCGACGCAACAAGTAAACATCGAAGACGAAATGAAGTCATCGTACCTGGATTACGCCATGAGCGTAATAATAGGACGAGCACTCCCGGATGTCCGTGACGGACTCAAGCCGGTGCACCGCAGAATTCTATATGCCATGTACACCGAGGGATTACTGCATAACAAAAAGTACTCAAAGTGTGCCGGGGTGGTTGGTGAAGTACTGAAAAAATATCACCCCCACGGTGATGCCGCAGTTTACGACACCTTGGTCAGGCTTGCACAACCGTGGAACATGCGAATGCCCTTGGTGGATGGTCAAGGTAATTTCGGTTCCATCGACGGAGATCCTGCCGCCGCCTATCGCTACACCGAGGCTCGCATGGAAAAACGGGCGGAGGAGTTGCTTCGAGACATAGAAAAACATACGGTGGATTTCATACCGAATTTCGATGGTTCCACCGAAGAGCCGACCATTCTTCCCGCACGCTTTCCCAATCTGCTGATAAACGGCTCCACTGGTATTGCAGTGGGTATGGCCACCAACATTCCACCTCACAACCTGAAAGAAATCATCGATGCCTCCATCATGCTGGCTCGCAATCCGGACTGTACCATTGAAGACATGATGAAGGTGGTTCCTGGACCCGATTTCCCCACGGGTGGAATAATCTACGGCACAGAGGGGATACGAAAGGCATATCAAAGCGGCAGGGGCATTCTCGCGGTCCGGGGCAAGGCCGTTATAGAGACCCATCCAAAGACAGGTCGTGCCACCATCATCATCCATGAAATCCCTTACCAGGTAAATAAGGCAAAGATGCTGGAACGTATCGCCAATCTGGTCAAGGACAAAAAGCTCCAAGGCATATCCGATGTTCGAGACGAAAGTGATCGCGATGGCATGCGTGTCGTGGTGGAACTTAAGAAGGATGCCGTGGCCCAGGTGGTACTCAACCAGTTGTTCAAGCATACCCCACTACAGAGTTCCTTTGGTGTGATACTTCTGGCTATCGTAGGAGGACAACCAAAGGTCCTCAACCTCAAAGAGGCGCTGGAGCACTACGTTGCGCACAGACGTGAGGTGATCAGGCGAAGATGCATATTTGAGCTGGAGCAGGCAAAAGCAAGAGCCCATATCCTGGAAGGGCTCAAGATTGCGCTGGACAACATAGACGAAGTTATAAAAATCATCCGAGCATCAAAAGAGCCTGCCACAGCACGCACGAGGTTGATGGAGCGCTTTGAACTCAGCGAAAAACAGTCCCAGGCCATATTGGACATGCGTCTGCAAAAACTCACAGGCCTGGAACGAGACAAGATCATCGAAGAACTCGAAGCCCTACGAGTAGAGATAGAGCGTCTGACAGCCATCCTGGATGATGTCCACAAGCTCATGGACGTGGTGGTGCAGGAACTGGAAGAGATTCGCGAAGAGTACTCTGACGAAAGGCGTACGGATATCGTGGCGGCCGCTGATGAGATCACTATCGAGGACCTCATAGCAGACGAAGATCAGGTAGTGACCCTTACCCACGCAGGTTATATCAAGAGAAGTCCGGTGGCCTTGTACCGGCGCCAACGTCGGGGAGGGAGGGGAAGGACGGGCATGAAGGCTCGTCAAGAAGACTTCGTGGAGAATGTTTTCGTGGCATCGGCCCACTCCACCATTATGGTAATCACTGAATCCGGCCGGGCCTACGCATTGAAAGTGCATGAGGTTCCAGAAGCCGGACCTGCGGCAAAAGGCACAGCCATCGTCAATTTACTCAGGGCCAGGCCCGGTGAGAAGGTAGCGTCCATCGTACCCATCAAGTCCCTGGAAGAGCAAGGTGAACAGATCCTGGTGATGGTTAGTGAGAGGGGTTACGTGAAAAAGACCCGTCTCAGCGCATACGTCAACATCAACGCTTCTGGTATTATCGCCATGGGAGTAGACGAACAGGACAGGATCATCTCCGCCCGGCTCACCAATGGACAACAGGAGTTGATGATCAGCACCCGCATGGGAATGACCGTCAGGTTCAAGGAAAACGATGTCCGCCCCATGGGAAGACTTGCCCGTGGAGTTCGAGGGGTCCGGCTCCGAGATGGCGACAGGGTGGTCTCCATGGAGGTCGTTGATCCTGGAGCTACCATTCTGACGGTAACGGAATTCGGCTATGGCAAACGAACTGTTCTCGACGAATACCGACTTACTGCTCGTGGTGGTATCGGTGTCAAGACATGCCGTGTGACAGACCGGAATGGACCGGTGGTGGGATGTATGCAGGTCAGCGAGACAGAAGATCTCATGCTAATCACCGATGGAGGAATGGTCATCAGGATGGAAGTCAGTGGTATTTCCATGATGGGACGGGACACCCAGGGTGTTAGACTCATCGATCTCAAGAAAGGTGAAAAAGTCGTAGGACTAGCGAAGCTCGACGAGCAGGAGGAGACTGGGGACGATGAGTGAATCACCCCATCATGGCTTTTTCTTTTTTGTTTTGTTCATGACAGCCATCTT
>CAYSLH010000108.1:0-11363 GCA_964431605.1 uncultured Myxococcales bacterium
TTGGCAACTCAGGTTCAACCGACTCAAGTAGTCGGATTTACAAGAGTTAGCATAACAAAAAGGTTGACCAAGGTTGCGACCTTGGGGTATGACCGGCAAGGCGTTGGAGGTAATTTGAAAAGAGATCCCTCTACGCTTCGCCAGATCGGCCCACTGCTGAACCTGGGCGGAGTTTTAGCGGGCTGTATCGTCATCGCCGCTCTTATTGGGCATTGGGTTGACGAAAAGTTCCACACCTCGCCTGCTTTTTTATTGGTGGGTTCACTGTTTGGAATGGCTTCTGGCTTTTATCATTTTTTCAAAGTGGTGTTGCAAAATACAAAAAAGGACAACGACAACTAACCAGAGGACAATGCCGACGAGCAAAGAAAAACGCGATGCAGCAAAGACACCAGGCAAGGGCACGGCTGCGATCATGGTATTCCTTTTGATTCTCGGTTGTTCTGTTTTTGCTCTCATGATTCCATCGTGGACAAAGGCAGGACTTGGAAGCTGGCCGGCCGGTGCGCTTGTGGGGTTCTTTCTTTCCGGAGCCATGGGCCTTTGGAGCCTTAGGAGCATACGACGCGCTTTCCATCAAAAAGGGCAGGGCGCGTTCATGCGCACGGTTTTCGGCAACATGCTTTTGAGACTACTGGTCACTGGCATTTTCGTTGGCTTGATGCTAGGCCTCGGATGGCTGCACGTTTTTGGATTCGTAGGTGGAATGTTCGGAGGTCTCGTAGTCTTTCAGATAATCGAGATCAATGCCGTAGCCACTACCACCAGCCCTGATACGAGCCGGGTAGAGGGAGCGACAAACCATGCACGCTGAAGCGACACAGGCAGCAGGCAACATGGGCAAACAAGTCGGTGAGATGATCATGCATCACATCACCAATGGAAACGAGGTGGATCTTGGGTTTACGAAAATTCACCTCCCGGCAATTGCGTCTTTCGAAGTGGCAGGTATCCATATAGACATGTCCATAAGCAAGGTCGTGTTCTTCATGATGGTGGCCGCATTTCTTCTGGTGCTGATGGCTCTGGTGGTAAGAAGGAAAATCGGCCTTGTTCCACAAGGTATGGCCAATTTCGTAGAGACCTTGGTTCTGTTCATCCGTGACGATGTGGCCAAGCAGACCATGGGAGAACATGCTGCTGCAAAATACACCCCCTACCTCAGCACAACATTTTTCTTCATCCTGACATGTAACTTGTTGGGTATTCTGCCGGGAGGCACCACACCGACAGGAAATGTAAACGTGACCGCAGGTCTGGCTGGAATCGCATTTTTCATGATACAGTTCGCTGGAATCAAGAAGTTGGGCATAGGCGGATGGTTGGGGCATCTCATGCCCCCAGGTGTTCCATGGTGGCTGGCTCCGGTCATGATTATCGTAGAAATTTTAG
Organism: uncultured Myxococcales bacterium; assembly: GCA_964431605.1. GTDB lineage: Bacteria > Myxococcota > B64-G9 > B64-G9 > B64-G9 > JALVPF01. The sequence continues at coordinate 1,393 of CAYSLH010000108.1, forward strand.
GTATGTTCGCAAAACCGTTTGCCCTGTGTATCCGTCTTTTTGCAAACATGGTAGCCGGTCACGTGGTCATATTGAGCCTCATTGGATTGGTTTTCATCCTGGGTTGGGCCATCGCTCCCATTACCCTTGGATTCGGGCTGTTCATGTATGTTCTGGAACTTTTCGTGGCGCTTTTACAGGCATACGTGTTTACCATTTTGACATCTCTTTTTATTGGGTTACTGGTTCATTCGGAACACTAAAGGTTTTTCAATTCAATCGCTCGTAAGGAGGCGACAACATGCAAGGGCTTGCTTATTTGGCAGCAGGAATCGGTGCTGGACTGGCGGTTATCGGCGGTGGATACGGCATTGGTCAACTGGCTCGGGGAGCCATGGAAGGCACGGCACGACAGCCTTCGGCTTCCAATGACATCCGTACATCCATGATCATTGCAGCGGCTCTCATCGAGGGTGTCACATTGTTTGCCGAGGTGGTCTGTATTCTGCTTGCATTCAAGTAAGATCACCATCGCCGGTCAACACCGGGTCAACATTGATTGGCCCGGTGTTGGCTAAACAATAATCGAGGTATCAAGGGAGATCGACCATGGTCGACATGACTACCCTGGCCAGGGTTATGCTCGCGTCTGAAGAAGCCCACGGTGGGTTGATGGATCCTCACACCGGGACTATCATATGGACCGTCATCATTTTTTTATTACTGATGATCTTTCTCGGCAAGTTCGTGTGGAAACCCATATTGAAAGCACTGGAAGAGCGTGAGGGGCGCATTCGCGAATCGCTTGAAAAAGCGGACAAGGTCGCAGCAGATGCAGAAAAAGCCATGGCTGAGCAAAAAGCGCAGTTGGACCAGCAACGCCAGGAGATGACTGAAGCCATGCGCCGCACCAGGGAAGAGGCGGAAAAATCCGCTAGGGAACTGCTCGACAAAGCGCGCAAGGAAGCCTCGGAAACAGCGGAGCAAGCGCGAAGACAGGTTGAGCAGGAGAGGAAAAAGGCGGTGGAGCAGATTCGTGCTGAAGCCGTGGACATCGCGTTGGTGGCAGCATCCCATTTGCTCAACAAGACCCTGGACTCGGAGGATCACAGGAGGATCGTTGACGATTATCTCAAGAGTCTTCCTTCGAATCTTCAGAAGCATTAAGGTGTTTGTCCTTAAAACTTTTTCTCAAAATTTTCCTGTCTCGTGTTATCAACCCTTCATTGAACCAGATCTTCTTTCCCGTTTTTTGTTTTTGGAGAATTCCAATGAAGAAATTTTCCTCAATGCCAATGATCGCGATTTCTGCACTCTTGAGCTGTAGCTGTTCCTCAACCGATTCTCCCTGTTCCAAATGCGATGATGAAATAGCGTGTACCGAAGATATCTGTGACGAAAAGCTTGAAATTTGCAGGAACGTGCCTGACGACAATAGGTGCCCAACCGGGCAGGTGTGTGATCCCAGAATTGGTTGTACCGAGATTTCCGGATGCACTGAAGATCCACAATGTGATGATGCGGATCCTTGCACTGACGATACGTGTATGGACAACTCGTGCGTCCACCAAAACATCTGTGCCTGCACTAAGGATTCGGATTGCGAGGACCAAGACCCTTGCACCGACGATACATGTATCGACAACTCGTGCGTCCATAAGAGCATCTGTGCCTGCAGCCAAGACTCGGATTGTGACGATTCAAATCCTTGTTCCGACGATAAATGCATTAGTGGTGAATGTTCCTACGACTTCAACTCTTCGACCTGTGATGACGCAAACCCCTGCACCACCGATGACATATGCCATGAAGGTCAATGCAACGGTACGGCCATAGACTGTGACGACCAAAATCCCTGCACGGATGACTCGTGTGACTTGCAAAGTGGTTGTATCAATATTCCCAACTCGAACTCTTGTAACGATCAAGATCCCTGCACTTATTCGGACTCTTGCCTGAATGGCTCCTGCTCTGGATTCGAGGCATGTTGTGGTGACGGCAAGGACAACGATGCTGATTCTCTCACAGATTGCAACGACCCTGATTGCTCCACAGACCAGGCCTGTGGTGGATGCCAGCAGATCCCAATACCGGATCCTGTTCCAATGGCTCCTCTACCGGGAGAGCCGACCCCAGGAAAATCCGAAAGTACGACCATAAATGGCTTCAATGATGACTACATCTACGACAGCACAGGGGAGATCAAAATCGGAACCAGACGGGAGTGGGGTGGAACAATTATTTTTTTCGGCATGGATGTAAGCGGCTGGCCAGGTACGAACCATACCAACACCATAGATGCAAATGACACTGGACGAGAGGTGCAGGTGGCATTTTATGATCCTGACCGGGCAATGCAGGACTGTGCCTGGAACGCATCGTGTGCAACCACTCAGACCCACTGCAACTTCTCCATAACGTTTCTTGGCTGGAACCCTGTACAGGGGGGAAATAGGTGCGTCAGGGGTTCTGGGATCGAGAGCGTCAGCTCTCAGGACGGAATCCTCACCATATCCACCAATCCCCTTTTCTGGAACCCCAACTGGGATCGACAGGATTGTTCGGATGAAGCCTGTGACGATCCGAACGCGAGAGACAGGCGCTCCGACGTTCGAGTGGAACAAACCCTACGGTTCGTGAGAAAAAACATCGTGGAACTGCAATACACTCTGACCAACCTGGGTGATTTGGATCACCGTGCAACAACCCAGGAAATGCCGACCATCTATACCGCTAATGGGAACAACAACACTCCTGACCTTTGGAGATTGTTCAATTCCGAAGGAGCTCAGATCGATATAGATACACCGGGTAACGACGGTTTCTACTACAAAAACTTTACCTCCCCAAATGGCTGGGCCACCATGCAAAAAGATGACCTCAGTTACGGAGTCGGACTATACAGCGAAAATAGACTCACGGAAATCCAAGGTTGGCAAAACAGAAGTCTTCCTTTCAATAATTTCAGGCCCGTTTTCAGCTTTGCCATCGGTCCCCACGCTACAGTCAAAGCACGCTCTTATCTTATCATCGGAAGCAAGGACACGGTGACACAACAAGCCAATTGGCTGGATAGCAATCTTGCTCCATTCGGATGGCTGGACGAGCCCACCTTGGACCAAAACGTGAATGGTATTATCACGATTCGCGGTTGGGCGCTGGACAACAAGGGTATCAGCTCCATGGACGTACTCTTAGATGGCAACATCGAATCAGGCCTCACATATGGTCAGTCCAGAACAGACGTATGTCTGGTGTGGCCTGCTTATTCCGCTTGTCCCAATGTCGGCTTCAGTGGAACCCTGGACACAACCTCCCTCACAAAGTGTCAACATTTGCTGGAAATCCGTGCTACAGACACAGATGCAAACCAAAGGATAATCGCACGCACCAGAATCATGGTCTCACAATAGAGTCAATAAAATCACCACCCCGGGTTGCCCACTTTTATCCAACGTGGTACTAAGACCTACCCTTGCTTACAGGGAGGAGAAAAGGTTATGGAAGAAAAAGATCCCACTCGCCACGAACGTCAAGAGCAACGCAGCGATCAGCCAGAACAAAAACCTGAGAAACAGATCGAGTCACCTCCTGATAAGGCTCACACTGATGAATTTAACAGCAGTGAACAAGATGAACGGGAAGAATTTCTCGCCGCCATGGAGCAGGAATTCGAAGCTCACGAGAGCAACAGGGGAGAGATGATCATGGGAACCGTGATCTCCCTTACCAAGGAATATGCTTTTGTGGATCTTGGTGCAAAGAGCGAAGGCATTCTTTCCCTGGAGGAATTCCGAGACGAGACTCCACCCAAGGTAGGAGATAAGATCGAAGCATGCGTGATCTCCACCGGTGCCAGTGGTGTGGTACTATCTCGAAAACTGGCCAAGGGGATCAGGGACCGGGAGTTTCTCCAGGAAGCCCAACGAAACAAACTCCCCGTGCAAGGACGGGTCGAAGAACGAAACAAGGGCGGTTTTACCGTATTGGTGGCAGGAATCAGGGCTTTTTGTCCCATCAGTCAAATCGAACTCCACTATTGCGAAGATCCCGATGTTCATGTGGGGAAAAAGTATTCATTCCTAATCACCAAATACGATGATTCGGGAAGACGGCCAGACATGGTGCTGTCAAGAAAAGCTTTACTGCAAGCCGAGGCGGACAGAGAGGCGGAAGAGCTTCGAAAGACTCTCCAGGAGGGAGACATCGTCACCGGCGTCGTTCGTTCCATAAGGGACTTCGGGGCATTTATCGATCTGGGCGGATTGGATGGACTGCTGCCCATTTCAGAGTTATCTCACTCCAGGATCGAAAAAGTTTCAGATGTCTTGAAGGAAGGTGAAGAGGTTCACGTGCAGGTTCTCTCCTTTGACAAAGGTAAAGATCGTATAACCCTCAGCTTAAAGAAACTCGAATCAGATCCGTGGGACGATGTCATGGCTTCATTCCCTGAGGGAATACGAGTAATCGGCAAAGTGGTAAGATTGCAACCATTCGGCGCTTTTGTGGAACTGGCTCCTGGGGTGGATGGATTGATCCATATATCCAACCTAAATACCCCTGAACGGGTGAGGCACCCAAAGGACGTGCTCGGGCTCGGTGACGAGATCGAGGTCCAGGTATTGAACGTTGATCCACAGCAACGAAGAATCGGCTTAGCTCGTGTTCCAAAAGACGGAGAATTCGGCGATATACCTATGGTCGGCGCTGTAGTCGAAGGAGTGGTGGATTCCGTGGCGAACTTCGGTGTCTTTGTGCGCCTGGGACCTGGAAGAAAAGGCCTGGTTCCGAACGTTGAATTAGGTACGGCAAAAGGCGCGGACAACCGAAAAGAATTCAAACAGGGTGCCGCCATGAAGGTAAAAGTAATGGAAATAACAGATGGAGGCAAACGTATACGCCTTTCGCGAAAAGCAGCCCTGGATGACGACGAGCGTGCGGATTTCGAAAGCTACCTGGATTCTGACAACTCCAAGGCTTCTGGAGGATTTGGAACATTCGGGGACCTACTAAAAGGAAAACTTGGCAAATAATCATATAAACCGGAACCACTGCAAAGGAGTCGAATCATGCCTAATCAAAACATAATAATCAACACGAGCATGGGAGCCATCGAGGTCGAACTATTTACAGACCAGGCCCCACTATCAGTGGAAAATTTCCTTCAGTATTCCAAGGACGGACACTATGACGGTACTGTTTTTCACCGTGTCATCCCTGGATTCATGGTTCAAGGTGGTGGATTCGACAAGAACCTGAATCAAAAACCCACTCGTGCCCCCATAAAAAACGAAGCTGATAATGGACTAAAAAACGAAAGAGGTACGTTGGCCATGGCACGAACATCCGAAGTCGACTCCGCCACCAGTCAGTTTTTCATCAATGTATCGAACAATTCCTTTCTCGATCACGGCGCCAGGGACTTTGGCTATGCGGTTTTCGGAAAAGTTACCAAGGGTCTGGACGTGGTGGACAAGATCGTAAACACCCCTACCGGCTCAAAAGGTCCTTTTGCCACCGATTGCCCTACACAGGACATCACAATAGATAGTATTACTATTTTGTAAGGGAGGTTTTACCATGAAATACTTTCTTATCAGCATGGCAACTGCCGTTGTCTTCGCCTTCAGCAGCATCGCAGCCGCCGCGAATCCAACCGTAGTCATCAAAACCAACAAAGGAACCATCGAAGCAGTCCTATACAAGGACAAGGCTCCCATCTCGGTGGATAATTTCTTAAAATACGTAAAAGCGAAACACTATGATGGAACCATATTCCACAGAGTAATCCCCAACTTCATGATACAGGGTGGAGGATTCACAACTGATATGGTTCAGAAGAAGACCAGAGCTCCCATTAAAAACGAGGCGGAAAACGGATTGAAAAATGAACGTGGAACCTTGGCCATGGCACGAACATCCGAAGTGAACTCCGCCACCAGCCAATTTTTCATCAATTTGAAATACAATAAATTTCTGGATCATGGTTCCAGAGATTTCGGCTACGCGGTTTTCGGGAAGGTAACCAAGGGCATGAAAGTCGTAGACGCCATCGCAAAGGTGCCCACGGGAAGCAAGGGTCCTTTTACCAGAGACTGCCCCAAGGATGCAGTAATCATAAAGTCCATCACCCTCAAGGGAACTCCGTTGAAATCCAAATAGTTGCAACTCTCAAATTTCATACTCCTGCCAGTCCAAATCAATCTCTTTGTTTTTTTCGACCGTTACTCCTTGGCTCTGAAGCGATAAGGCAAGCACCATTTTTTTCTCTGAATCCATCCAACGCCATATCACAGATGGTGAAGCTTTGCCCGCCACATGGACCAACGCCTTATACCAGCCTTCGACCCGAGCAGGTCCACTGATATCCTTTACATCAACCGTCCTAGCGTCAACCTGCAGACCAACTCTGAAGGATTTCAGAACCGCCTCCTTGATGACCCACAGCACGGTTCCACGGGAATGGGACCAGGAGCCTTCCGGTTCGAGCATCAACGTCTGCTCTTGCTGTGAAAAATAATCTTCATAGAAAGCGTCTATACGCTCTTCCACCATCTCTAAGTCGACTCCAACCGTACCTGACGTCACAGGACACAACACGCAAACAGCCATTGGTCCGCTATGGGAGATAGACAAAGATATATCCAAGGGCTCGCCATGTATATCCAGCACCCTGGGCCATCCGGACTCAGTCCGCTCTATCCAGCCAAGGCGCTTTGGGTCCACAGTTTTGCTCGACACCAGAAGGCGTCTTGCCGCTGCTCTACCCAGAAGAAACTGCCTCCTGCGACCTCGATGTCGATATCGTTGAGCAAGATGTAATTCGTTTTCGTGTAATCGTTGCCGCGGATCAAAAGAATCTGAAGCACGAATTACAACTCCATGAATCAACATGTTATGCTTTTTTGATGACACCGAGGCCCTGTATCAATGATTCGGGAAGGTTGGACGGTAAAGCCGAAACCCTGTAGCCCTCGAACTCCACAAGGACTCTACCTGCAGAATCCACGACCCGGGCTGCATACTGGCTGTCACCATTTGTCCCCTCTTTTCTGACAAAAGCAGAAATGCCGTGGGGGTTGCTGAGTTCCACCGGATGCAGGACTAGTTTTTTGACCGCTGCGGGAAGACCAAGCTTGAAATTGCTCTTTGCTTCTAGTAACCCAGCCGTCTGGAAAGCCAGCTCCGTAAGCATGGGATGAGTCAGCATCTTGGCACGACGATCCAGTTTTGGCTCCTGTTTACCCGGAGCTAGCACACCAGCCATGCCACCATCATCAGTGGAAGAAGCCTGGTTGATCACCTGGAATGATGGACCGTGGAAAAAAGCCCGGTAGATCAAATCGCTGGAAACCTTATTGCTCGATTCACCTCTGGAAATAGATACTCTGGGTACCTGCTGTCGTACCAACTCCAACCTGGCCCTATAATGAACCGTATGCTGAACGTTGCCTCCTACCAACTCACGATGAGTCTCCATCTTGGCCATGTAGATGATTTTTCCATCGGCGTTTAGCTCCGGCCTTATAAACAAGTCCGCCTTCCTCGGAGTATCTTTGTATAACTTAAGCGGAGCATCAAACATGAAATCATCTGCCGCTATGGCTGCAGGTTCGTCTCTCAACAGCCTTATGGCCTCGGCAAAACATTCGATAGCCATCACGCCTGGCACCACGGGTGTTCCTTCTATCCGGTGGTCTTGCAGATATTGATCCTTTGCCGGATCGAATTCCACGCAGATGTGTAATCCATCCACTGGGGTCCACGAAACCACTTTACTCAAAAGAGCAAATTCCTCCTTGCTGTCCTGTATTCTTCTTTGAAGCTGATCCATATCCACCATGTTTCGTCTCTCGACATCGAGAAGGGATCCAAGGCTTTTTCCCGCTACCACCACCTCTCCCGTCAATCGTCCCCCAAGCAAAAGACGGACCGTTTTTGCACCATCTTCCGGCTCTATGGTCTTTATGCCTGCCTTATCCATAACGAAAGGAACAGAACCCCTCGATGCCATGCCTACACCGGACCAAGGTCCGTAATCCAGTGTCAGTACCCGGAGCCCCGGTCTCTTGGCTTGAAGATAAGAACAAGACTTGGAAAACATATCATTTGCTGCAGCGTAATCAGTCTGTGCCGGATTACCGTATCGTCCCGCTATGGACCCAAAGAGAACGAGGGTCTTTATCTCAGTGTGGGCCTGATCCACCGCCTTGAGCAGCCATCGCAACCCATCCACTTTGGGACTCAAGACCCGCTCGAATTCCTCGGCTCGTTTTTTTCCCACCAGCTGGCTGATATCCAGTCCGGCGGCATGGATTACCGCATCCAGCCTTCCATGTCTGTCCACTATATCCTTTACCGCACTTGAAACCGAATTCTCATCCGTAACATCCATCCGTACATGGTACGCCTTTGCGCCAGTACTACGAACCAGTTCCATGGCATCGAGGGCAGACACCCCCCGCTCGATATCCCTGATGACCCTTTCGACCTGGACAGGCGTAACCCTACCCTTTTCCTCTCTCAATCTCTTGACCAACTCGAGTTTCAAAGCCTGCCTGTCTGAACGATAGAGTTTTACGTAGTCATCATTTTCAGATGGCAACTGGGCCCTGCCTGCCAGGTAGAAAACACCACCAGAAGATGAGGCAAGATCTGCTGCAACACGAGAGGCGATGCCACCGGTTCCTCCCAGTACCAACACCACTGGGTCCTGCCTGTCGACCCAGGAAGATATCTCATGTTGCCTCGGATCCACTTCCTGGGTAATGGCGGAAAAACGTCCTTGCGAGCTACGCCCCACCTCCACCACATCCGGATCATATATGGTCTCTTCCAACATGGCATTCGCCACTTCAGCAGCCGTGGCATCGGTGCTGAAGTCCACCACCTTGCACAGTACGTCATCCCATTCCCGGTCCAATGATTTTACAAAACCAGTGGTGAGCCCAGCCAGGGGATCATCCGACGGGTGTCCATCCAGCCCCAAGTACCCACCCATGCGAGTGGCACAAACAAAAAAGCGCTTCTTTCCATCCTCACGAAATTCGTCCAAAACCCTGGCAAGTCTATATGCCATACGAACACGTACATCCAACCCTCTTTGCCACTTTTCGTTGCTGGGCTCGGCAACATCCACTGGGGAATCAGCCGGGCCAAGAACCCATATTCCAGAAGGTGCACCCTGGGCAGCTGCGCCCCTGGCCTCGGATGTAAGATCGTCTGGAAACTCGGATGAAAGCCTTATGGGTTGACCACCCTTTGACAATATCGCTTCAGAAGCAGCCTGTACCTCTTCGGGTCTTCCTCCGGCGATCCAGACATTTCCGGAAATCCTTGCACCTGTGGGTTTACAATGTAACGCATCCGGTCTAAAGGACAACTTAGGTAACATGAAACTCACACTCTGGGTGTCCATCGAAGGCTGTTCGTGCGGTTGCTTTTCTTGCGGATCTTTCGAATTATCCGAGCTGCTGTCTGGCGCTTGCTCTTGCGCCTGCGTGCCATTGACGTCCTTCGTAACCCCCATCTTGGGCATCTTGTCCATGGCAAAACCCACTATGTGTCCCAGCGTCGGGTAGTCCGATAGTTTCATGTCGTCCTGTCTCGGTATGCCGAACTCCGCTCGGATCTCGGAAAACATCTCCGCCTGCTTGACCGTGTCTATGCCAAGGTCGGCTTCCAGGTCCAGGTCCAGCTCCAACATGTCCACCGGATAACCTGTCTTTTCCGCAACTATCTTCAGTATCCGCTCTTCCACCTGTCCCTTGTCCAGGCTTTCGATACCAGCTGTTGACTCATCCACCGACACCTGAGTTGCTTGCTCCTGGGTCGATGCTTGCTTCTCCTCTGTTTCGATCTTCTCCACAGTATCGACGCTGCCCTGTTGTTCCTGCCCGCCCTTTTGCTGAATCTCTTGCTCGACACTACCTGCCGCCTTGGGCATCTTGTCCATGGCAAAACCCACTATGTGTCCCAGCGTCGGGTAGTCC
>CAYSLH010000108.1:11463-14466 GCA_964431605.1 uncultured Myxococcales bacterium
TTTCCGCAACTATCTTCAGTATCCGCTCTTCCACCTGTCCCTTGTCCAGGCTTTCATGAGTCTGTTGCTCGCTTGCTTGCTGTACTGGCTTTTCCGTTCGTAGCTGTTGCTCAGGTATTACCTTTGGTTGTTCCTTTATATTTGATTGTTCTGTCTTTGATTGTTCTGTCTTTGATTGTTCTGTCTTTGATTGCTCTTCTGGCGACACTGCCTTCAAGGTCTTGTGCTCCACAACGAGCTTTGCATCCTTCACTCCACTGACCTTCTCCAACCATGCCCTGTGGGTCGCTTCGTCGGCAATTCTTTCCTCGCAGCCATCGATTCTTTCCGTCAGGCTCACTGCCACCTGGGAACCGAATCCAGCCGCCATCCGAATGGCATATTTTATTGGTCTGCTTCCTCCACTCGACAAGTCCAAATTACCCAATTCAGGATCAGGCTCACGCAGATTTGGAATTGGCGGCACCTTCTGGTGCTCTAACATGCGAATGGAAGCAGCATCCTCGATACCGACCGCCATGGGATGCCCCGTATAGCCCTTGGTGTTGGAAATAACCAACTTGCTCGCGTCATCTCCAAATGCCCTACGTAGGGCCGCTATTTCCGCAGCAGCACTCCCGCCCCTCGCAGGTGTGTATGTCTCGTGTGATACAAACACGGCCTGTCTTGCCAGTTCGCCCTTGTTCAGTCCGTACTTCTTTTCCATGCGCTGGATAAACCTTGAGACCACCTGCGCGATGTGCTCCGGCTCGAGCCTTGCACCATGGAACGCACTGTTGGCAATCTCCGCTCCCAGTATCCTGGCCAAAGCCCTCATCCCCCGCTTTTTAACTTCCGTATGGCGCTCAACCACGATTCCAACAGCGCCCATGCCGGGAATCATACCGTTTCTGCGTCTATCGAAAGGAAGTGCGGCTTTTTCCAATTCCGGTTCTGTTGTTACCGCACCTGTTGCCAACAATCCCCCTACCAGCCAGGGAGCCAGTCTTTCATTTGTGATATCATCGGCTCCAATAACCAATACCCGGTCACACCTGCCCAACTTGATCCAGTCCTGTGCCATGGATACGGCTAAGGTGGTCGAAGCGCATGCCGCATTTACCTGGACATTGGGACCTCTGGCACCGATGAGTTCAGCCATTTGAGCATGAGCGAAGGACAGGGCCTTGAAGATGAACTTCCTGTCCAGGTGAAACCCTTCTCCCAACTCTTTTTCAAGCTGCTCGATACGACGCCGTACCGCATGGAGTTCACCAACCTCTTTTTCGATCAAACGCAACTCTTCCAGCCGCGCTTCCAGCCGCTGTGAGGCGCTGCGCTGCCCGACTCCCTTGAGCATCTCATCATAGCCAGGAAACGCCGATGCGAAGATTATGCCGGTACCATCACATAGTTCGACTGGTAATCTCCATCCAATCGGCAACTTCTTTCCAGTGGAAGCTGTTTTGTGATGCATGACAAGGGGAAGGCCGGCATCCCTGAGGGCCAACAAACCGGCGCCTATGGCCAGCCTGGTGGTAATATCGTAAGACTCCACCCTTTCTGCGGGAATACCGAACTCTTCGGTCAAATCAAAATAACCACGTCTTCCCGTAAGCCTTGCGACCTTGTCAGGCTCGTCGATTACTTCGAAAGCAGGACCGCCAGGAGCGTCTTTTACCAGCCGGACTATACGCTGATTTGCTAAACTATGGCGATGCTCCAGGTCGATGGCGTCAATCCCTCTGAAGCCTTCCAGCATCCTGTTGGTATTATCATCTGAAAACACCGGGTGATCTTCACCAGGTAGCCCCATGGCAACACCGCTTACGACCACTTGTTCTTCTTCGATATCGGCAGAAGTATAATTAGTATCCGAACCCAGGTTTGTCACCGAGGAACGATGATCTTCCCTGGTATCCACCAAGCTCGGATGCCCTGCCGCAGCTGCTGCAGCCACCACCGCACCCAGGGAAGGATAATCCCCGACTTTAGGATGATTTGCAAAAGCCACAGACGCATCCGTGGCCTGGAGAACTTCGGATGCAAAGGTAGCAAGCACCTTCTTGGGTCCAACTTCAACAAACAATCTGGCCCCTTTTTCGTAAAGCACCTCCAGGCTCTTGACCCATCGTACCGGAGAAGCGACCTGGCTTGCCAGCCTGTCCAGGTTGGCCTCCATGGCGGAAGGATCATCGCTATAAGCCATGGCATCCACGTTGGCGACAAGGGGAATTCTCGGTGGTCTGAAGTCCAAACTTCCGAGTACTTTCCTCAGAGGACCAACGGCCGGGGCTACCACGAAGGAATGGAAAGCATGGGACACATTCAGTTCCACGGCTTTTATGCCCATGGATGTAAGTTTCATGACCAGTTGCTGCATGGGCTGGGTTCTTCCGGCAATTACCGTCTGGCTCCTCGAGTTGTAATTGGCTACGACGACGCCGTCTATGTTCTCTATCAGCTTCATGAGTTTTTCAGCAGGTGCAAAAACAGCAGCCATCTTTCCCACGTCATCCACCCGTACACCTGACATTTCTTTCGCCCTGGCACTTACCGCGTGAAGCGCTCCAGCAAAATCCAACATGCCACTGGCCACCAACGCGGCATACTCTCCCAGGGAATGGCCTGCCACCATGTCAGGAGTAATTCCTCTCTGTTGCAACAGGCGCAAAAGAGCAATATCCGCAGCCAGCATGGCCGGCTGGCAGACCTTGGTATCCACGAGCGCCATACGGTTTTCGGGGGTATCATCGGTAAAAACATACTGGCTCAATGGTCGAGCGAGACTGGGTGCCATGATCCTGTCCGCTTCGTCAAAGACATCCTTGACCACCGACTCGTGTTCGTACAGATCCTTGAGCATTCCGATATACTGTGATCCCTGTCCCGGAAACATAAAGGCGATTTTGCCAGGTTTGTCCCTACCCAAGTAGATACCTTGAGATTCCAAGGTGCGCCAGCGTTCAAGGGAATTCTCCTCCAGCGCGGCCAGGCTGAGTTTTCCTCGTATGGTTCTTTCTT
>CAYSLH010000109.1:0-14458 GCA_964431605.1 uncultured Myxococcales bacterium
AATAAAGTGCTGTATTAATAATTGGTTGGACTATTTTTAGGACTCTCCCAAACATTGGCATTAGTGTTGCAAATAATCCACACGATAAATATTGATGACCTGTTTGCCGCAGGCCCGATGATTGGAGTGCCAATGGCTAATACTGCAAAGAAAAAAAGTCCGAAAAAAGCAAAGAAGGATAAACTCTACCTCATAGTCGAGAAGTTGCGTGCACAGCCTCTGGAAAACTCTGCAAGAAAGAAAAAATACAATTTTTCAGATCCCACCGCTCTTCGTGCCCTGAGAATCCACAGGCATCTCAGAGCATTGGAAGATGACATACTTGAGCATGGGCCTAAACGTGGGGTTTCAATGACTGCTGATAAAAACAGTGACCAGATCATCATTTCCATTCGTAATGAAGAGATCCACTGTTGCCGGGTCGCCTACCTGACACCCAGAGAGCTCCGCCTCCTTAGAAAAAATCGGAAGGTCGCCAACATCCTTCGAAAATGCGTAGCCTTGGCAGAAGCATCATAATCCAGTTACATCTCCCCCTCCCAGCAATCAATTTCAATTTCATGGTCCAGGCATTTGATTTGTGTGGTGTTTTGACGACGCTGTCTGAGGATTTCACGTTTGATTTACAAAAACTCTCTTTCATTAGAACAGAATGAGTGCCAACTGCCTAACTTGGCGAAGTTTTTCTAAGCCCGTGAGCATCATGACTTTTGGCATCATCATTGCTTCAGTAATAATTCAGCATTGGTTCAGTATTGCTTTGCGAAAACTTGGACCCAAGCAAGGGTATGAGAGTTTGGCTGAAACTTTCGCAAACATTGTGATGGCGGTCGAGGTTGGTAATCCTGGAGGTAGGAAAAATGGATGGATCGATTCAAGCAGCGGGGCAAGCACGGGGCAGGGATTGTTTTTCTCCGAACGAACCCACGGGTGTCAGGTGGCGTGCGAGGTTCGAGGTGCCAGGCACCATGCCAACGCCCATAGAAGTTGGCCGGGGGCTTGTCAAAAACCTCCAACCAGAGAGAATCCTGCCACCTGAGAGCATGGGATCCGCTGTCTTTCTTTTTACCGATGAGACGGTTCATGAGCTGTATGGCAAGGGGGTTCTTTCGCGTTTCAAAGAGCATGGACTCGACGCCATAGAGTTGGTGTTGCCCGTGGGTGAGCAGTCCAAGAGCCTGGCAAGTTATTCGTACCTGGTGGAGCGAGTCCTGGGCCACGGCCTGGATGAGCAGTCGGTGTTCATCTCTTTGGGTGGAGGGGTGGTGTGCAACGTATGTGGTTTCGTGGCTTCGACAATCTACCGTGGAATGAGGCTTATTCACTTGCCAACAACGGTCATGGCTCAGGTGGATGCGGCCATCAGTCACAAGCAGGGCATCAACGCCAGGTGGGGTAAGAACCTGATCGGGTCATACTTTCCACCGAGCCTGGTGGCCTGCGACATAGATACACTGGCGACTTTACCCCAAGACCTTGTCATAGACGGGCTGGCAGAGGTGCTCAAACACGGGTTGGTCCAGGATGGAAGCTATGCTCGGTATCTTCTGGATTATGATGGTGAGTTGCAGGATCCGGGTTTTCTCGAAACGGTGGTCAAGCGTAATATTGCTCTGAAATGTGAGTTGGAAAAGATCGATCCAAAGGAAAAGGGTCCTGCTTATGTTTTGCAATATGGTCATACGGTGGGCCATGCCGTAGAGCATCTATCAGGCTATGATCTGAGACACGGCGAGGCCATTGCCATAGGAATGATGGTTGCAGCAGAGACGGCATGGCGAATGGGTGCCTGTTCTATGAAAGTAGTGGAATTTCACGAAAGTCTTTTACAAAAATACAAGCTTCCAGTGACTGTACCGGAATACATTCGTGCGGACGACATACTAGAGGCGTTGAAATACAACAAGTATTATCGGACCGACGGTATTCGCATGGCTCTGCCAAAGACCATTGGACACCTGTTGTCGGTGGGTGGACAATATTCCATCCCTGTCAATGCCTCTGTCATAGTCTCGGCAATTGAAGCTCGGAAGGAAGGTGGAAGCAGATGCACCACGCCCTTGTCACTGGAGCGAGTCGCGGTATAGGACTCGCCATAACTTCTCAGTTGACCAGTTCCAATACACGGGTTACTGCCTTGAGCCGAACGGTGAACCTCTCATCGCGGGATTCTGAAGCATTGGTGCATCCTGTGGCCGTTGATGTGGGCGACAGGAGTTCACTTTCGGCCGTATTGAGCAACTCGGTGAAAGAACTGGGTCTTTTGAAAAAGGTCGTGGCAAACGCCGGCATATGCAAAAGGGCTGCCTTAGGGGACCGCGATGCTGATGATGTCTGGGACAGTACCATGAGAGTCAATTTGACAGGCGTATACAACACCATAAAAGCCGCCTATCCGTTCTTGGCTCCGGGAGCTCGGATTGTGGTCGTATCGTCCGCATTGGGAAAAGAGGGCCGCGAGACTTACAGCGCCTACAGCGCCTCGAAGCACGGACTACTTGGGTTGGTCAGATCACTTGCCATCGAACTCGCGCCCAAGGGCTATTTTATCAACTCTGTCTGTCCCGGATGGGTCGATACGGACATGGCAGAAAAAGACTTGCTGGAGACTTCTCGCAGGAGCGGGGTTTCGCTTGACGCTGTGCGCAAACAGGCTTGTTCACAGATACCCATGGGGCGGTTCGTACAGCCAGGGGAAGTGGCATCCTTGGTGTGCTGGTTGCTTTCGGACAATTGCTCTGCCATAACTGGTCAGTCGTACAATATAGGTGGAGGCCAATCGATGTCATGATTTCGTTGTCCGGACTGAAATGCCTTTCTGTTGGATCCGTTACTCACGACCGATACGAGGAAAAAATTCTTCCTGGTGGATGTGCTTTTTATGCGGCATCTGCATGGCAAAGTCTGGGCTGTTCACCTGGCTTGGTTACCTGCCTGGGGGAGGATTTCCAATGTCGTGATTTCCTCGACAGCTTCGAGACCTTTGCAGATGTCAGGGGCAAGACGACGACTTTTGTAAATCGTTATGATGATGCCGGCAACAGGGTCCAGTATGTCTCTGCCTTGGGCTCTCGCCTGGTGCCAGGCAGGGTTGCCGGTCTGGCTTCCGATCTCGATGTGTCGTTTTTGGCCCCGGTTCTGGGTGAACTGGATCCATTGCAGTGGTTGGACGTGCTCCATGCCAGGATTACAGGATTGGGCTTGCAGGGGTTGTTGCGGCGAGCAAGCGGGATTGAAGGCGAGGAATCTCTGAAATTGGTTGTGCCAGCCTGCGTGTTTCCCCCGGTCGAGATGATGAAAAGAATCCATATCGCGTTTTTGTCCACGGAGGATCTCCATGGACAGCCTAAGGAGTTGTTGGATTATTTGATAGAGTATACTCACATGGTTGTGTTGACCCGTGGCTCTGAAGGTAGCAGCATTTGGTGGAAGGGTGGACAACTTCATGTTCCGTCGCATCAGGCCAAGGTGCTTGATCCGACCGGGGCCGGGGATACCTATGCAGCAACCTTTTTAGCCATACTGGCCGCAAGTGGATTTGACGTAGATAAACCCGTGTCCAGGGATGAAGTTGCAAAAGCCGCTCACCATGCATCCAAAGCTGCATCCATTGTCATAGGGGACGTGGGTCCGTTGGCTTTGGTTCACTCCGGATTGGTCATTGGGGGGTAGCTTCCATTTGGCGATCCTGACGCCCAACCATGCTGGTCTTTGGTCCTGCCGACAGTACGCTTTGCTCTGCGTACAATTCACGTGATCATCTCAAAGACCATTGCTATAATCTCGCATCTAGGAAGCATGAATCGGTGCTACGGGAAAGGAGTAGTTACAGATGCGGAAATCATTTTCATCTGTGCTGATAGCAACCATGGCATTGAGCCTCTCGGCTTGTGGCAACGCGGGACTATCTGCAGCGAGAAGAGGGGACATCGATGGACTGAATTCATGGTTGAGAAGCGGTCAGGATATCAACTCGCGTGGGGAAAATGGCATGACCGCCCTTCATGCAGCGGCTCAGGCCGGACAGGCGAAGACCATTAGTTGGCTTATTTCAAAAGGCGCAAACCCAAACCTTGTGGATGATGATGGCGACACCCCCTTGTGCCTGGTGTTCAAGGTGAAGAAATCACCCAATGAGGTGGCTGTTTCCAGGGCCCTAGCCAAGGGGGGAGCGGATGTGAACAAGAAGTGCTCGGGAGGGTTTACTCCCATGCATTACGCTTCGTTGGATTACCGATGGGATACTCTCATCCCCCTTTTGGAAAAGGGTGCAAAAACTCAGACCAAGTACTCCAAGGCACAAGAACCCCTGAGCAAAGCTGCTCTATCGGCCAGGGCGGATGTTGTGGCCCTCATGCTCAAAAACGGAGTAGATCCCAATGTCCATCATGGAGCTGCCATTTTCGACGCTCTAAACACGCCCCAGAAAGATTCCTGGGATGTGGTCAAACTGCTCGTGGAGCATGGTATCAACCTGAAGTTCAAGCAAAAAGGTGACGGTACCGGAGACACCGCCCTTCACAGGGTGGTGCTTCTCCGTGACTATGGATCCGCTCGAATAGTCGATATCATGGTCAGCCATGGAGCTGATCCGTATTCGGTAAACCGAAACAACCAACTACCGTTGGATACGGCCTTGCAAAAGAGCCGGGCAATCTCCGACAGGATGTTCAAGCACATGGCCCTGGAACTGCCCGGCGCTGATCCCTTGAAAAAGGCTTATGACAAGATGGTTATGGCCGGTACTCCAGGACCCGTCCTGGACACTATCGAGAGGATGATGGCTGCTGCAGGATACCTGAGAGTCCAGGCGAGACTGATGAGCAAGGGTTTGTATGATGGAGATATAAAAGACGCCAAAAGGGCTTCCCTCATTCCCGTCATGAACTCGGACGAGGCCGATGATTACCTGGGCCTGGTTCGCTATGCGACTGCACTTGTAGGTGCGTTGGCAAACGCTGCTGCTGACGCAAAGCTGGACAAGGCAAAAGCAAGAGAGAATTTTGAAAACCTCATGACCACCATCACTGATGATGTGAAAAACATGCAGGAAAAGCGCAGACGTCGGGGTGCTGGAAAATCTCCTGCCAGCGTGAAAATTCTCAAGGTTGTAAAGTTACTCAAATCTTTGGAGACCAGTGGTGTGAAGTAAACTTCCGTTGGCCGAAGGTGTCGAGATGCGTTTATTGATGGTTTTGGGCGTTTGCGCGTTGATCCTGATGGGCATCATGGTATGGCTGGTTATGGGTGACGATGAAAGCGTACCGGACGATGCTGTTATGGTGGCGGATCATCATGAAGATTCATCATTCAGAGCTGGCAGGGATAAGCCTATCCTGCCTGGTAAGGGTCCGCGCGTAAAACCGGTGGCCACAGCAGAAGTAAACAGAGTAAAGACAGACAAGCCTGTGAACGAAGATACTGTCCAGTCGTTTGGACAGGAGTTCGAACGCAAGTGGTACGAAGACCGTCGTCGCCTGGGAAAAGATCGACACAAACGAATGGAAGAACTATGGTTCAAGGGCCGAAGGCCCCGTGGTGATCCAAAGGCCATGGCAAACCTGGAAAAACTCCTGAAGGAATTCCCTGATACCAACCGTGCCGGTTGCGCAGCTTTGGAATTGGGTCATCATTATATGAGATCCCGCTCGTTGCCCCTAGCCGAAAGAAGAAAAAAGGCGGAAGAGTACTGGACCATGGTTGAAGACAGATACTCGGATACCTTGTGTGAATATAACGCCCCTGCGAAAGGGCTGTCCATGTTGGCCCTTGCGAACTGGGTATATAAGGACAATGATCCTGGCATGGCCAGGCGGTTGCTGGAAGAGATAATCGAAAAACACAAGGGAGAGACCGACCACCTGGGAAGGCCCCTGGAGATGAGTGCCAGAAGAATCCTGGAGAGCCTGAAGTGATCCGCGACATCAGGGAATATGACTTTCCCGTCTCCCACCGAAAACACGTCCTTGTCGTCCTGGGTATCTGTGCTGTTGCGCTATGTGTGAGATTGAGCTTTCTTTCAAGCTGGGCAGGTACGCCTCTGTTTCATTCGCTGCTGGGTGATGAACTGAATTTTCACAATACGGCTCTCAGCCTCCTGGGAAAGAGATCGTCGGAGGGACCGTTTTTATACCAGCCATTGTACTCGTTTTTTTTGGCCACGGTGTACTGGTTGTTCGGTCCTGGCACAAGCTTGGTTAGAATCATACAGTTGTTGTCGGGCGTAGCCGGAGTTTACCTGGCATACCTTTTGGGTAAAAAGATGGGCGGTATGATGGTGGGATACATCAGCGCTCTTCTCATGGCCTTGTACGGTCCACTTGTGTTTTTCGAAGGACACCTTCTTGCGTCCGGGCTGGTGGTTTTTCTATTGACGGGAGCTTTTGTGTTCTTGTTGCATTCGCGACAACAGAGACATTCGTGGCTTGTCTTTTTTTCGGGCCTGTTTATGTCCATGGCCATGATGGGACGTCCCAATCTAGGAGTGATCCTGCCGGTGGCCTTTGTATGGCTGCTTCGTGGAAAGCTTCCATGGAAAATACGGGCGTTGCAGATCCTGCTGGCCTTTGTTGGACTGATGCTGGGGCTTAGTCCATCGATTTTGTATAACGCCTCCCATGGGGCGGGATTCGTTCCAGTATCCACCGCAGGAGGCATATCGTTTTTTATAGGCAACAACCCCAAAGCCACCGGGAGATACCACATACCCAAGGCTCAGGGTATCGACCCTTCTTCCCATCAATCGTATTCCAGGTCCCTGACCCGCGTTGCCGAGCAGGACGAGGGCCGCAAGTTGACCCAGTCCGAGGTATCTGATTACTGGTATGCGAGGGGGTTCGATTTTTGGCGCCAACAACCGCTGGATGCTATGGGTTTGTTCGGCAAGAAGCTGCTCATGGCATTCGGGGCTCAGGAACAACCCATCCACAATCCCTACGAACTGGGGTGCGAATTGGCGCCAGTGCTTCGTCTGCTATTGACATTCGGTGTAATTTTGCCGTTTTTTGTACTTGGGGTTTTCTGGACAGCTCGATCCATGGACGGTGGATGGATGTTGGCAACTTGTGTCGTTGTATATGCTTTGAGCATGGCGGTCTTTTACGTATCTGACAGGTACCGCCTGGTCATGGTGCCCATGATGGCTCCATTGTCGGCGGCGGGCATGGTGGAATTGGCGAGACGTTTCAAGGGAGGTGGTTTGAAGGCGGTGTGGTCGGGGTTGGTGATAATAGGGTTGTCGTTTGGAGCATCCGAGATAAGCAGGGTGTGGAGTGACGAGGCAAGAATTTTGTCGGCCGGCTACAACCGTCTTGGAACCAGTGCCGGTAACCTGGGGCGGCTGGATGAGGCCGGCAGAGCATTCTCCCGAGCCATTTCTCTGGCTGGTCCGAGAGCCGGCGTGGGCTTGAGAATGAACCTTGCGATGACATATTTCAAAAAAGGAGATTTCAGGCAGGCTGCGAAATGGTTTGAAGATGCCGCAAGGCGCTCGCCTGGAAATCCCAGACCTTTAGCGATGCGCGCCAAGGCTGCCGAGAACATGGGGGAGTTGGAAGATGCGATCCTTTGGTGGAGCAGGGCTGCAAGGTTCATGACAGGTGATGCTTTTGTACGCGATCACATAAAAAGGCTCCGCAGACGAATGGGAACTGGGCATGCTGAAGATTCGGTGGACGGAGGCCGGGATCCTTACTCCAAATAAAAACACGGCTCCCATGGAAAAGAGCCACGGTGAATTGCTCCTGGTGCTTGGGTTGATAGGTGTAGGTGCCTTGGTGAGAATCGTGTTTTTACTCCAGTGGTCGTCTACCCCTTTGTTCTTCTCCCTTTATGGCGATGAGCTCAATTTTCATAATAGTGCGTTGGGCCTATTGGGGTTGGGGCCTGAACCTGGTGCGTTTCTGTATCAACCACTGGTAACATTTTTTTTGGCAGGCCTCTATTCCTTGTTCGGTCCGGATCTGGTGCTTCCGAGGATTCTGTTCGTTTTGTTCGGTCTCGTGAACATATACTTGCTTTACGGATTGGGAAAGCAGGTGGGTGGAACCTGGGTGGGCAGACTGAGTGCAGCATTCGCTGCAGTGTATGGTCCATTCGTGTTTTTCGAAGGCCAGTTATTGGCCCCGGCCATGGTGGTTCCGCTTGTGACGGGTGCGCTATGGAGTCTCATACGTGCGGGTCACAGGAAGAAGATTTCCCTACTCCTGGTCTCCGGGGTGTGCTCCGGGCTGGCCCTGATGGGTAGACCAAACCTGCTTATAGTATTGCCCGTGGCTTTCATTTGGTGGTCGGTGGTGGCAGGCACATGGCGTATGAGGATAATTGGTGCCATGGTTGCTGCCTTGGGCTTGGTCGTGGGCATGAGCCCGTCCTGGATTCACAATGCACTGAAGGGAGATGGACTGGTGCCGGTTTCGGCGTCTACCGGGCACAGCTTCTATCTGGGCAACAACCCCCAGGCCACTGGATTGTTCCATGTCCCGAAGGGTGAGAAGATAGACGCGAGTAGTCACGCAGCATACATCAAGAGTTGGAAAGACCTGGCATCTGCTGCCAGGGGGCGAGATCTGACCCTTTCCGAGGTGTCATCCTATTGGCTGGAACGTGGATTGCAGTGGTGGAAGGAGCATCCTGGTGATGCCATGGCGCTTTTGGGCAAGAAGTTATTCCTGTGCATCAATGCAGAGGAGATGCCCATTCACCATCCGTATTACGCGGTGCAGGAGTTGGCACCAATTCTTGGGTTGTTGCCCGGGTTTGGCGTGGTCTTTCCTTTTGCGGTGCTGGGTGTGTTGCTTGCGTGGAAAGGCAGACAGGGTCTCAGGTTGCTCGCGCTATGCGCCGGTGTATACCTGGTGGGCGTTTCGGTGTTCTACGTGGCGGATCGATATCGGATACTGGCGTTGCCCATGATAATCCCCCTGGCTGGAGCAGGTGTCGTTACCTGGTCGGAGCGGATCAAACACGTAGGTTTGAGAAAAACCTGGTGGTTGATGTTGGTGTTGCTGGCAGTCGAGATTGTGGTCCATGTGCCTGTAGTCTCGGATATGAATCGCATCAAGGCACGCTATGGTTTGAGAAACCTCATGGGAAAGTCGGCGGCGGATTCGGGAGATTTTGTGTCGGCCGAAAAGTTTTTTCTCCAAGCGGTGAAGATCGCTGGTCCTTCACATGGTTCTGTGGCGAGGGAAAACCTTGGCATATTGGCTGAGAAGAGGGGAGAGTTGCAAAGAGCGCTCAAACTTTATGGCCAGGCTGCGTTGATGGATTCGGAGAGCAGGTCCGCGAGAGTACACATGGCAAGGCTCTATGAAAAACTGGGAAAATTCGACGATGCCATTGAGCGTTGGCGCCAGGTAGCAAAGCTGAGTTCTGATCCCCTCATTGGCTTGGAACAAATTGAACGTTTGCAAAAACTGAAGCAGAAACATACCGATGGAAAAATCATCGATCAATGAAAGTTCGGATCTTTTAGATAAGCCTCCAAATGTGGTCGATATGGGAACGTGGGGCCTTGTTCACTTTTTTGTTTGGCCAATGAGAGGAAGGGTGTTGGTTTCATGAAACTCCGCGATTCGTTCCAACTCTTTCATTATCGCTTTTTTCGTGTCACCAGATACCCGGTACTGCATGTCCACTATGTCTGCTCCTCCTCCCAAGCCTGAACCGCCCATGAAAGATCCCCCCATTACTAGCATGTAATCTGGCAGGTCGTCGACCCTGTTAGCGGCGGCCCACATGCGGGCCCAAGCCTTGGTGGTAGTCTGGTCGTCGTAGCCTCCAGCACCCAATAACATCAGGTGTTGGCAGCTTTCACGAAGGAGCTTTACTGCCGTAACCATCCCATTGTTGGTGAGATTCAGATTGGAGAGGGGATCGTTTTTGTGTGTGTCAGCTCCTATGGCCATTACGATGACAGTTGGACTGAAAAGGTTTACCGCTTTGGGTACTATTCTTTTATATACCATCTCATACGCTTCGTCGTCCGTCTCTTCCGGCAAGGGAATATTGATGTTGAAACCTTTGCCGATCCCGTCACCGATCTCGTTTTCAAACCCTGACCACGGATATAGTGTTTTTCCTGTTTGGTGAAGTGACACAAACAGCACTCGGTCGTCAGAGTAGTAGGCGTCTTGGACACCGTTGCCATGGTGAGCGTCTATGTCCACGTAGGCTACCCGAAAGCCCCTTGCCAGGAATTTATCGATGGCCAATATGATGTCGTTTACGTAACAAAACCCCTCCGAGTGGGAACGACTGGCGTGGTGAAAACCTCCAAGGGGATTGAACACCACGTTTGCGTTTTCTTCCAGTATCAGACTGGCACCCTTGCACGTGGCCGAGGAGTATAAGAGCACGTAGTCGAACAAGCCCTGAAACACAGGGCAGTCGTCGCCGCCCAAATGATATTCAAGGTACTCATCTTTCCATTTCCCATCATTGGCCTTTTCGAGGGCTTCGATGAACCCTGGGTCATTGGATTCTATCAGGCGCTCCTTGGTGATTAGGCATGGCTCTTCCAGCCTCATCCAAGGCTCGTCCAAAAACCCCTGATTCTTTATAATGCTCAGGGTTGTGCGTGCGCGGCCAGGATTGAACGGGTGGTCTTCGCCGTATGTGAAATCTCCAAATCTACCGGAATACACGATGATGCTGTCTTTTGGTCTCTCCACGTCCGATGGTGGAAAGCGGAGGGTAAAAGTCGTGCTATCCGAGTCGAAGGTCTTTCGGGCCGTGGGCCATGCTCGTCCAAGCAGCGCTATGGTGGCGGCATTTTGAGAAATCACCTCGGCATAAACTCCGCTAAGGCCTCTGGAGTAAGCTATTTTATTCAACCTGTTGGCAAGAAAGGTTCCTATCCCTCTTCCTTGAAATTCCTGGTCCACCACGATATCAAATTCTCCCATGTTGTTGGCAGGGTTGTACATGATACGACCTTCGGCGATTATCATGGGATTGAGCCTTGGCCCCACCAGTCCGACGATTGCCATGTCCCTGCTGTAGTCGATGGCCGAAAGCTTTTGGGCCATATCGTTTGACATGGTTTTTATGGTACCGTGGTAGCGCATTCGAATGGACTCGGGCGACAGACGATAGAACATTCGCTGCAATCGTTTCGCGTCAGATGGTTGAACAGGCCTGAAAAAAACCTCTAGGTCGCCTTTGAACGTGTTGGTCATCTCATACTGGTGAGGGTATACGCAGCCGTGTTCAGGAGCCAGTGGCTGGTTTTTTCCCACGAAGTTCAGTCGAATGGCCTCGTCCATAAGTTGCCTTCGGAACTTTGGATGTGCGATGGAAATCAGGGCGATAGCTCGTTCCCTGATGCTGAGTCCGTATAGATTGACTACGCCATATTCTGTTACGACATAGTCAATCTTGGACCTGGTAAAAGCTACTCCTCCTCCTAGAGAAAGAGGAACGATTCTCGAATTTTTCCCATCAGGGGTAGTGGACGCAAGTGCCATTATATTGAATCCACCCTGGGATCTGGTAGCTCCGTCGATAAAGTCCATGCTCGACGGCAATGCGCGTATGGCCGATATCTCCTGGGTGTCGGACCTGGCGAGGCCCGTGAGTTCGATCTCCTGAATGGCGTGGACACAGACCATGTTAGGGTTCTGGCTGATGACAAATGGATCGTTTACCTGGTCGATGGGCAGTAGTTCGAAATATGGGTTCTTATCCACCGA
Organism: uncultured Myxococcales bacterium; assembly: GCA_964431605.1. Lineage (GTDB taxonomy): Bacteria > Myxococcota > B64-G9 > B64-G9 > B64-G9 > JALVPF01. Next base: position 11,694 of record CAYSLH010000109.1, read on the forward strand.
ATCATACAACTCCCTGGACCCCATTACCATGGTGGCCACAGTCTTTCCTCTGTTGATCTTTTTTTTCATGTTGTTGACGGCACGGGACTTCACAAGGCGAAGAAGGTCATCGGTGAGGATATCGGTATGGATTCCCAGGTCCTTTTTCGTGTCTAAGTAGCGCATGGCAGCAGCACTGATGGGGCCGCGATCGAAATGAAGGCACATTCCATCTTCTATCAGTGATGCCACATGGCGTCCTATGGTCAAAGAGACTGGGTCTATTTCTGACGTGTCCACTTCTACCAGGGGCACGTTACCCTCCACCATGAAGTCGATCTGCTCGGCCGGCAAAAGGGTGTCGCCCAAAGTGACCGGAACGTATTCATTGACTTGGGCGATGACTACCTTTGCATGTTCCAGCACTGCCTTGGTGGCATCGATGCTCACTCCCAAGCTGCACAGGCCGAAAGAATCCGGCGGAGATACCTGGATCAAGGCAACGTCCACCTGCACGATTTCGTCAGCCAATGCCTGGGGCAACTCGCTGATATTCATGGGGGTGTAGTCTGCCCTTCCTCCTGAGATTGCAGCGCTCAGACCCCTTCCGATATAGAAGGTGTTGTACCTGAAGTGCTGCAACAGCTCCGGCTTGGCCAGGGGAGACTCCTCCTGGGCCGCGGTCAGGTGAATTACTTCTATATCCCAGAACGATGGGGCCTTTTCCGCCAGGGTCTTGGTTAGCAGGGTTGGTTCTGCCGCACCCGAATGTACAAAAAGGGTTTGGCCGTTTTTTATCACTGACAATGCACGTTCTGCAGTGACAGTTTTTTTTGCATATACCGTTTGCCATGGTTTGGGGGGCATGGTCCCTCCTGACGGATTGTTACCCGGGGTAGCGTTTACGGATTATACTCTACTGGTGCATTACTCTTGACGAAATTATAAAAATGCCAGTACTGAGCAAGCAAGGTAAATGCCCGCTTGAGCAGTTTGGGGTTGGTCCGCCAGGTGCGTTTGATACTCCTGAAAAACAAGGCTCTGACCTGCGGATCCGTTTTGAACGTGAACTTGCCCAACATTCCCCAAAGACTGCTCACCTGCCCAAAATCGAATTTTTTATTCTTATATATTTTAGAAAAGTACTCCACCTGTGCAAGCCATCTCTCCAGCCGCCGGTCGAAACTTTCCGGTTCGTATATCTTTTCGAACAGGAGCCAGTAAAGTCTTATCATCTCTTGCTTGGTCATCCTTGCCGGGATGATGTTGGTCGAAAGCTGCCACTCACCAGCAAATTCTTCATCCACGATGCGGCCTTGTTCTGACAGGCGGTTATATAGGGGTGTCTTTCTCGGGGCGTTTAGTAGGCTGATTCCCGCAATGGGGCTGTCGGTGTCTTCGATGAAGTCCCTTAGATCATCGAATACCGAAATGTCATCGTTGTCGAATCCCACAATCAAACCCAAAAACGGAACAATCCCAAACCTGGAGATTCTTCTGATCCTCTCGGTGATGTCTGATGACAAATTTTGGGTTTTGTGAATTTCCTCCAGGCTTTTTTTACGCACTGTCTCCACTCCGATAAAAAGGACCGAAAACCTGGCATCCGCAAATTTTTGAAGTAAGCTCTCATCGTCTGCCACCTGGACGGTGATCTGGGTGGAAAAAGATAATGGACGTGTCTGTTCTTTGTTCCATTCGATCAGCTCATCAAGCAGTTCCCTGGTAAATTGCGGCTTTCCAAGGAAATTATCATCAGAAAAAAACACCGTCCTCGCTCCGAGGGCGTGGGCCTGACGGACCTCGGTCATTATCTGGTCCGTTGACTTGGTGCGGTATTTTCTTCCCAGGTACTGGATTACCTGGCAAAAGTCGCAGCGGTTGGGACAGCCGCGGCTCGTCTGCACCGTCATGTTCAGGTAGTCTGCCGGGCGTATGAGCGACCAGTCGGGCGCTGGACTATGGGCCAGATCGATGGGTTGTTTTTGGTGATAGACAGGTTTGGCCTCGCCCTTTATCCATTGTTTCAAAAACAAGGGCCAAGTGTATTCCGCTTCTCCCATGAACAGGTAATCCGCCAGGCCGTCACACCTGTCTGGTTCTATGCTCGCATAGGTTCCACCCAGGGCTACCGGGATGTTTCTGCTTCTAAACTCCCTGCACAGTTGGTGTATCCTGGGTGCGTGGAGAGTACCACCGGTGATGGCCACCAGGTCGCAGGGCATGTCGAAATCTACCTCGGAGACGTTTTCATCTGCCAGGACATATTCGATACTTACGTCCTTGGGTGTCAGGGCCATGAGGGTGGCCAGAGCTGAATTGGGCATGAGGGTTTTTGTGCCGAAGAGTTCTGCAGTACCCTGCATGGACCAGAAATTTTCCGGGTGCCTAGGTGCTACGAGGTAGATCCTCCGGTAGGGACCGGAGGAGCCGTATCTTTTGGTTTTGGGTCTCGTTCCCATGGGATACTGGAGTAGCACAACCTGACACAATAGGAAAGAGCCTGCATACACCGATCGACCCGGTATGAGTATGAAGGATATCTATGTTTTACGGTTTTTGTTTTCTTATATAGATTGCGCCGACAGGGCAGACCTCGGCACAGCGCGTACAATCACCGCAATCTTGTTCTGCCAGTGGCCTGTCGTCAAATGTGGAGATTCGGGTAGCCATGCCTCTCTGGGTAAAAGCCAGTATTGATTTGCCCACGTCGTGTTCGCACGCGTAAACACACTTTCCACACAGGATACAGTGGTTGGGGTTTAATCCCAGATCGTGGCGGCTGG
>CAYSLH010000110.1:0-14412 GCA_964431605.1 uncultured Myxococcales bacterium
CGATCCCGGAAGCACCGGTTGACGCATGTACAAAGCGGCCATCTTGTCTTTGGCCGATTCTCCATAGCCGTAAAACCTGAATGAGAGGGAGCAGTAAGAGCGTACGTCGTTACGTTTCCTGTGGTAGAAGAACCTCTCGATGGGAACCGCTATCTCCGGGCTAATTCCGTAGATCGCCTCATCAACCACGGCCAGGGCCAACTGTGCCCCTTTGACCGGTCTGCCCTTATAGTCGGTCACTTCGGCCTTCACAGATACATCTTGGCCAGGTTGCACCTTGTTGGGTTCTGCAACGAGTTTTACCTTCAAAAGCTTTTCCCTGGGAGGGACTACCACGTCCAATCTTCGCTGGTATTGATTCGAGTCAAATACCATGGCAACCCTCATGAAAAAATTAGGTGATTGAGCCTGGGTTATGGGAACTTCGAAAACCGCTGATGTACCTTTTGCACGGATCACTGAATAGCCATACAGTTTACCGCCTTCCACCGTGACCAATAGATGAGCATCGGCATGGGGAGTCAGGATCAAAAATCTCGCCTTGTCACCGACATTGTATTTCTTTCGATCGGCGACTATCTGCAATTCTTTTGGTGCATATGGAATATCTCCGCCATTGGCCGTCACATACAGTACGGAACTCGCTTTGACCATGTTCCCATGACTATCTTTGGACGTACCTTCTACGACGTATGTTCCTCCCTTTTCGGGATTGAACTCCAGCCATCCCTCGCCACTTGAATCGATCTCTACCTTTTTCTCCATGAGCACGTTTGACTGAGCTTTTCCATCTATGGTCATGGTGTTTGCCAGGACCTTCAAGTCCACCGAAGTCGACATAGGTTTTCGCGCGTAGTCAGTGCAAAGGATTTTGACTCTGGCGGCTACTTTGGGTGCGTTCAACAAGTACTGAGGCTCAATCACCAAACGATAGCTCGCTTCGGTAACCCGGACCCTTGTACTGCCTGTAACGGACAAAGAAGAAGGATCTGTAACCACCGCCTCGATACCATAGGTGTAATCCAAGCTGTTTTGGCTTGTCTCGAAATCGACCTGGAACTTCCCTTCTTTATCAAGGTTTCCTTCGAATTCCTCCACTGTCTCTCGCATGGTGTTTCTATATTCAGCATCGGAATAATACCAGGAGTAGTCAGCATCGATCCACCAAGGGATGAAAAATCTCGTACGGTAAACGGTAACCTTTACCTTGGCCTCAGCCACAGGTGGACCAAAATAATAGTTAGCTGCCACAGTTGCCTGGACTTTCTCTCCACCTATATAAGCCTTCTTTCCCGTTGAAACCGAGACCTTGTATTCCGGCTTCCTATAGGCTTTTACCTTGAACTCGCTGCTATAGTCCTTTTCATCCACCACAGCCACAAGGCGATACATACCCATGGATACAGACTCGAATAACTTGAATTTCCCATTGAAAGAACCATCTGAGACTTTCAGTGTTTTTGAAAACACCTCCTGGCCATTGGGGTCTAAAGCCTTGACAGTAACAGTCGATACCGAGTCGAGCTTGTAACTCTCCCCCTCGAACCCCCTGATTATGCCCTTGAAAAACACTTCTTGGCCAGGCCTGTAAACCGGCCTCTCAGTCGCCAGATAGACCTTTCTCGAAAACGAATTTGCAGGATGATAGGTCGGATCGAGAAGTGCGAAATCATCCCCCCTGCTTGCAAAGATAATACTGTTTCTCACCAGTGGAATGGACTTTTCCCAAAGCCCGTTCGAATCGGTGCTGCCCTTGCCTAAGACTTCACCATCGTGCATCAGTTCAACTGACACGTTTGGAACCGGGCTTCCAAGATCCGGATCAACTGCGAACACAAGCATTTTTTCTTTGCTCTGTCTGGTCAACAAAACCATCCTGGAAATAACGACAACCGTATAGCCGACCTCCTGTCCCCAGATGCCCTCGACCAGGTAAACCCCAGGTTCCTTTGCAGTGATGGCCACGTTCCTGTATACCCAACCTCCCTGGTCACCCAACTCCTCTGTCCACATGTCCACCAATTTCAGATCCTTCAAAAGGGGTACGGCGCTGTTGTTTGCCGGAACCGTTCCGGCTAGCTCATCCAATGTATCTATGCTATCGCCATCTACGGCCCTTCCGATCTTCCTGACTCTCTCGTGGAGACTTGATCGCAGGGATTTCAAAAAGGACTTGGCGGACAATCTCCACAATTCAGCTCCGACGTCCAAACTGGATACTCTGCTTGGGCCATTTTGAGTAACTATTCGATGAAGATCCTGTTGCCCGAGGAAAAACTTTTTTGGGTCTGGTATTCGATAGAGCCTCAGATTGATTCTGGAGATATCCCTGGCCTCGAGCTTTACCGAGATCTCTTTTCGTGAAGGGCTGAACACACCATCCGTGGAAAGATAGAATCGTGGCTGCTGGGCACTGGCCGTAAAAGGCAGTATGAACACCAAGGCCATCAACAACGGCACCAAGGTATTTATCACCGAGGGCCTTGTGTCTTTTGTAGGGAAAATTGAAGTAATGTAAGTTATCATTGTTTTCCTCCATCGAGGATTTTCCAGCGGTAAAACCCCAAAAATTTCGGATTATTATTTACCGGATGCCACCTGTCATCTGCATGAGAGTTTAGATCTGCAAGGCTTACGATTCGGACCTCTCCAGGACTGTTGCCATCCCGGCCCGTGTGATAGACCACGCGCCGGTCCATTCCCTTTTCCGCCGAGTCCAGCAAAATCATAGTGTGCATTGGAGAATGAATATTTCGAAGATCCCTGAAAAAGAGTAAATCTCCCATGCGTGCATCTTTCGCTAGTCTTGATACGAAAACCGTGTTCTGTTCCCATAACAACCTGGCACTGGCGGTGGCCATGAAAGTATCCGCACCTTCAAAAGCTCCAGGCTGAGTTCGGAACAATCTCAATCCCAAAATCGGTACGTCAGGGTAGTTGAAGCTCTTTACATCTTCTCCGGGCCACCTGTGAAGGTATGCAATTTTAGACAACCACCCGGCATCGTGTTTCCGCAAAGCCTGGGCGTATGCGAACCTTGCCAGGCCCGCGCAATCCCTGTTGATGCCGGTCCACCTGGGGTCAGGAGAATAAAACTGCGATTCGGCTATAGCGACAAACCATCTCCTGAAAGCTGACCTGTCCCCGTCGCTCCAAAGTTCAGCAACATCAGGAAATCCATCCGAGTCCATGTCGCGCTCTTGCCGATCGATCCGCAATCTGAAATCCTTCTTGCTCGAGCCTGTGTCGAGCTGCAACACCACACTCCCAGCCACACCCATCGGGACCAAGGCGACTTCCAGTTTGGCAGGACCTCTGGTTCGATGGGGTTCGCCTACCAGCCTTACATTTTCAGAACCAGAAATGACACGAACCGTTACATCCCATGGCCAATATGGAACCGGCGAACCATAGACACTATTTTCTTCCCACAGGAGCCTGGCGCTGTTTTCAACTCCCGCCGAAATAGTCAACGGGCTCAAAGCATAGGTACTTTTTACAGGGACGAGAATGCTGGCCACAAACAATACCAACAAACCGAACCCCAGCCAGACGGTCCATGTAAATTGATGGGCTGTCTTCACAACGATATCAACCTTCCCTTTAAAATTGGTCCCTGCACCGACCAACTTCCACCCAGGCAAGACATTTTCTCTAGGGCTTCGAAAAACGGTATCCAGGTGCTCACGAGGTCATTGGTATCGAATCTTTCGCTGGAAGAAATGATCTTCTTTGAATTTTTCACCAAGTCCCTGAATATTGTATCGAAACTAATGAAATACATACCCACTGTGGCATCATCAGGAGCCATGCTCGCCCCTAATCTTTCCTTGTCCATCAATGATGGAGATTTTCCGGCCATGGTTTTGAGGACCCGGACCAGGGCATTCTTAGTAGAGCCAAGGATTAGCCACTGGTCCGTTACAGCAAATGATGGAGACAACGTACCGGATTTCGCACTCCACATAGCCAATCCCTGAAATTCACCAGAGTCCGATTTTTCGGCTTTTTTCCCCGTGGCGAATTCAATCTCGCCAGCAAGTTCCTTTTGCAGCCATGTAGAGTCTAGCTTTTGCTTTTTCAATTCCATCAACACGACAACAGCTGGTTCCAAGGGATTCATTTCCACCAAGTCCAACACCATCTTCCCATCGATCTTTTCAAGCACCTTTCCAAGGTTGCCAACCGATGACACAAGGCGTCTCTTGGTCTTGCCATGTAACGAAGAAATCACTTTCTGCCATGTTTTCGAAGCATCGAAACCTGTTCTTGCAAATACCATCCTGGAGTCCAAAGGCAGCATGCTCAAAAGCTTGTCAGACTTTTGGAAGTTCGATGTGCCAAGAACATTGTTCGCAACCGCCGCAAGATCCATGCTATCGGGACGATCTTTGCTCCACCCAATGGCCATCATGGACACAGGAGCAAACAGAGCGACGAGCGGATACTTCTCAGGCTTGAGTATAAGCTCCAAATCCGCCTGTTGCAGGGAGGCAAATAGCGTGTCATGCTCACCCTCTGCCAGGGATTTTTTCCCAGCCTTGCCTTTGGCCAACGCGAGTGAATCCTGGATCATTTTTTCATCGTCAGATACCAAAAGAAGGTTGGAAAACACCACGTAGTGCAAGGATTGGTTTGTACCCAAGTCCACGGAACGAAGCTTTATCCCATCTATTGTCTGAACTTTTGCAGTATCCTCATCCTTTATCTGGTTAAAGACCTCGGCCAGTCGATCCAGCGCCTGGATGCGAAGGTCGATTTGCTTCACCAGCAGGACACTGCTTCCCTCTTCGCTCTTTTTCACAGCCAGCCCTATGGGAGTGGATAAAAACTCCTCCACTGTAGGAATTTTGAATCTAACAGGTGACAAACTGGCTAATCTATGACGAATAGAAGAAAGACGAGCGATGGGTGGACTCAGGTAAAGGTCCTGCCAAACAGGTGATGATTTCACCTCTGTCCACCAGGGCTTATCTTTAAGCCATGAGTAGAACCTGTTTGGGTTGCGCCCGATCAGGGCAAGGTCCACGTCTGAGGGAATCAGGCCCAATATGTTGATCTGGCCCGCTTTTCCCAACTTCTCCACAGTGGATTCGTAATCCTTTACCATTGTATCGAGAGGTGTTGCTGCCTTATGGTCATTTTCAACCTGTTTTTCGGAACCACACTTGCATGCCGTCAATCCCGACAACAACAACACCGAAGTGATGAACAGTATTTTCCCATTGGGCACCTTCATGAATTCCTCCCGATAGTTGAACGCCAAAAAGATAGCAGGACAAACAACACTGATCAATCATGAATCAGCTTCGTAATTTTGTAATATTATCTAAAAGACCATCTAATAATTCACATCCATGCAGTATTCATGATTCATGGTTTGATGAAACGAACTAATCAATGGCTTGGCAAGCGCTCGGGCCCTGCATGGTGAGAGATACGGTAAGATACTCCGAATTGATGTCATCGAGAATCTGTAATTCCAGGTCTCCACTTTCCGACAAACTTCCATTGATACTTTCACAGGAAGATGGTTCGTCAGTACAATAAAGATATATTTCATATGGGTAATGATAGATTTTTTCCACATCGTACAAATCACCAAAACTTACAGTCCCTGCCACTGGTGTAGGCTCTGTGAATGGACCACCCTGGATGGTTCCTTTTACATATGTCATGACCATAAACGGGCATCCCCCGCACCCGACACCTGACGGCTCTTGTTCCTTGTGCTCCAAAGCCCTGCCCATGCCACGAACCACGTGGGCCTCCTGACAGCCTCCCGGCTCATTCCATTCGTCCGATCTTTCCATGTCCTCGCAAAGACTCAACTGTATGTTATTATCCTCCCTACTCTCCCAAACCGATTGCACTTCCTGCATCACCGAATTGTCTTTTTCTTTGGTAAAAGTAATGGATGTGGTGCCACAAGCCACAATAGCGCCCAAACCGATCAACAACAGCTTCCTGTTTAGTTTATGCTTATGGAACAACATGCGTACCTCCTCGTAATATCAATATATTAATGTCTTGCAAGATATTTTCGCACATTAGCCTATAGTGTTCCGGTTTTCAATCAGTAAGATTTCGTCCTAAGATCAAAAACAAAACATAAACGAAAAATCTTTTTTCTTGCACCTGCCGAAGGTCGAGTGGTAGATATGCAGCCCATTGTGGAATTTCTGACAAACTTGCTTGGTTACTCATGAGTACATGGTCAACCGAATAAAGGAGTGATGATATGAGAAGAAAACCGTTTATTGGAAAAACCGTGACTATCATTGGGCTGTCAGCATTGGCAGCCACATTGGCCGGCTGTCCCAAGGGTGGTAAAGGAGGAAAGGGCGCCAGCGCCTCACGAGCTGAGCAGTCCCAGACAGTATCGGAGAAGGTAAAAGTAGAATTCTTCGTCATGTCCCATTGCCCGTTTGGGACCCAGGTGGAAAATGGAATAGCCCCGGTTCTCGATAAAATGGGTGGGGACATTGATTTTTCCTTGAACTTCATCGGACAAATGAAGGATGGAAAGCTGTCGTCCATGCATGGACCGGATGAGGTCAAAGGAGACGAGGTACAATTGTGCGCTGCCAAGTATAGCCCGGCACAATATATGGATATGATCGTTTGTATGAACAAAAACGCCAGGGCCATACCAGGCAATTGGGAAGGCTGTGCAAAGGACGCTGGCGTTGACGTTGCAAAGGTGAAGGCCTGCTACGAGGGCCCTGAGGGAGAAAATCTTCTCAAGGCGTCCTTTGAAGAGGCACAGAAACGACGGGCCAGAGGTTCGCCAACCATGTTCATAAACGGAAAACCATACCGCGGACCGAGATCGGAAAAAGCCTTTACCAGAGCGATCTGCAACGCATTCCCCAAAGACAAGCCTGCTCTGTGTAAGGATATTCCTCCCCCTGTAAAAGTCCCGGTGACCATTATAACCGACAAAAGATGCAAAGAGTGCCGGGCCCAGTTCTGGGAGCGCAGGCTCAAGAACATGTTCCCTGGCGCCCAAGTCACCATCGTGGATTACACTGACGATGCAGGAAAGAAACTGTATGAAAAGGTTGGAGTAAAACTCCTTCCCGCAATCCTGTTCGACAAAGAAGTGGAAAAGGCTGACAACTACCAAAGAATCCGCAGGTTCCTATCGCCGAAGGGTGATTACCTCCAGTTCCGTTCCGGCGCCAAGTTCGACCCGTCCAAGGAAGTCTGCGACAATGGCAAGGATGACACAGGCAATGGATTGGTAGACTGCAAAGACCCGGACTGCAAACACGCCAAGGTATGCATGGAAAAATGCGACAATGGCAAGGATGACACAGGAAACGGCCTGGTGGACTGTAAGGATCCTGATTGTAAAAACACCCTCATCTGCCGCAAGGAAATTCCCAAGAAATTGGAAGTCTTCGTCATGTCTCAATGCCCTTACGGAGTACGGGCACTCAACGCCATGAAAGAAGTCCTGGATAACTTCAAAAACGACATTCATTTCGAAGTACACTACATCGCCAGCGCTCTTCCTGATGGCAAATTCCGCTCCCTACACGGACAGGGAGAGGTGGACGAAGACATGAGGGAATTGTGTGCCATGAAGCACTATGCCAAGAACTACAAATGGATGGACTATGTACTGTGTCGAAACAAAGACATCCGTAAAGGTTCGTGGGAGTCTTGCACTGGTGAAAACGGCATCTCTGCCGACGTGATCAAAAAATGTGTCGAATCCGATGGCAAAAAGCTTCTCACGCAAGACATAAAGATCGCAGAAGGCCTGGGTATCGGAGCAAGCCCCACTTGGCTCGCCAATAACAAGTTCAAGTTCTCGGGCATCGATGCCGAGACAGTACGCAGGAATATCTGCCAGCACAATAAGGGCATGAAAAACTGTGACAAAAAACTCAGTGGTCCCGCACCCCGCAAGGCTGGAGGTGGTGGATCCTGCAAGTAATTGCAAATAGATCGTTCGAATAAAGCAAGTGACGAGAGCGGGTCGGATTCCGGCCCGCTTTTTTTGACTTCTCGATATGACTCGTTTTATTCGTTTTTGTATGTCTTACCCACGATAAGGAATAATTGATATGAAACGAAAATTGTTACTTGAAAAAGCCCTCTCAATCATAGCCCTATCAACCGCAACTCTGGGTTTTGGCACGGCTCAAAGCATGGCCGCTGAAAACGGCAAAGAGAAGGTTGCAGTGGAGTTCTATGTAATGTCCCAGTGTCCCTTTGGCACCCAGGTGGAAGAATCCATAGCCCCTGTTCTGACCAAGTTGAATGGACATGTCAGGTTTTCTCTGGATTTCATCGGGGACATACAAAACAACGAGCTATCATCCATGCATGGGCTGAGCGAAGTAAATGGTGACAAGGTCCAGCTCTGCGCTTCAAAATACAATCCACACAAATACATGGAGATGATCATTTGCATGAATACAAACCCCAGGGCAATCCCTGGCAACTGGAAAGATTGCGCCACCAGGCTAGGGTTGGATGTGGCAAAGATAAACACCTGCTATACGGGTCAAGAGGGCAAAAACCTTCTGAAGCTCTCTTTTGAAAAATCGAAAAGACGTAATGCCCTGGGATCACCGACTATCTTTATTGATGGAAAACCATACGTCGGCCCTCGCTCGGAAATCGCTTTTACCAGGGCTATATGCCAAGCCATCACAAACAAGCCAACTCTGTGCGCCTCCCTGCCTGCCCCCGTAAAGGTGCCCATCACCATCGTAACGGACAAAAGATGCAAGGAATGCAACACCGATCAACTGAAACAGATATTTACCGGCATGTTCCCAGCCGCCGAGATCACAATTATCGACTATAATGAAAATGAGGGGAAGCAGCTATTCGACAAACTTGGAATAAAATTCCTGCCGGCCGTCCTGTTTGGAAAAGAGGTAAAAAAAGCTGAAAACTACCAGAGAATCCAAAGATTCCTTTTGCCCGTCAAATCCTATCTGGCTCTTATGATGGGTAGCAAGTTCGACCCAACGAAAGAAATCTGTGATAACCACAAGGACGACACCAATAACAATCTGGTTGACTGTGCTGATCCAGATTGCATCAACACTCTGGTTTGCCGAAAAGAACTACCCAAGAAACTGGATATCTTTGTCATGGCTCAATGCCCTTATGGTGTAATGGCTTTGGACGCCATGAAAGAGGTTCTGGATAATTTCAAAAACGACATCGAGTTCGAGGTTCACTATATAGCTGCCGAGCTTACGAAAGACAGTTTCAACTCCTTACACGGTCAGGATGAAGTGGACGAGGATATCAGAGGATTGTGTGTCATGAAGCACTATCCCAGGGATTACAAATGGATGGACTACATTCTTTGCCGAAATAAAAACATCCATTCTACTGAATGGGAGTCATGCACAGGTAAAAATGGTATCGTCACGCAAGTCATCAGGAAGTGCTTCGAGGGTGGTGAAGGAAAAAAGCTATTGTCCGACGACATCAAAATAGCACAGTCCCTTGGTATTGGAGCAAGTCCAACGTGGCTGGCCAACAACAAGTATATTTTCTCCGGTATAGATGCCGAGACTGTACGCGCTAACATCTGTGAACACAACCAGAACATGGCCAACTGCCAAAAACGTCTCAGTGGTCCAAGTATCCCAAAGGCAGAAGCTGACTGTGGTGATCGCTGAGCAACTCTTCTGAATACCTCAGGGAGTTTCCAGGGTATTGCCGATCTTCTTGTCGGCACGTAGTAACAATATTGCAAATATCAAACCAGCAAACCCCAAAGATGCGAACATGATCATGCTGGCGGTATATGAATGTGTCATATCCCTGAGCTTTCCATTGAGATACGGAAATAGGGCCAAACCTATATTTTGTATCATGGTGATCAGTCCGAAAGCAGAACCTACCAACTCCTTTCGAACAATCAAAGGAACCGCCGGCCACATGGCCGCTGGTACCAGCACGAAAGCAGCGCCCAACATTATCATGGGATATCGAGGTTCGATCATTGTAAGGCCCATCATGAGAAAGCTCGGGATCATGAGCAGGGAGCCTATCACCATCAAAGAAGCCCTCTTACCCACCTTGTCCACCATGGAACCAGCAAAGGGAGCAAGGAACATGGATGCGGCTATGATTATGGTGGTGGTTCCGCCGGCGGTCGAAAACATGTGAGTGATGTTAGCAAAAACCTGTTCCAAAAAGCCCCCGCTTCCTCCCGCTGTCAAAGGGATGAGCCACTTTTCATGGAAAAAATTAGTGGACAGGGCCGTGAACGGAAAGATGCTCGAATAAAAGGTCACACACAACAAGGCCACCAGCCAGAATGTTTTTGGAAATTTTTTGATATCAGAAAAAACTATCTTTTCATCTGCACCCTGGTCTTCGAGAGCCAGAACTTTCTCTCCATGACGATCCATCATCCAGTAGACCAATGCTGCAAGAAATGAAAGTGCGCAAAATCCCACCGCCGCCCATAGGGCAGCTGTGTAAGAGCCGAAATACTCCGAGATCAGAGCTTCAGTGTTGAACGAGAACAAAGTCCCAAGTCTGCTGATGGTAAGGGCTATCCCAAATGACAAAGCCAGTTCCTTTCCCTTGAACCAACGGGCCAGTATGGCGCTTTGGGCGACCACCAACGATTCCGATCCTGCGCCGAATACGAACCTACCGACATAAAGAACCCACACATTGGGAGCTAGGGCGACTATGGTAGCGCCAACGATCACTAGGCCTGCAAATATGGCACTTGCAGCCCTGGTTCCTATTCGGTCTATGAGTATGCCACCGAGAAAAACAGACATGATAGCGGCGATGCTGTAAACCATATACATGGTGCCGATAGCACTATGACCCACATTGAGTTCGTCAAGGAGAGTGTCTGCTATTGCTCCAATTGAATCGTACGCAAAGTATGATCCGTAGGTAAGCAAGGAAACGAAAACCAGGATTGTGAATCTGTACGGTCTGTGCGAAGGATGGAACCAACCCTCCTCTTTATTGCCGGGCATTGGACATATTCCTTTCGTTGATGACTTTGGTCGGCGAATTAATCCCCCAGTAATTTTTTAATTTCAAGAAAAGGTTTGGGAAATGGAAAGATTGATTACTCGCTGTCAGGTTCGTCTTCGTTCATCTCCTGCTGAAGTTCCGGGTCAATTACCTGCCCTTCTTCATCGACTTTGACTCCTTCTTTCTTTCTTAGTTCTTCCTGTTCCTTGCGTTTTCTCTCCTGTTGCAATCTTAGCAACCTGGCTGCAGCCGCAGCACCTGCCTCCGCCTCGGCCTGCTTTCTTGCTTTCAACTCAGCCTGTTTACGCCTTTTTTCTTCCTGCTGTCTCCTGAGCATCTCTGCAGCTGCCTCGGCGCCGGCGTCCGCGTCGTCTTTTTTCCTGGTTTGCTCGGCAGCAGGTGGTGGTGGAGGTACAGGAGATGTCATGTCTGCAGGTCCGGGAGCCAATCCTCCTCCGAGATCCTTGCTTTGTTCCTGCTTGAAAGCACTTGGAATGGTCTCTTGATCTTTCATCGGTGGAGGCACAATGGGAGCCGGAGCAGACGCAGCAGGCGTCTGTGACCGTTTTTCCGTCGATTCATTTATCTCCGAGTCGATGGCCTTATCTACTGCACCAGATGGAACCAACCATTGTTCTCCGGGAGCGTCGTCCCAATCATCTGATCCATCGTCTGTGGGTGAGGAGGAGCCGGTTGGTATTTGCCTCATGCTCAAGGACATTCTTTTTTGTTCCGCCTTTTCGTGCATAAATTGCTTTCTTACTGTCTCCCACGTCGTTTTTATGGACTCCCATTGAGCAATCTCTTTTCTAAGAATCTCCTGGGTCGTAGGTCTATTCATGGGCTTTGACTCGACTGGAGCAACTACCTGGTCCCAACCCTCGGTACCATCCACTTCATCCAAGGGATCTGCCGCACGGGCATCGAAAGCCATAAACAGTATAACCATCAACAAAAGGGGTAAACTCGAGGAGAAAGGTAAAAATTTCTTTTGCGTTCTGCTTTCCCTGATATTTGAACCGTTCATAACCAAACTCCATCAAGGTGGCGTAAGTTGCACCGTGAATTCACTCGTCTGCTCGCCACGAAAATTGATTCCTTCCACACAACCTTCAGCAGTCTTGACCCCTTGTGCATTGAGTTGGGAAAAGGCTTCCACCAACACAACTGCACTCTGCGAGGGTCTAATAAACTGTACCAGGTTATCAGGAAAATACGTACCACCGTAACTCCAGTTGAAAACCAGGTACTTTGGTTCTGCAGTCAATTGGTTGAGTTCTTCCGGATGCTTGAGCATATCTGAAGCGAGTAGTTTTTCACAAGAGATTGTATCATTGTCAGGAGATCGATAATGAAAAAAGTAAATATTGCAACTCGCTGCCGACTGGTACATATCACGACCGAAACTCAACGCCATGATTGCCTTGCAATAGCCAGTACTCTCATCGAACCTGAGGCATTCTCCATCCAGACACAGACCCTCACCAGGCCCACCGCAATCGGCCTGTTCAGCACAAGGGTCTTTACTGGAGTCGGACGTTGCACCACAACCTTGCAGCAAGGCCCACGAAGCAAAGCCCACGGCAAGGTAAAAAACAAAAGACAACACTCGATAATCCATATTTTTTTTTATCATGCTCAGTCAGTTACCATCAAGGGTAACAAACTTTTACACCTTTCCATTAGCGAAAGACCTTGATCAGCCATCCAAAAGACGAATACTCTTGTTTATTCACTAACACTTGACTTACCAAAAGACAGTTCAGGAGACAGGCTATTGAAAAAGTATATCGCAGTGGCCGGCAACATAGGAGCTGGTAAAACTTCCCTGGTGGAGTTTTTATGCAAGCGTTACAAACTAAAACCATTCTATGAACCCAACGACACCAATCCCTATCTGAAAGATTTTTATGCTGATATGAAAAGGTGGGCCTTTCATTCACAGATTTATTTCCTCACCCACAAATTTCGTCTTCACAAAGAGTTGGAGCGCTACCCGGGCACTGTCATACAGGACCGTACCATATGGGAAGACGCGGAAATATTTGCAAAGAATCTCTACCGATCCCGCAATATAAACAAACGCGATTGGCAGACGTACTCAGAACTCTACCAGACAATACTTCGTGACTTGTCAGCCCCGGATGTCATGATTTTTCTCAAGTGCTCCGTAAGAGTCATGAGGCAAAGGATACGCCAACGGGGCCGCGGTATGGAGCAGAGCATCCCCGTCAACTACCTGAGACGACTTCAGAAGCTCTACAAGGAATGGTTCGAATCTTACTCACTGTCACCCGTCATTGAAATCCAATCTGATAAGCTCGACTATATTACCGACTTCGTCCATCGCCTCGACCTTCTAAAGAAAATAGAAAAACACCTCTAATCGTTTTCCAGTTCGATTCGTTCAAAAACTTGACGCTTGTGCCATATGTAATACAATGTAGGCAAATAGCATACAGGAGGTTTCAAATGAAAAGGTTCCTTATTCTGATAACCATCTCTTTAGTGGTGCTGTGTATGGTAAAGGGTTCGTCCCAAGGAACAGAAAACACTCCTGAACAGGTTGCGATCAGGCAACTGAACCAAGTGGTTGATGCCCAACTACTCGACAGGGTACAGATGTTGGCGTTGGGAATGGAGCTTTCCGAGGTCATCGACGAATAGCATTTTATCTCGAGTTGTTGTCTTTTCGGGCTACTGGAAGTTTCCGTCGGGCCAACTGAGGACACCTATGGTCTCCATGGCGCATATTTGCTCCGCATCTATGGAAAATGGCCGCTGCACCAATTGTGTCTCGTTGTTTTCGTAATCAGTGACATAAACCGTAACCACGCCTTGAGCTTTTCTGTCCCTCCGGTCCTCCAGGCACCAAAACCTCGTGCAAGGAGGTCGATCATTACAACACTGATAACCTACCAAGGAAGTGGATGATTGGCACCGGAACTGGATTTTTATGGTGTATTGTCCCATCCCTGGATTGGCAAAGTTTATCTCGTCACCTGGAGCGCCTTGGGGCTCGACCCCGTCATCTTCCCAACCGTCCGTTTGGTAAACGGGTGAACCCAGGGTTCCCCAGTCCGGGTTGGGATCACAGTCGTCTCCTTCCGGTCCGTCTTTTGGGCAACAAGCGTCAGGCTTCCAATCGCTCGAAGCACCTGGTTTCAGAAGGTGGATATCCACGTCCACACGATTATCCTCCAGCCCGAGATCATACCAATCAGCAGTGATCCTGAAGGCCTTGGGACCTTTTACAAGAATGTCGAAGGTTGCCATTTCGCTGTAATTTGCGGGAGAGTCATCATCCGTCACTCTAAGTCCAATGGTATAATTTCCGGGATAGTCGAACAAAACAGATGCGTACTGGTCTCCTCCTCCAATGGAGGGCGGTCCTCCACGGCCCTGAGGATAGCTGACCCACGT
>CAYSLH010000111.1:0-480 GCA_964431605.1 uncultured Myxococcales bacterium
CTTCAATATCCCTTTGCCTTTTCTTTGCACGGTAGTGGTTTCCGCTTGTTATGTAGATAAGCGTGTACCGCAAGCCAGTTGCCGCAGGCAATCTGATTAACCTAACATTTGAAAATATAAAATAAAAGGTGCCATGTCACGTGCAAAAGAAAAATTTCCGAAACAGGTGTCAGCCTTGTTTCACCGAAACAGGTGCCAGCCCGAAACAGGTGCCCCGAAACAGGTGCCAGCCACTTGTTTCCCCCGAAATAGGTGCCATCCTTATGGATAGGTATAGTATGATTATTTTGACGCGCGTCAAAGGTGCGTCAATCTTTATAATACAAGGAGTTATGGAGAGCAGGAAATAGTCAAGTGTCGCGGTGAAGAATGTATTTAACCAAGAGGCTTAACCAAGAGGCGGCTTAACCAAGAGGCTGGCACCTGTATTGGTTGGCACCTGTATTGGTTGTGCTCATGGGTATATTGCATGCATAGCAT
>CAYSLH010000111.1:490-14394 GCA_964431605.1 uncultured Myxococcales bacterium
ACCAAGAGGCTGGCACCTGTATTGTATTTAACTAACCAAGAGGCTTAACCAAGAGGCTGGCACCTGTATTGTATTTAACCAAGAGGCTTAACCAAGAGGCTGGCACCTGTATTGGGGCACCTGTATTGGGCACCTGTATTGGTTGTGCTCATGGGTATATTGCATGCATAGCATCTGGCTTTCATGTTCACACAGTAATCAGCCGATTTTCGCCTGTGGACACTTGCAATGGCGTGTGGTAATTTTTCATGATGGATAACAGAATAGGATGATTGCCATGGGAAAGCTTGTTTTTTCAATTCGTGCCTTATGTGTGATGACTTTCATAATATGTACACAGGTTGGGTGCTCCAGCGAAGAAAAAAACAATACACAAGACTGCACTAAACCCTTGTTCGATTGCCTGGCAGCTCAGGGAGATTGTGTGCTTTCTTCGTCCAATGACGGTAGTGTGTCAGTCCAGTGGGAAAATGGTGCTTCGGTCTCGGGACCCATTGGCTTGGCCGTGTTCGACGCATTGGGCCCGGATGGCCAGAGTTGCTTTTCCAGGAAGATGGAAGGTAACGACATCATACTTACTTCGGCAGGTGATACTTTCAGAATCACTGTGGGCCCATCGGGGGATGTTTCTGTGACTTGTGCCGATGGATCTATCCAAAATTACGAGGCAGGACAAGGACCTTCCGGTGAGGTGGGAGTTGATGGGCAACGTCTGACCCATTGTCGTATTTCGGGAATATGTTCGAGAGATGAAGATTGTTCAACTGCCCATGTGTGCTGTAGCGGCCAGTGCTATGAGGGTGAGAGATGTCCCGGTACTTGTGAGGTCGATGAGCATTGTGGTACGGGCAACATATGTTGTGACGGGCTGTGCACTTCTCTGCCTTCTTGCCAGATGGTATGCTCCAATGATTTGCAATGCGATGATGGTGTTTTTTGCAACGGACGTGAAAGATGTTCTGGTGGTTCTTGCCTTGTGCCGTCTTTCTTGGAGTGTGATGATTCGGTTGCTTGCACTGATGATTCCTGTGATGAGGAAAACAAGAGTTGCTCCAACGAACCAAATGACTCATTGTGTGGTGCTGACCAACGTTGTAATCCTGAAAAAGGATGCGAGGACATTGTCAGTTGTGACTCAGATACTGATTGTGACGACGGGGACGAATGTACACTGGACCGATGTCAATCGGGAATTTGTGAGAATAATCCGGTGGACAACTGTTGTCATTTGGATTCTGACTGTGATGATGGAGACTATTGCAACGGCGAAGAAAAATGTGACTCAGGATCTTGTGTTGCAGGTGCGAGACCTGATTGTGATGACCACGTGGAGTGTACTTCGGACGAATGTGATGTAGCGCGAAACGCTTGTGTCCATTCTTCGGACCCTTCAAAATGTGAAACAGATGAGACATGTGATCCTGATCTAGGATGTGTGTCTTCCAACGAGTGTACCGATGATTCTGAACCAAACGATTCTTTGCAGACCGCAACACATCTGGATAACCAATCGACGCTTCCCGCTACCATCTGTCCTGGAGACCATGATTGGTTCGTGTATGGGTTTTCTTCCGATAGTTTAATAATGACCTTGATTTCAGCGGATACCGACATGGGAAATATATCGGTAGAGATGCTATGTTGTGATGGTTCAGCTCCAGACGAATCCCTTTCCCATCCGGAATATGGTACATATGTTTTACAATGTCTTGGTTGCAGCTCCGGCGAACAGGCGCAAATTCACGTATTTGGGCCGACTCCGGACGCCATGGTCGATTATGGTTTGGTGGTGGTTAGCAAATAGAGCATATCGTCAAGCTGTGAATGAATCTTTTGTTTGGACTTCGTCCTGCCTTGTTGTAGTCTCATAAGTCATTTATTCATGGATGGTCATGGAGGTGCGGAACATGTCGGCAGCTGAAACAAAGGCGACTAGGGCAATCGATGCCAGATTGACCAATTTGGAGCCTGGCACGCCTCGTTATGAGGCTTTGGAGGTCGCAAGACGTTTCAAAACGTCCTGGATCGAGTTGGGCGGCACCTTGTTGAAGGTTCGCACAAAGCAGCTTTTTAAAAAGTGGGGTTATCCTTCGTTCGAGGCATACTGCAAGGACGAGATCAGGATAAAACCCAGAACTGCTGCGAAGTTGACGGCTTCTTATGCTTTTTTACGGCAAGAGGAGCCCTCCGTGTTGAGGCGTGATGGGGTTCAGCGACCCATTCCCGAGCCAGAGGCTGTCGAAGTCTTGATGAAAGCAAAGGAAAACGATCATGTCGACGAGGAAGGCTATCGAAGGATTCGAGAGATGGCTTTCGACGCTGCAACTCCCGCAAGCCTTCGAAAGGAATACAAACAAAACTTGCCTCCTGTACAACCTCCGACCCCTCAACACTCCCTGAAAAGGGTCCTGGACCAGGCGAACAAGTTGGCCGACAGCCTCGCTGCGGTTCAGGGTATTCCAAGGGTCATTCTTGAACGCGCTTTGGCGTTGGTGGATGACATCCGGGCACTGGTGGAGCATTGAGCCGAATTATTGGCTTTTGGTCTAAATATCCTTTTATGATGTGTCGATATCTCCTGATAGTGATGGTATCATCTGAAGTTAGTAATTTTATGCTTGGTTGATGAGTCTTTTTATCTAACCCCTTGCCATTGGAACAATTTGAGTTAGAATATAGATAATGGTAGAAAGTTACATCAAGGATAGCTGATGGCCTCAAAAGATGAATTCATACCTCCTGTCGCTTGTTCGTTTTGTGGAAAGCCACAGGATGAAGCACGCAAATTGATTGCCGGTCCAACCGTTTATATCTGCGACCAATGTGTCAAGCTTTGCAACGAGATAATCGCTGAAGAGGTGGAAAAGGAACCTGACGAGCCTCTGACTGGTGAAATCCCAACACCAGAGGAGACAAAGCGTTTTTTGGACCATTATGTGATTGGTCAAGATTTGGCCAAAAGGATAATCTCGGTTGCTGTCTACAATCATTACAAGCGTCTGAACAACAAGGACGAGCAGCACGAGGTTGAGTTATCAAAATCCAATGTCCTCCTGTTGGGTCCCACAGGTTGCGGTAAAACTCTCATGGCGCAATCTTTGGCGAAGTTTCTCAAGGTGCCGTTTACCATAGTCGATGCCACCTCTCTGACCGAAGCCGGCTACGTTGGCGAGGATGTGGAGAATATCATACAGTCTTTACTCACAGCTGCGGACAACGATGTTGAACGTTGCCAGCGTGGAATCATATATGTTGATGAGATAGACAAGATAGCGAGACGTTCCGGTAACAGCCCGTCCAACAGCAGAGATGTATCCGGTGAAGGTGTTCAGCAGGCTTTGCTGAAAATCATAGAAGGCACTTTGTCCAATGTATCATCCAAAGGAGCAAGGCGTCACTACCAGCAGGAGTTCATACAGGTAGACACCACTGACATTCTTTTTATACTTGGTGGAACTTTCCATGGACTGGAGAACGTCATTCGAAGGCGCGTGGGTGAAAAGGGTCTTGGTTTTGGTGCTAAGGTGGAAAGACAGCAAGAGCACTCAGTCGGGGAATTATTAGCTCAGGTCGAACCCCATGATTTACTCGAGTTCGGCTTGATCCCAGAGTTTGTAGGACGTGTACCGGTGATCGCTCCCATGAAGGAGTTGGAACAAAAGGAACTCGTCAGGGCCATGGTGGAACCGAGAAACGCTTTGACCAGACAGTATGTCAAACTGTTTGGACTCGAGGGGTTGGACCTTCGTTTTACCGATGATGCCCTCGATGCCGTTGCGGATGCAGCCCTGAAACGTCAGGGTGGAGCCAGATCTTTACGTACAATCCTGGAAGAATGCATGCTGGATATCATGTATGAAGTCCCCTACCTGCCTGGTATCAAGGAATGTATAATCACCAGAGAGGTCATAGAAGGAAAGGGTAAGCCTGATCTTAGGTTTGCAGAGAAAAAATCCGCATAGCAGATTTGTTACCGCAGACACCGTTTAGAAAATCAACCTGATCGATCCATTTATGGCGTATAAGTACCATTGAGAGTTACCACTACGGTGCCTTCATCAGGATCGTTAGATGTAAAGGTCAAGGTTGCCAAGTCGTCTACTGTTGCCGTGTCTTTGGTGAATCGAACAGTTACTACTTCGAAAGGACCGGATGACGTGTCATCCCATCCGATCTCCACGGGAAAGTCCGGTTGTGAGTCTATGGAAAAAGATCCATCCGGGTTGTCGAATTCCATGCCTGTGATCAAAAGGTTTTCGTCACCAAGGTTGTACAACTTGATGTCAGCAGTTTGATAATGGGACGAACCGGAGATTTGTATGGAGATGAAGTCAGGGACTATATCGATGTCAGGAGACGGAGTCCTTCCATGAAGTTGGATGAAAATGGGCCTCTCCAATGGGTCGTTGTGTTCGATGCGAAGCGTTCCATCATCGTCTCCCATGTCATTGGCAACATAGGTCACATGGACAACCTCTGACCCTAAAGGCTCAATTGCGTGATCTATGGTTTGCGGTTGTATTTGAAATCTGTCGGAGCCGGTCTCTGAAAGAGCCATGGATGTTATGTTCAGGTCGTCGTTTCCCTGGTTGGATATGGTGAATTCAAGGGTGGGGTTCGCTCCCTGGGACACCGTCCCAAAGTTCAGAGCAGTGTGATCCACTACGATGTGTGGAGCGTTTGAACTTCCCTGCAAAAATACCTGGATTTCCTCCTGGCTCTCGGCGTCTGATTGTATAAGGAAAGTTCCAGTGTCTCCGTCATCGATCAATAGCGGCACATAGCTGAGGTTGACATTGATGTGATCACCCGGGGACATTGTCAGGGGAGTGGCCGGAGCATGCTGTATGGCGAAATCTCCATCACCATCATCGGACAAGGACATGGATGAGATGTTTACCGGGGATTGGCTGGAGCCTGTATGGGTAATGGTTACTGTTGCTGGAGAGGTCCCCATGACTCTCGTCTTTCCAAAGTCTACAGGGTTTGGTTCCACCATGAGGATTGGTTCTACTGCGGATCCTGTGCACAAGAGTTCATATTCAGGAGCGTCCTTGTCTGAACTCTCTATCAACACCTTGCCTTGGTCCTGTTGCGGATACTCCTGTGGGTGATACAAGACGCTGAACACGACTTGGTTGCCAGGTGCTATTTGATGCGGATATTGAATTCCTTCCGGTTGCACTACCGAAAAATCCTCTGGATTTTCAGAGATACTCAATCCTCTAAGATGAACCGTGCCAGTACCCCGATTGGTGAGGGTAATATCCAAGGATTTGATGGTAGATACGGGAACGTCACCGAAAGCCAAAGGATCCGGTTGTGCTTCGAGTTCAGCAAGAGTTGCGATGATTCGCTGATCTTCACATTCACAGCCCATGAATCCTGGCAGAAGCAGTGCTGATGAAACGAAAATGACCTTGAGGTAAGCTCTCTTCATGTATGCCTCCAAAAACGCCAACAAGTGAGCCATAAGCGAATAGTAGAGCGGATTGGGACTAAAGGCAAGGCGGGCGCTGATGAGAATATGCTGTGATCTTGCTGTAATCTGAGCAGGTGGCTTCTCTGGTTCTTACCCGTGCTTAGCGGCGTTGCTGTTGCATGGCCAGGGGGTTGGGGTTGTTATGAAGAGCTTGGTTGATTTCAATTGTGGCGGATTCACGCCTGCGTTGCAGCCACGATGACAACTGCCTGGCGCCTCGGTTTTTGAGAATGGTATCCCTGAGTTGCTCCCTGGTATCTTTAAATTTTTTCATGTCTGGCTCTTGTCGCTTCAACAGGCGCAAGACGATAATGCTATCGCCACCGAATGGCGATTTGGTCTTCCATACTTTTTCAGGGAAGGGGCTTTTTTCTGTAAGCTTGAAAGCAGCCCTGGCTAGATCTTTGTCAAGTCCCAACTGGGTGATATAACCACCCATCCTTGCCACCAGACCTGTCTTTCTCGCCCTTATCATGGAAACTGGATTGAGCTTGGGTTTTGATTCGTCATTGGTGTCTTTCTTGTTTTTTTCTGCGAGTAGGTCTTCAAGAGACTTACCGGTTTTCATTCCATCGAAGAGTTCATTGGCCAATGCCATGGCTTTGGCCTCAGCCTGCTCGGAGGAAATCAACTCCTTTGCTATTTCGCTTTTTGCTTCTTGCTCGGTGCGGTCCACCGCTGCAATGACCTTCAAGCATTTTATTACATGAAAGCCTTTTTCCGATTTCACAACCTTGCTGTGTTCACCTTGTTTCAGAGCAATGGCGACCTCTGCGAAATGAGCACCCCATTGGGCTGTCATTTGCTCCTTGGTAAAAGTGCCTAAGACACCATCCTTGTCTTTGGTCTTTGAATCTTGGGAATAATCTTTTACCTGCTGGGAAAAATCAGCGCCCTTGTTCAGGTCGTCCAGCGTAAGTTCAGCCCTTTCCTTGCGATCCGTTACCATGTCTTCGGTGAAGTCGTTGTCCAATTCCCAAAAAACATGGGCGATTTTTACCTTCTTGGGTTTGTGATAACGATCCTTGTGTGAATCGTAGAACTTTTGGATCTCGGCCTCATGGTCTTTCATATACGCTTGAACCTGTTCGTCGGTGGGATTGGTTCCCATCTTGAAGATTGCTGGCGAGATTGAAACGTATTCCAAGTCGACCTTGGTCTCACTATAGCGGTAGGCCGCCTCGAGCTCTTCGTCTGTAACTCGTGCCGTTGCCTGGATGATGCCGGCCATTCGCTCGAAGAGCATGTTTTCCTTCCATAATTCCTCAAACATAGCTGGTGTGGTCTTGAAATGCCATTGGACGATGTTCTTATACTTCTTATAATCGAAGTTTCCGTTCTTGTCCTTGAACCAAGGGTGGTTTCGAAGGGAGTCGTTTCTCTCCTCATTCGTTACCCTAAGGCCCAGGTCCATGGCGGCTTGGAGTACTAAGCGTTTGTCGATGAGGGAATTCAACACTCTGTCATTGAGCTGAAGCTTGTCCTCTTTTTGGATTTGCCTACCATTCTTGTGGCTTTCCATGAGACGTTGCAGTTCTTGCTGGTAGAGAAATTTGTAGTCAGAGAGGGTTACCTTCTCACCATTGACTAAAGCCGCAGCATTAGTCGTGCCGCAACCTCCTTTTCTGAATCCCACAGATCCAGCTCCGAAGGAAAACACAAACACGAAAATAATGAATCCGAAAAGAAGCAAAACGATAGTCGATTGCGCCTGT
This sequence comes from uncultured Myxococcales bacterium, assembly GCA_964431605.1. Classification (GTDB taxonomy): domain Bacteria; phylum Myxococcota; class B64-G9; order B64-G9; family B64-G9; genus JALVPF01. The sequence continues at coordinate 7,688 of CAYSLH010000111.1, forward strand.
TTTCTCATCTGGTCAAGCATATAACGCTCCCTAATGTCGAATATTTATCACAGCTGCCGGACGGTAGATAATACTCAGTGGGAGATGATATGCAAGGTTTTTCCGAGATTTCGCACCCTGGTCTATTCTTGCTAGTCACGTGTCTGGTCGGTGAGCATATAATGCTATTTTTCTTGCAAGGGCGGGGGCTTTCTGGTAGGCACGGGATGGTTAATTATTTTATTTTTCGCCTGAATTGCGGGCAACGCAGGAATTTTTGCGATATTTGACTTGTCGCATGGATATGGGACGGAACGATGCTGTTTGATTGGTTTTATTCTTTATTCTCCAATGATTTGGCTGTCGATTTGGGAACAGCCAACACACTCCTGTATGTGAAGAACAAGGGTATTGTCTCCAACGAACCCTCGGTAGTAGCCGTACAGAAAGATGCCCACGGAGTGAAACGGGTCTTGGCAGTCGGCAAAGAGGCCAAAGACATGCTCGGCAGGACTCCTGGAAGTATCATAGCCATTCGTCCGATGAAAGACGGTGTGATTGCCGACTTCGAAGTCACCCAGGAAATGCTCAGGTACTTTATCACCCGCGTTCATAACAGGAAGGCTTTTGTGAGACCCCGGATCATAGTCGGTGTCCCTTTCGGTATAACAGAGGTCGAAAAAAGAGCGGTAAAGGAATCGGCCTATTCCGCCGGTGCAAGGGAGGTATATCTCATCGAAGAACCCATGGCTGCAGCCATAGGTTCCGGATTGCCGATTACAGAGCCGTCTGGAAATATGATTGTGGATATAGGTGGTGGGACCACAGAGGTGGCAATAATTTCTTTGGCGGGAATCGTAAATTCGAGATCGGTCAGGGTTGGTGGGGACAAGATGGATGAATCCATCATCGCGCATATGAAGCGCAAGTACAATCTGTTGGTCGGTGAATCCACCGCCGAAAGGATCAAAATAATGGTAGGCACAGCTTATCCTACGGATGAACCGCTTACCATGGAGGTACGTGGCAGGGATCTCGTGGCAGGTGTTCCGAAGACAATTTCAATATCTTCCGATGAAATCCGTGATGCCTTGGCGGATCCCATCAACTCCATAGTAGATGCGGTCAGAACCGTTCTTGACAGGACTCCTCCAGAGCTTTCTGCTGATATTGCGGACAAAGGAATAGTACTCGCGGGTGGTGGAGCCATGTTGCGAAATCTGGATATACTACTTCGTGAAGAGACTGGCTTACCGGTAATGATTGCAGATGATCCGCTCACCGCTGTTGTTTTGGGTTGCGGAAAAGCTTTAGACGAGTTGGACTTACTCAAGCAGGTCTCCATCGCTTGATGGTCTCATACATAAGTGGCGTGCCTTTCTTGGCTGGTGCTTTGTGCTTGGGCCGTTGTTATCGATGTGGCCGGTGACATACTTTGGACAGGTTGATTATCCATGAAGTGGCTTGCTCGTAATGGATCAAAGCTTTTCGTCCTTGGCTTATTCATTTTAGCTTTTTTGATCTATCAGGCCAACTCCAAGGGTGTGCGTGAGCAGAACTGGCTGGATAAATCTCTTCTGTTCGTTACCGCACCCGCACAACGCGCTTTCGTTTGGTTGATAGATGAAGCCGGCACTATCTGGAATGACTATGTTTGGCTGCTTGGGGTGGCTGACGAAAACAAGAAATTGAAACAACGCATAGATGAGTTGGAATCCAAGCTGGTGGAATATGATGAGACTTCTGCGGAGAACAAACGTCTCAGAGCGCTCATGGGTATGTCTTCAAAGCTCAGAGGATATTCCATGCAGGCGGGCAGGGTGATAGCGCTAAGCACCTCTCCTTCTTCCCAAGTTGTCAGAATCGATATCGGATCTTTGGATGGAGTCGGGGAGGGTGATGCGGTCCTGTCCGGTTCGAGCCTTGTGGGTAGGGTTACTGGTGTAACCGGGGGATATGCAGAGGTTCAACTTATCATCGATGCCCGTTCTTCAGTAGATGCTTTGGACCAAAGGAGCCGGGCTAGGGGAATGGTAAGAGGTCAGGGCGTTGATGATACGTGCCTGGTGGACCACGTGGTTCGTACCGCCGACATAAAGGAAGGGGACAGGATGGTTACGAGCGGTATTGGTGGAGCCTTTCCCCCTGGTTTGCTCGTGGGTACCGTTGTCTCGGTCACTTCTCCTAAGGTGGGCGTTTTTCGCAAGGTGTTAATGACCCCGGTCACGGATTTTTCGACTGTCGAGGAGGTCCTGGTGGTTAAAAACCGATCTCAAAAGTCGGTTACTAATCAAGAGCACAGTTATGAAAAGGAGCAAGAATGAGGTCTGTGGGCCTGATGATTTTTGCCCTTGCGTTGCTTACTTTCGAAGGGAGTCTTCTGGCCTTTGTGCATGTGGAATTTTTCAGACCGGACCTGATCTTGATCCTGGTGGTTTTTGTAGCATTGAAAAGTGAGCCTGTTGCGGGTTCTGTGAACGTTTTCCTTTTGGGCCTGATCGCTGATTCGTTTGCCGGTATACATACTGGTGTTTTGACCGGCGCCTATTTGATGATTTGGACTCTTGTCCGAATCGCCAAGTCGTTCTTTTTACCTCAGCAAAAAACGGTTCAACTCGTACTTGTGTTTGTCTGTAGCCTCATGATTTTGGCCTATGTTCAGTTGTTGTGGCCAAGTTTGGGGATCCGGCAAGGTGGATTTTGGGAAATTGGCGGCAGAGGTGTTTTATTGGCACTTGTAAATACCTTGCTGACTGTTCCAATATGGTCTTTTGCAGGAAAAATAGTTGGAGAATCTGAACTCAAAAGAAGGACCATTTTTTTAGAGACCAGGTGAGCAATTTTGTCATTGTTTTCTTCGAAATCAGACCTTTCCAGATACAAGGTGAGGTATCTGCTCATGCTGGTACTGATGGGACTGGCATTTATGATTTTGCTGGTGCGCCTTCGTTCTTTGCAACTCATACAGGGTAGCCAATACCGTGAATTGTCAGTGGACAACTTTATCTCCGAGAGGAGAGTGGTACCTTTTCGTGGTATGATTTATGACCGTAATGGAATTCTGCTCGCAGATAATCAAGCTTCTTTTGACCTCTTCCTGACTCCGGCGTTTTGCAAAAAGGATGCCTTTGATGACACCATGGCGATACTGACCGAGTATCTGGGATTGGAAGAAGAAGAGGTGGACAGAACCCAAAGAGCATACCACAGGAGAAAAGGGCTGGATCGTTTTCTGCCTGTTTTGATCCACAGGGAGATGACCTGGGATGAACTGGCGCTGGTGGAGCAAAATAAAGAAAAACTGGAAGGTGTGGATGTGCAGCCTGCTGTCAGGCGTGTATATCCAAACCACAAACTTGCTGCGCATCTGTTGGGATACGTTGGAGAGATTAGCCCATCAGAACTAGCCTCTCGCAAGGGAGGCGATTATCGGCAAGGTGATTACATTGGTAAGGCCGGGGTCGAAAAGGCATTTGAGGATGCACTTCACGGACGTAGTGGAAAAGTCAAAGTCGTTGTAGACGCCAAGGGCCAGAAGATGCCAAGCGTGTTGGCAAAAAAAATACTTGGTGACGATGGTGTCATCATCCCTGTAGAACCTGGTAAAAATCTTATCCTCTCCATTGATTCAAGGCTTCAGCGAATTGCCGAAGAGAGATTTCCAGGTCAGGAGGGAGCGGTGGTTGCAGTCGAACCAAAAACCGGTTTCATTCTCGCCATGGTATCCAAACCTGCTTTTGATCCAAACATGATTAGCGGAAAGTTAGACCCGCATGCATGGATGTCGCTGGTCAGGGACGTGGACAAGCCTCTGACGAATCGAGCTACCCAACAGCACTATCCTCCCGGTTCGACCTTCAAGCCATTTACCGGCCTTGCTGCTTTATCCACGGAGGGGTTTTCTCCTGAGACAAAGGAGTTGTGCACGGGGGGGTTGAAATTTGGCGATCATTATTTTAGATGTTGGCGCTCCGGGGGGCATGGGAGAATTGCTCTTCATCGGGCTGTGGTCCAGTCATGTGATGTCTATTTTTACAGGGCGGGATTGAAAGCTGGGCTCGATCGAGTCGCCGAGGTGGCCAGGAGCTTTGGCTTTGGTTCGCGCTCTGGTATAAAATCATGTATCGAAGTGCCTGGTATAATACCTGACAAGGCTTGGTACCAAGCACATACAAAATGGGGTTTTTTACCGGGCTTTACTCTTTCCGATTCCATAGGTCAAGGGGATGTCAATGTGACACCTTTGCAACTGGCTATGGCATATGCGGCCTTGGCCAATGGTGGGATCCTGTATCGGCCTCAGGTGGTGCTGAGGGAAGAGACTCCAGACGGAAAGGTGACAAAGGTATACGAACCCATCATCAGGGGGCATGTTGATGCTACTGATGAGAACTTGCGAATCATGGTCGAGGCATTGACCGGTGTAGTGAATGAGCCAGGTGGCACGGCATATTATCGCAGGCCCAGGAACGTGACATTCAAGGCCGCGGGAAAGACCGGGACAGCTCAAGTGGTAAAGCAAAATGCTGATCGTGGTAGAAATCTTCCGTATGATTTCAGGGATCATGCATGGTTTGCCGGGTGGGCGCCTGCTGATGATCCCCAGATTGCGGTTGCTGTTGTAAACGAGCATGGACGTCATGGATCGAGTGGAGCAGCTCCATTGGTCATGGAATTGATTACGTACTATCTTGTGCAGTTACACGGAGATGTGGATGTCGAGATCGGTACATCCGGTTCTGAAAAAATTCCAGATGCTGAATCAACCGGAGGTGCGGATTGAGTGACTGGAATGAAGGTGGAAGGTTCAACTGGGTACTGATCCTGTTGGTGCTGGCCGTATCCGGCCTAGGATTGGTAAACCTTTCATCGGCTGGAAGAACAGCAAACATAAACTTGGCCATAGTACAAGGTGTTTGGATTGGCGTGAGCTTGTTGCTTGCCATGGGGATAGCCATACTGGATTACAGGTTGGTGGGCAGGCTGGCATATCCCATTTTCTTTTTATTGGTCCTGTCACTGGTGGGAGTTTTGGCCATAGGAAAGATCGTGAACAACTCGAGGCGTTGGATTGGGATTGGCCCCGTGAACATTCAACCATCAGAGTTGATGAAGATAGGTGTAATCCTGGTAATGGCCAAATATTTCAGTGATGATGCCGATACATTCAGACCAAGGTCTGCCTTGAGCAAGTTGTTGATCAATTTGCACCCCACCTATCCGGTGGTTTTCCTGGTGTTGCTCATATGGAATTGGCACAACCCAAGTTTTGGCTTCATTACCCGGTACAACTGGTTCCTTTTGATCCTTGTAATCATCTGGGAAGCCTTGGCTGTTTGGCATTTTTTTCATGAACTTTCCAGCAGACGAGTCAAAAACATAGATGGTGCACAAAAAAGGGCAGACACGCCTTATACCCTCGACGATTTGATAAAACCAGAATCCCCCATCTACGGATTGGCGGCCCTGGGGGCCGTCATGTTTTTCTGGGATAAGGATTTCATGGTCGGAATAGGTGCGTGGCGATTATTGCTCGTTGTGGCTTTTTTGATATGGATTGCGATTAGTGCAACGTATGCCTTTCGAAATGGCAGAACCAGCTTTCATGATTTTGTAAGTCCTGTCCTGCTACTTAGTTTGCCGGCAGTCTTGATCATGAAGCAACCTGACCTCGGCACTGCGTTGGTGCTTTTGGCTGCTGCAGCAAGCATGATGTTGTTTGTGAAATTGCGATTTGGGAGTCTTTTGATTGCCACTGCATTTATGGTAGTAGCGTCGGTAGCTTCGTGGAACCTTTTGCTCAAGCCTTACCAGCAGGATCGAATCAAGGCATTCATGGCCCCCTCAGAAGACACCAAGGATACGGGCTACCATTCAAGGCAATCGATCATAGCGGTTGGTTCCGGTGGAGTGTATGGCAAGGGATACAGGAAGAGCACACAGACAAGGTTCAGATTTTTACCTGAGCAGCATACTGATTTCGTATTCTCTGTTTGGGCGGAAGAGCAGGGATTTGCAGGATGCCTAGTGGTTCTTGTTTTGTTCTTTTTGCTCTTGTTACAGATCATAAACATTGCATCTGGGGCAAGTGACAGGTTCGGTGTACTGATTTGTATAGGGATGGCTTCTTTGCTTTTTTGGCACGTTTTTATCAACATAGGTATGGTAATCGGGGTGTTGCCGGTGGTTGGGCTCACCCTTCCATTGTGGAGCTATGGTGGTTCGTCGGTACTGGCGTTTTTCCTGGGATTCGGATTAATCCTAAGTGTTTACTATCACAGAGGTGTTCGATAGGCCTAAAAAACTTTTGCCACAAACTTTTCCAATGCGGATGCAGAAGGCCTTCCCACGAACTGATCTATTACCTTCTTGTCTTTGATTAAGACCAGGGTGGGCAGGGATCTTATGGCAAATCGTAGGGTAGTGTTCGGGCATTCGTTTACATTCATTTTAGCTACGATGAGTTTTCCCGAAAGTTCATCGGCCAGCCGTTCGATCATGGGTTCCATAGCCTTGCACGGGGCACAATTGGGGCCCCAAAAATCCACCATACTGGGCTTGTCGCTGGCGAGAACCTCTGATTCAAAGTTTTCATCGTTGAGTATTAGCAGGTTGTCACTTGACATGTGCAAAGCCTCCTTTTGCAAAAAGCTCGTGGCTTTTATCAGCAGCAGAAGATAGACCATAGGCCTTTGTGGATCAATGGACTTCCCATAAAAAAAATATTC
>CAYSLH010000112.1:0-14161 GCA_964431605.1 uncultured Myxococcales bacterium
GTAACTACTACTGGTCTGTAAGTGGAAGTGGAACTTCAGGAATCAGAGAGACCCAACATCAGCTCGATGGAACCGTGCTAAACCAATATCAACCAGGTATTGACTTCAGGTGCATTTTTACAAAGACATCCAACAGTTCTTTGCTTGCCAGGGGATTCAATAGCAACGACATCTTAGTCCAAACTTCATCAGGAGTATTCGCTACTGAGACCACGTTACAGGATGTTATGCTGGATTCACAAGCTACCATTGCCTACGACTATGCGCTGAATATGTACGTGGCAAACGATCACGGAACCATTCTCAGATGGGATGATGCAGGCAATTACATAGACAGTGTTTCTCTCCAGGGTTTTGGAACAGACTACCCAGGGGAAGATGAAAGCACTGCCGGCTTAACGATCGCCGTTACGATGAATGGTCGTTATTACCTTACATTCTATGATCAGAGACTGTCCGTGTGGGATAAATCAGGAAACAGGCTCTGGACAACCATACTTGTAGATTCAGGCACGAACTATTTTGCCTACTATGCTTTTTCGTACACCGTAGATAACTTCAAGGGCTGGGTTTGGACCATAAACACTAATGGAGAATGGGCACGCTGGAATATAGGGATCTAGGAACAAAACCCCGTTTCCATCGATAGGGCATCGGCCTGATTGACACTCACCCAACTTTCTCCTTGCCTCTCCAATAAACAGGCGATACCAATATAAAGGAATGGAACTTGCCAACCAAGACGTGCTGTTTGCAGTGTATACCGTTCAGTTGGGATTCTGCACCCCTGAACAAGTGGCATCCGCTGCTACAATAGCAGCAGAATCACCAAAAAAAATCGCCGACATACTGGAGCAAAACGGTTCTATCAGCCCTTCCCAAAGGCGTGCCGTGGAAAAACGCCTCAACAAGGAAAATCAGGAAGACTCTGATACCGTAGGAGTTCCATCTCCTTCCAACATAGCCCCTCCCCCACTCGATGGCGCACCCACTATGAACATCGGACCGAAGTCCGAAGCCACCCTGGCAGATCCCCCGTCCATCGATCCCGGTCCTCTGGATGGCGAGGAAGACGAAGGACTGTCGTTTGCGCAAACAGGCCGTTATACCATCCAGGGAAAACACGCTTCGGGCGGGCAGGCACGAATCATGCTAGCCATAGATGAGCACATAGGCCGCGAGGTGGCAATCAAGGAACTCCTTGCTGACAAGGGCTCTGGAGAATGGCCCATAAACAGTTCCGGCTCCATGCAGCACTCCACACCAAGCACGGTGCGATTTCTCAGGGAGGCTCGTGTAACAGGACAGCTGGAACACCCGAACATCATACCGGTTCACGAGGTAGGAAGGAAAGAAGACGGAACCCTTTACTACACCATGAGATTTGTGCGTGGTGACACCCTGGCCCGTAAACTGAAAAAATGTGACGGTCTCGAAGATCGTTTGAAACTCCTCGGAGCCTTTTGGGACGTGTGCAACGCTATTGCTTTCGCTCACTCCAGGGGAGTGGTACACAGGGATATAAAGCCGGAAAATATCATGGTTGGCGAGTTCGGTGAGACAGTGGTGTTGGACTGGGGAATTGCAAAAGTCGCCGGCAAAAAGGATATTCGCGCAACAGACATGGAAAAGGAGCTTAGATACCTGAAGCAACAGGACAGTAGTAAAACCGCAGCAGGTACAGCCATTGGAACACCATCGTACATGAGTCCCGAGCAGGCCCGTGGCAAGATAGAAGACATCGACACCAGATCGGACGTCTGGGGGCTTGGAGCTGTCTTGTACGAGATCCTCACGGGAACCCCTCCTTATCTTGGCAAGACCCCCATGGACACCATGATCCAGGTGGTGGAAGAGCCCTTGGTTTTGGTGCAGGAAAAAAGCCCCCACGCTCCTCCTGAGCTTGTGGCAATTGCGCACAAGGCACTGAAAAAATCCAGGTCCATGCGCTACCAAAGCGCAAAGGAACTCACGGACGACGTCTCAGCTTACATGACAGGTTCGAGGGTCAGGGCATACGAGTATTCGTCGTGGGATCTGGTCAAAAGGTTCGCATCCGGGCACAAAGCACTTCTCGCTTCGGTGGCGCTCGTGCTGGTGGTTATAATTGCCGCACTCATATCTGTTTCGCTGAGCCTGAATGCGGAAACCAAGGCAAGGGAATCCGAGCACCTGGCACTACAGAAAGCTAAAGCAGCCATGGCCAAGGAACAGAAGGAACGCTGCATGGCCCATTACCATCTGGCTCAGGCATTTGCGGAAAAGGCTGATGCCATGACAAAAGACCTGCGCCGCCTGTCTGCAGGCGTATTCACTGCTGCAGCCCTGGAACACAACCCAGCCCATCCCCTTAGCATGTACCACTGTGAAGGATTCGAAAAGCAGGCTCCTGATAGCCGAGATCTGTGGGTGGAAGCCGCATCCAAGATGTACAGGTTGCAGTTCGATACAACAGCGCTCCTGCAGCGCTCAATCTCTACCTCTGAAGCACTGTCCCGGTCATGTTTTTCCCCGGATGCTAAAATACTCGCAGTGGGTTCATTTGATCACAGTGTTCAGCTTTGGGACCTTTCATCAGGACTGGAACGCAAGAAGATCCTAACTGGACATAATGACGAAGTTTACGGTGTAGCATTCTCTCCCAATGGACGCATGGTTGCATCGAGCGATCGGGGAGGAATGGTTCTTGTCCATAATCCCAAGACCGGAAAAATAATTCGTAGATTTCCCGGCCATAGCCAAATGGTCTACCAGGTGGCTTTTTCCCCCAACTCCCGTTTGCTCGCTTCCGCCAGTTGGGATGGAACGGCAAGAATCTGGAATATCAATACAGGAAAAACGGTCCATACCATCCGGCAAAAGGGCAATAAACTCAACTGTGTTGTTTTCAGTCCTGACGGCAAGCTCCTTGCTACCGCAGCAAATGATGGCAGAGTGGATCTTTGGGAATGGAAGAAGGACAAAAAACGCATGGAGATCCAGGCTGCCAAGGGTCAAGTCTTCTCAATCGCTTTTTCGCCAAACGGACGTTTGCTTGCGAGCACAGGGGAAGATCGCACCATAAATATCTGGCGAACCGATAGCGGAAAGTTGGCACAAACCTTATCTGGTCACAAGGACGGAGTTTTGAGCGTCGAGTTCTCCTCCGATGGCAAGTGGCTGGTGTCTGCAGGTTATGACAAGACAGCCAGGTTGTGGCGGGTAGGAAAAGGCCTTGGACCCGTTGACGGCAGACTGATACTGACCCTCGGAGGGCACAGGGACTTTGTTTTCAGTGCCACTTTTTCTCCTGATTCGAAAACCATTGCCACAACCGGTTGGGGCAAGACCATTCGCATCTGGCATTTGAAAGATGGACGCCCCTTGCCTGCCATGACAGGTCACAAGGGAGCCGTGTATTCGCTTGCCTTTTCCCCTGACGGCAAATGGTTGGCATCCGGTTCATGGGATCATACCGTTCGAATCTGGGACATGACATCAACCAATTACGACTACAAAGATGCAACCACACCAAGGGTCAGGTTCGTGCTTGGCGGTCACACCGACATAATCGACAATATTGCCATAAGCCCTGATTCGACACTGTTGGCCACTGCGAGCAGGGACAAGACATCCAGGATTTGGGACTTGAATACAGGACGGTTGAAATATGTTCTGAAGGGACACAACGATAAAGTAACAGGGGTTGCTTTTTCTCCTGACGGACAACATCTTGCCACCTCCAGCGCCGATGAGACGATAATAATCTGGAATTCTAATACCGGCAGGATGGTCAGAACCATTCGTGGTCCCAAAGACGATATAGCAAACATAGCCTTTTCACCGGATGGAAAAACGCTTGCCTGTGTCTCCAACGACAAGGGTGTTTATCTGATAGACACAGATGAAACAGAACAACAAAGGGTGATGATGGGACATGACGACTGGGTGACCGGAGTTGCCTTCTCGCCTGCAGGAGACATCCTTGCCACGTCAGGCAAAGACTCCAAGGTCTTGCTATGGGACCCAAAGACTGGCAAATTGAGGGCTCGGCTTCGAGGTCACTCCCAATGGGTGAACACTGTTGTTTTTTCGCCAAATGGAAAACTGATAGCCACCGCAAGTGATGACCGTACCGTGAGAGTCTGGTCGAGTTCCAGCGCCAAACCAATGCTGATAATCAACGTATCCATGGAGGCAGTGGCCATTTCTTTCTCACCCAACAGCACGACCCTTGCGGTTGGTGATGATAAAAGGGTCTTGCTATACCCAATGGATTTTTCCTCTCTCAATGCAGATCCTGTGGAGCTTTTGAAAAATGCCGAAAGAGCAGCGGGCGCTTACCTTGACGGATTCGATCTCAAAGTTGTACAAGCCATGGGAAAATAATGACTCTCAATAATCCATCAAGGCCATCGTTTGTGGGTGGATACCGTTATAACCGTCTTGGCGCCTGGCTTAGGCAACGATTTGGAAAACGGGTACAAAAAGTCACCATAAGAGCCGGGTTTGGATGCCCCAATCGCGATGGCCGTATCAACACCGGAGGATGTATTTTTTGCTCTCCTTATTCACTGATTCCCACGGGAGCGGATCCAAGACAATCCATATCCGAACAAATCCATTCAGGACTGGAGATGGCACGCCGGCGATTCAAAACCGATTCCGCAATTGCTTATTTCCAGGATGGTACTGCTACAGATGCCCCCATCTTGCGATTGCGACAATTGTACACCTCTGCCATCAATCATCCTGAGGTTCTTGCCCTCAGCATCGGAACCAGGCCCGACTGGGTACCAGATGACGTCCTGGATCTTCTCGCCGAGCTGAACCGAAAAAAACCTGTTTGGCTGGAGTTGGGATTACAAGTCGCAGATGACGAGATGCTTGAATTCCTAAACCGTGGGCACACGACTGCGACATTTGTGGATGCGGTAAAAAGAGCCCACGCAAGAGGCCTGGAAGTCATAACCCACGTTATTCTAGATATACCAGGAGAGACTCCAGAACACCGTTCGGCCACAGCCAAGTGCTTGAATGATAATGGTGTCGAAGGAGTAAAAATTCACAATCTACATGTGCTCAAAGAGACTGCCCTGGCTGACTTGTTCCATGAAGGAAAGTTTTTACCTGACAGCATCGAGGGGTATGCTGATCGCGTGGTGGATTTTTTGGAACAACTGAATCCTGGGATAGTGATACACAGGATTTCAGGACAAGGCCCCGAACATCTCATGCTGGCACCGGACTGGAGCAGGGATAAAAAACGAATAATCGGAACAATCGAGGCAGTCATGCGCCAGCGTGACTCCTGGCAAGGGAAAAAATCAAGTTGTCCACAGCCTGCCGGTATGTTACGTTCCGCCAATCCATAATGGAGGACACTTTGCTAATAGATTTTCATGTTCATTCTACGTATACCAAAGATTCGCCCAACTCCATCCCCAATATAGTATCGGCAGTTGCGGCCAGTGGTCTCGATGGATTTTGTCTAACCGATATTCACACCATGGATGGAGCCGACGAGGCAAAAGAGGCTGCATCCGAAGCAGGACTGGTGGCATTGGTGGGTATGGAGGCTGTGACAAACAAAGGCCACTTCCTCGTATTTTTCCCTGAGCCACGAAAGCTCCCCAACATCCCCATGTTGGTGGAAATCGACTCGGATGGAATCATCCCAATTCACTCTTTGATGAGCGCTGTGAAGAGCCATGATGGAATTCTCATAGCTGCACACCCGTACGATAGATCCATCGAGCATGCGAGCGGCGACAGCATTGTTCGATTAGACTCGCTGGCAGGCATCGAGGTGGGAAACGCCAGGCGTTCTGCTACTATCAATCACATGGCCGAAGAAGTAGCGGCAGGCTTGGGTTTAGTGGGGGTCGCGGGTAGTGATGCCAGGTCTGATTTACAACAAGTTGGTTCGGCCGCCACCCTGCTCAGGGGGCCAATCAAGACGGAAGCTGACTTGATTGAAAAAATACTTTCATTCGATGCATGGCCCGTTCTCATTGGAAAGCAACCCCAAAGACGTACCCCGCCCAGACGAAGACAATCCTCAGGCAGAAACAGGATTGGCAGGAATCAGAGGTCCCGCAGCAACAACCGCTCCAGGGATGGTCATGGCAGAAAAAACAGCGGGCAAAGAGGCAGGGGAAGAAACAAACACTAGTTTTTTTTCTTTCTGCCCAATTCTGCTTCAGATAAACGACAATACATGGGCTCTATAATTTCCGGGTCATCTCCACCAGTCTGAATAAATTTTTCAGTCGCAACCTTTCCTATGAAACCAGCCTGGATGAAGTTCTGCTCATGGACCCGGGGTAGAACAAGTTTGTCGCCGAGATTGTCCTGAAATATTCCAGCGTATTTTTCCAACGCGCTTCCAAGTATGTAAACCTTGTCATAAAGATGAAACAATTCCATGGACCATTGATCTGGGTCTTTTGCACAAGGCTGCTGCAATTGAGTCAATCCCTTTTCATCCCAGCAATAAGCTGCACAATAGACTTCGTTCTTCAAAGCATCCTGCGCCGGGCAAATCGTCGCTCCTGGATCGTGTTGCTGTACATTGTGTGCGAGGGCCAGGAGGCTGGAGACCCCGACCAGGGGCAACTTGCGGACAAAGGCCAGGGTTTTTGCCACGGTAAGCCCAATACGGACACCGGTAAAAGAACCAGGTCCAATACCCACTCCGATTAGGTCCACATCACCAATCGAAACACCACAGTCAGCAAGCAAAGCGACCATGGACGGCAGCAGGCTTTTGGAGTGACTCCTAGATGGCTCTCGGCGTTCACCAAGCACCCTTTCACCATCCAGTAAGGCTACGCAGGTGTAAGCCGTGGTAGTATCCAAGGCAAAAACGATCATGAGTCAGCCGAAGAATGAAGTTATGTTTGACCAGTACCGGGTTATATCGCTGAAAAACGCAAAAGCCATGAGGCTTGCCAATAACAGTACTCCCACGTATGACGCGATGATCCTTGCCTCGATGGACACGGGCTTTCGTCGTATGGCCTCGATAATGATAAACATTATGTGCCCACCGTCCAAAACGGGAATTGGCAGAAGATTCAACATTCCAAGCAACAGGCTCAAAAAAGCCGCCACGCTGATGAATGTGCCGAATCCTCTCTTGGCCGACTTGCCGGCCACATTGAACATCGTAAGTGGGCCACCTATGGCCTCGGTGGCAGGCACCCTTCCCTGGAAAATGCGCACGAATCCCATGACATTCATCGACATAGCTCGCCATGTCTGTACCACGGACATGCGAAGGGCATATGTAAACAAGTGGGGTCTTGGAATGGTCTCACCTGTCAATACGTTGTGTTTGTACATGACCCCCATGCCGGGTTTTCTCGTTACCTGCTTGAACTCGTTCTTCTCCTCGATGATCTTGGGATGGATGGTCAAGGACCTAATCTCCACCCCATGCCTCACCCTGATGGGTATCTCGTCATCAGGGTGACTGACCACGATCCTGGCAAACTGTTCCCAGGAAAAGATGCTCTTGCCAAACATGCTGACGATTTTATCACCAGGAACTATACCTGCTTTCTTTGCCGGGTAATCATCCATCACTCCCATGACGTAGAGATCTACAGGCTCTATTCCGAAATAGTATCCACCATTGACGAGGCAGCCAGGTGGCGCCTGTTGAGATGGCACAGGTTGAACCGTTACCGACACGAGAGAAGGAGCCACGATAATTACGGCCCCAACCTCTATGTCCGCCGCTCTTACCACCTTCAGTTTTATTGGCTTATTGCCATTGGCATCGAGCTTTAGTTTCAGCTCTTGCCAACCATTTACGCCTGAGTCGTTGACTTCCAGCACCTTGTCCCAACTCCTGAGCCCTGCCGTATAAGCCGGCGAGTGAGGAACTACTCCCAAGACGTTCCCCTGCCTGAAATGTCTCAAACCCAAATCCCAGCGTTCTCCCAGCAACTGTAGCCCGGTGTCATCCATCTCCTCCACTGGCTTGACTCTGAACTCGTGCTTTTTGCCAGAGCGCTCGAGGCTCACCTCGACAGGGGCACCCCCAGTAGACTGGGTCCCTTCGTCCACGTCGTCCCATGTCTCTACCTGCTTGTCTCCAACCACGAGCAACTTGTCACCGGGTAAAATACCTGCCATCGCAGCAGGCGAACCTGGTTCCACATAACCCACCACTGGTGCAGCCGCAGTCCCCTGCCCAAGGGAATAGGCGAAATAAATGGGAATGGCCAGCAACATGGAAAACAAAGGACCACCAAAAATGATAAAAAACCTCTTCCAAGGTCTTTGAGTCGAAAATGCTCTTTGCCGATCGTCACCCTTGACCTCTTCGGTTGGATCTTCACCCAACATTCGGACAAAACCACCAATAGGAAGCCAAGCAACGCGATACTCCGTCTCGCCAGGTGTCCAACTCAATTTGAACTTACCCAAGCGAATTGGGGTACCAAAGCCAAGACTGAACGTAAGCACCTTGACTCGAAAAAGCTTGGCAAAAAGGAAATGTCCACCCTCATGGGCAAACACCAAAAGTCCTATCAGCACAGAAAACCAAAACAAACTCACTAAAAAGTCCATACCAATCCACCGTTTCTACTCAATCGATTCCAATCTGGAGCAACTCGACAATGCCATGACGGCATTGCCAAGGGAATAATCATTCGAACTCATACCCACACCAGTCACACCTCTCTGCCTTCTTTCCTGGTTGTACTTTCAAAACAGCGTCACAGACCGGACACTTGATCCTTTCCACAGGAGCTTTCGGGTCAACAGGAGCTGCCAGTCGCAGTCCAGATTTTTGTACTGTCTCCATCGCCTTGCGATATGAAGAAATAATGGGATCGTCATGGGATATGACTTTTTCCTGAATCAACCTGTCTAAAAGTCCATCCAGCAAATCAATGACAGAACCCAATGCCTGGGACATGAACAAGTTCTGTGTCTTGACCTCAACCAGATCTTCACCAAAATGAAGATTTATATTCGACTGATGCTCAGATTGCCTAAACCTGCTCATAAGCAGCCTCCAGGAAAATCACGAATTCCAACCATGCCACTTACTGGCGCCAGGGTCAAACAGGACGCGTATAATAATGAAATCCTGCATGTTTCTTGACCATAAAAACGTTCAATTGCTAGCATGTACAAAAGAAAAGGCTATGATACATACTTAATATTCTTTTGATAAAAGGCGGCATACCCAAATGGCACGAAAAAAACTAGGTGAGATACTTCTGGAACGCGGCATAATCGACCAAGACCAACTCAACGCCGCCCTTGCTTACCAGCGTCAGTGGGGACACAGGCTGGGTGTTGCCCTGGTAGCAAAAAACTTCATCACCGAGGGTATGCTTTGTAAAGTTCTTGGTGAGGTGATGAGCCTGCCAACCGTCGATTTGGCCACTGTGGACTTCGACCCTGAAGCCCTCAGGTCGGTACCTTTCAACACTTGCGAAAATAATGATCTGATTCCCTTTGCAGTGGAACAGGGACGCGGAAAAGATATGCTGGTGGTCGCCATGGCGGATCCCATGAACCTGGCGGTAATCGATGAGATTGAATTCACGACAGGGATGAAAGTTCGCCCTGTACTGGCCACCATATCCGCCATCAACAGCGCTATAAGAAAGTATTACCGTGGCATGAACACGACCATAAAACCCATGAGCCTCTTCAAAAAAACGAGCAGGGACACAGGACGAATGGTCCTGGTGAGGCCGGGAGGAAAGGCGGAAGAGGTTGACACTTCCACACGGCAAGCGACAGGCAGAAAAAGGCCACCTGATGCCAAAGACGATGGAGAACTGAGAAACAAGGTTGAAAGAATCAAGGCCAGGCGGGCACAACAAGTGGCCAAGGGTTCGAGAAAAATATCTTCCGAAGAAGCCATGGAAGATTATCTAAAAGAAGTCCAAGTGGTTGAAGTCGAGACCCTTCACAAACTGGAAAAATATTTTTGGGCCTTGATGCGTGTCATGGCAAAAAAAGGTATCATCTCAAAAGAAGAGTTTCTAAAAGAGTTGGACAAGTGATAAAACGTGATCGTAATTAATTGGTTTCAAAAACTGGGGAGGCCACATGATTACTTTCGTACAGGTCAGAAGATTTTTGGCAGTGGTGTTGCTTTCGGTTGGACTCTGGTCATGTCCGGGCAAGTATGACAATGTCCCAGATGCCTCGGAAAAAGAGACTCATGCCATGAAAGAGCGTTACACTGCGTTGATGGATGAAGCAAAAAAGATCGAACCTGGTCTTGGGACAAACCTTATTCACCACTTCAGTTCAGGTATCCTGTCTCAAACGACACTCGATGATTACAATAAATTGGCATCCAAGTTCATAAGTGAAGTCAAATCCGGAAAATTTGATTCCGTAGAATATGCAGGAGGAAAATCTCCCGGCAAGGTGCGACTGCTCCTGGTCTCGCTAAAGGACAAGAAGGGTGCGATACCATTTGTAAAAGGAGCCGAAGGATGGAAGATCGACGATATAGAAGCAGCGTTCGGCTCATACGACAAGGAACTGAACATAAAGGGAGCCGCACCAGCCGATGAACCATCTTCCCTGGCATCTCTGGCAACACTGATGGATCCCCAGTCATCTTCCCTGGATCGTCTCCAGTCCGCCCTCGACCTGGCCGTATCAAAAGACAAGACAACCGCAGAAAAATTCGCTGGAAAAGAAAAAGACCCATGGGCAAAGACCGCGCTCCTTTATGCAGTATGGAAATCCGGTGGCACCTGCGAGGCTTTTGCCACAGCATACCCTGCGAAAAAACAGCTCATCAGCGAACTCTATGACAATGATTCGGATTCTTTCGCTACCTTGACCATTGGACTGACGACCTGTGCTGCATCTTCAAAAAAGCTGGCACCGACCCTCAAGGTCTACAAGGTGTGTTACGAAGCTGAACCTGGGCCGAGAAGTGTTTTTGCCGGACCTCCGGACGAAAAATCCAATCCTCCCCTGGTGGACTTGGCTGATGCACAACCTCTATTGATCCTCAAAGCTGCGGTCAAACAATCCATAGCTTATGAACAAGACCCTGTCGCAAATATCCTTGTGGGTTCACTGCATGGAGAAAAAAAATCAAAGTTCTATCAATTCGTCACAAAGCAAGCACGAGCACGTGGAAAAATTGCCGCGGTTGCAAAACTATGGACGGAAAAAATGGCAGCCAGGGATGTTGAAGAACCAGCCGGAACAGAAGAAGGTGGCACGCCTACGGACAACGCGGATAACAAAGCTGGCGCGAAGTAACTTCCCTTTCCCAAGACATTTCATGAAAACTACAGAGCAAGATGTTCGTATTTTTCGAGGACCTTGTCCATGCCATCCATGGATACCTTGCTGAGCAATTTGTGGGTCACAAAATGGACCCTCCTCTCCTCCTGCAGCTTGTCCGAGTCTCCCTGATGGAATGGAGTCAAAAATTTCACGAATCTGATGACATGTATGAGTTCATGGGTCAGTACATACAACATCAATGGTGAGAATTCGATTTCCTCTTGGTCTGAAAGAAGCCTATCCAGTATGTTGTGGTCTTGTACATTGACCTGGTAGAGATCCTGACTCCTACCCATGCGCGGATCCTTATAGCCATATCTGGCTATATAGGCCAGGATCTCACCAGATTGAATTTCGAACTCCTGCAAATCGGCAAGGGTCCTTATCTCCACTGGCAGCCGTGCAGCTTCATCACTGCTGAGCTTGTAATGGTCCCCCGTTATTTCACGCGCCAGCTTCAGCATTTTTGCCAAAAGCCGCAACTGAGCCTTGCCAAAACCTTGAATTGTGCCAATTCGTTTACTCATCTGCCTACCACTAACCATTATCAAGCAATTCCAAAATCTACACAAGGTATTCCAGATTTGCAATCAGCTGATTCCACTCGGAAACAGCGGTCTGGTGAAAAATCCAGAGCTCTTGACACACGGCCCAAT
The DNA here is from genome assembly GCA_964431605.1 of uncultured Myxococcales bacterium. GTDB lineage: Bacteria > Myxococcota > B64-G9 > B64-G9 > B64-G9 > JALVPF01. The sequence goes on from CAYSLH010000112.1 coordinate 11,931, forward strand.
AGTAATTAAATAATCTTCTGGAATCAGAATCACCTAGGAGGTTTGGAATCGTGCCCATCTACGAATATGTATGCAGCAAATGTGGTCATGAATTCGAGGTCATTCAAAGTTTTTCTGACAAACCTATCCGAAAATGTGAAGAATGTGGTGGAAGGGTCAAGAAAAAAGTATCCCAGTCATCTTTTCACCTCAAGGGATCCGGCTGGTATGTAACAGATTATTCCTCAAAACACACTGGTTCCAAACCAACTGAAAAATCCGGCTCGGAATCCGAGAAAAGCCCTGAAAAGAAGAAAACTTCAGATTCAAAATCCAAGGCCAAATCTTCCTCAACTGAATCGAAATCCTGAAACCGTCTCTATTATGCAATAATACTTTGTTTCCCAAAGGTTACTTCATTTTCTCCCCAATCCTGTCATCTTCCATGGCTTCTGTGCAAAACCTCATCTGTAGCTGTTTTCAGTTTTGAACAGCCAGGAAAAACTTGCTACAACCTACTCGATGGATACTTTTTCCAAAAACAGACTCAGTTTTTTCCTGCTCTGGCTTGGACAACTGGTCTCACAATTTGGCGATGCCATTTTCCACATCGCCCTTTTGTGGTTGGCTCTCGAACTTACAGGCTCCAATGCATCCACAGGGTTGATCGCCACTGCTGGCTATCTTCCGGCAATATTATTGAGCCTGGCTGCAGGTGTGGTTGCAGACAGGGTCGACAGAAGATGGCTTATGATTGCCTGTGCAGCCATTCAAGCGCTCGTTGTAGCCATGGTCCCCTTGCTCAGCACGACTGGATACCTTTCTGGCTGGACCCTGGCCATGGTTGCCTTTGGCCTGGCATCCGGAGCAGCCTTTTTCAATCCTGCCAGAGACGCTCTAATACCAAAACTGGTAAGTAGAGAAAAACTAAACCGGGCAAACTCCTTCATCCAGATATCCGCCCAGATGGCGTTCCTTGCAGGACCCGCCGCAGCCGGAATACTGGTAGCTACAGTTGGAGTTATGCCGCTTTTTTCCATTGACGCTGCAACCTTCGTGTTTTCCATGTTTACCCTGTCTTTCATTCGTGTTCCCAAGATAAAAGAAGGAACTTTACAGATGGGTTCTGTGGCCCTGCCCCAGATCCCACCATTGGCTGGTTCCACGATCTCAGAAATAAAGGCCGGACTTCACTTGGCCTGGAGGGATAAACGACTCAGGGGATTGCTGTTCATCACGGCAGTTGACAACCTGGTCATCATGGGTCCGGCCATTGTGGGAACTCCCATCTACGTCAGAACAGTCCTGGGATTCGGCGACCAAGGCGCGGGCGCATATGCAACCTTGGTGTCTCTGTTCTTCGTGGGTATGGTAATCATGAGCTTGCTCATAGGTTTTGCGGGCCGCACCTGGCCAAAGGGAAAATTGATAATACTGGGGATGTTTCTCGACGGCATGACCTTCATACCTTTTTTCTTTATTGATTCCTTTGTTCCAGCCTGTGTGGCCATGTTCATACACGGTCTTACGGTCCCACTCCTGACAGTTCCACGAGCCACCATAATCCAGGAGATCGTACCGGATGCCGGCAGAGGACGCATCTTCGCTTTGCAAAATCTCTCAGTGGTGGGATTCAGCGCCGTGTCCACAGGTTTGACCGGGATAGTGGCAGAATGGGCAAGCATGAGCGTGATATATCTCGTAATTGGCATAGCAGGTGCTTTATGCGCAATTTTTGGAATGACATTCAAAGCGTTGCGCCAAGTGCCCTGAAACACCATAAAATATTGTTGACAAATCGTATCCTTTTGTAGAATTCTCTTGCAACCTGATGCGGTGATGTAAGGCTCGCAGGTTCTACGACGAGGCATCCCCACCGTAGCTGATGCTATGGGAGTCTGCGCGGATGCCGAGCCAGCAGAAAAAAACAAAAAATCCATTGGACCTTGTAATCGTGGGTGCTGGTCCTGCGGGTATCGCTTGTGCAATCCAGGCTCAGCGTGATGGTTTGCTCTTGGAACTAATCTCTGATGAGCCACCGGGCGGGCTTGTTTCTGCGGCCAGACGACTCGACAATTTTCCGGCCTTTTCACCTATACCCGGATGCGATCTCGCCCAAAACCTACACGCCCAAATACAAAGATTGGATATCAGGTTCCGTCTGGAGAAAGTTATCTCCATATCATTCGATGCATCCAGTAAATCCTTTTCTATCCATACCCAAAGCACCACTAAGCTAAACACAAAAAGCG
>CAYSLH010000113.1:0-14136 GCA_964431605.1 uncultured Myxococcales bacterium
ACCCTCTGTTCATCTTCAAAGCATTTCAGGAAGGTGCAGATGGAGTCATGGTGTCAGGATGTCACCCGGGTGATTGCCACTACATATCTGGTAATCTCTTTGCAAAACGAAAGCTGGCTGTCATCAAAAGGCTGCTTCAGTGGGTGGGCATTGAACCGGAACGACTTCATTTCACATGGATTTCCGCATCAGAAGGCGCACAGTTTTCCGAAGAGACCATGAAATTCGCTGATAAGGTCCGTTCGGTTTCCGAATCACCCAATCCCCTTGCTCGTACGGAGGTCATGTCATGAACCAGGCCCTGCGAGACGAGGTCAGAAGACTCTTCGAAGAGCAAAAGGTAAAATCAGTCCTGGGATATCGCGAGCATCCGCTCAGCGGCGAGGTCACCCCCATGATCATCAACTCCGCAGATGATGCTGACCAGCTGATTTTCGACAAGCGATGCGTATACAACCTGTCACGTGCCGTACTTTCCGATATGGACGCTCCCGTGGGTGTGGTGCTCAAGGGTTGCGACGGGCGGGCATTGAACATGCGTATCACTGAAAACGATTATCCAAGGGAACATGTGGTGGGTATTGCGGTAGCATGTCAAGGGGTGGTGGAGCCCGGGACAGACGAGCTTTCAGAAAGATGTCAAAGATGCGACATGCGGATATCTCCCATTGCAGATGTGACCATTGGCGACAAGTCGACGGTTGGCAAACCCACAAAGACCAGGTCTGAATTCGTTGACAAGATTCGCGAGATGAATCCCAATCAACGCGCCCAGTTCTGGAAAGACACTTTCGCACCTTGTACTCACTGTTATGCATGTAGACAGGCATGTCCCCTGTGTAACTGCAAAGTCTGTATTACCGATAAGAACTCACCACAGTGGATCGAAGCTTCACCCAAACCATCATCCAACATGATGTGGCATCTTATTAGAGCTTTTCATCACGCAGGCAGATGTGTCGACTGTGGTGAATGTGAACGGGCCTGCCCGGAAGGCATAAAAATGCACTTGCTGGATCTTTGTCTGGCTGAAGACGTGGAAGAAATGTTTGGTTTCGTCACTGGAGTGGATGACGGAGCCCAGTGGCAATTTTTGCTTTACGATCCTAACGATCCCGACTCATGGCTGGGAGGGCCCAACCATGACTGATTGCAAAAAGCTGACAGAACAAGCGCTGAGACAAGCCATTGGCAGCCGGGGACCTGTTTTTGCCCCTGACAAGGACGGCCACTGGGTCAAATTCGATGCTGAAGGTCTCCCCCAGGTAGGCTCTGTACGTCCCAAGCGACCACTTCGTGATATATTCACTCCACCTGTCAGAGAGATAGCACGCTGGAAAAATCACATCTCCCAGCCCCAACTGGAACCCGGAAAGCCGGACACTCAACCAGGAACCATATGGGGAGTTCGCCCATGCGACGCGAGGGCTCTACAATGGTTGGACGAAATTTTTCTCGCCCCTCCCCATGTAGACATCCATTACAAGGCACGGCGAGACAACCTACTTCTTCTGGGCTTAGCCTGTGAACCGGCTGATTCGTGCAACTGCGGTTTGTTCGATTACGGACCAGATGACCCGACCGGGTTGGATCTGATGCTTCACCCGGTTGACGACGGGTTTATCGCAGTGGTTGGTTCAGACAAAGGCGCGGAATTTTTACGAGGAATCGAGGGCGCGGTCGAACACGAGCCCCCAGCCTTACGCGAAGGTCCCAAGCCCGCCTGGTGGACAGGATTTCCTGATCCCAAGTCACTCATGGGCGCTTTCGAACATAAAGTGTGGGATGAACTGCAGGCCGGATGTATGAACTGTGGAGCCTGTACTCTTTACTGCCCCACTTGCCAATGCTTTACCATAGTGGACGAGTTGTACAAACAGCAAGTACGGCGTCTTCGTGTCATCGACACCTGCCAACACGAAGCATTTACCAGGATGGCAGGTGGCCATAACCCCAGGACCAAGTTTTCCTCCAGGTTGCGGCAACGCATTCTCCACAAGTTCTCTTACATACCAGAACGCTATGATGGCAAATTGGGTTGCACCGGGTGCGGAAGATGCATAGAGCTTTGCGCTCTTAAACGACATGTGTTTGCCGACCTGGATAAGATCAAGCGTCAAATCAGCGAGGAGGCTAGCTGTGGAACGTGATCCCCTGCTGCCGTTGACGGCACGGATTATCGAACGAGTAGACGAGACTTATGACACCGTCTCGTTTACTTTCGAACTCGTGGATGAAGATATCAGGAAAACATTCAATTATGAGCCAGGCCAGTTTTGCGAAGTCAGCGCACTGGGAGAAGGAGAATCAACCTTTGTCATCTCCGGAGATCCTGGTACTCCCGAACGTCTTACAGTATCGACCAAACGGGTGGGTGCTCACACCGAAGCCCTGCATCAGCTATATCCGGGAGCTCTGCTGGGTTTTCGTGGACCCTACGGAAAACCATTCCCTGTGGATGACTGGCACGGCAAGGACGTGGTGATCGCCGGCGGAGGAATCGGGCTGGCACCACTGAGACCGGTCATCTACCATGTTCTAAACCACAGGGACGATTACGGAAAACTCACCGTGATTTATGGAGCCAGGAGCCCCAGGGATCTGGTATTCCACAAAGACCTGGAAGCTTGGGCCAAGGCTCCACGTACAGAGTTGGTGGTAACGGTGGACAAGGGAGATGAAAACTGGACGGGTCGTGAGGGTTTCGTTCCAGCCATGGTCAAGGAGGTAGCGCCATCGTCCAAAAACGCTATCGGTGTCACTTGCGGTCCTCCCATCATGATCAAATTCACTCTGCCTGTGTTCAACGAATTAGGCTTTGAACCCAAAGACATCTACACCACGCTCGAGATGAAAATGAAATGTGGATTGGGTCAATGTGGTAGGTGTAACATAGGTCCTTACTACGTCTGTAAAGACGGCCCTGTTTTCACCCAAAGCCAGCTCAAGGACCTTCCCCAGGAATTCTGAGCAACTCTAGCTGGACAATCATCACTTGCTGAACTCTTGCCTGTTGTGAAAATCAGCTTCAGGCGGGCAAATATGCCTAGCGTATTTTAGGTTCTTTTCCGCAGCAAGGCCATAGCCAGGAGCAACAACCACGAGGCTCCTCCGAAGAAGACGTTCGAGTTGGTCGAACACCCGCATCCGCTGGAACATTCTGTGCATTCATCATCGCCACTATCCACACCGGCGTCAGAGCTGCTCTGCCTAAGAGAAAACCCCCAGGTCTCTGACCAGTCTGACTCTGCGCCCAGATCGTCTTTGGCCACAGCCTGCCAGGTGTACTCAGCACCTGCCTTCAACTCGGCGGCAATATCAAACACGATATTTCCATCTTCTCTTGCCTGGCCATCACCCTCTTGTATCACCAAACCAGTTTCATCCATGAGCTTGAACGATACGATCACCTCATCCATGTCCGGATCAGATACCGGACCAACCATCAATTCAGGTGCGCTCTGCAATATGGCACCGTTTTTGGGAGACAGGGGTTGTGGTACACCGGGAGCCCTGTTCTGTCCTGGCACGGCACAGCCGGTAACAGGTTGAGAAAACCTGCCAGCCTGGTCGAAAGTGTACAAGGCATAACAATACACCGTACCATTATCCAGGTTCTCGTCCAAAAGCTCGCTTTTCATCTCACCCAGAACCTCGGTTCCCAAAGATGGCCCTGCTGGTGCAACCACTTTGTCCCTTCTTACGCTGAGTCCCTGCACCAACGGGCTATCTGGAAGATCCCATGTAAGCATCAATGCTCTGTCACGCCTCGTGATGGACAGGTTCGTCACTCCAGGCACATCCTGCTGGGCCAAGACATCAATATCCACGACCACTTCCGCCGGAGAATTTTCCGCACCTTGCGCATCCACCAACAGGGTTTCTCTATGGTGGCCCTCATCCAACTCGTCCATTTTAACGCTCATGGTCACGGACCTCGAAAGCCCAGGCGCAAGGGTCGCAGAGACAGGCTCTGCCACCAGCCAGCCATCCGTATCGACACAAGTAAAGTCCATGGGACGACCACCCACATTAGAAACAGTAAAACTCATGACAGGAGCAGGGGCACCCTTAGAAGCCACTATGGAGAATGAATCCTTATCCACCTCCAACCGTGGAGGAGACGGAACCACGTGAAGGTCTACGGGAATCCTGTAAGGACTATTATATGCATCAGATGAACTCAACTGAACGAAACCATGATGGTCGCCCAGTTCCAATCCTGAGTGGTCCACCGATACGATGATCTCCGCTGGAGTGGTGCCTGAGATGGGAGTTGCAACAATCCAATCAACAGAAGTCGAAACGCTATAGTCAATTGCGCCACCACCAGACTCCACTATGGCCACGGCCTTGGGTTCAGGTCTGGGCCTATCCTGGACTGCCTCGAAATCCAGGCCCCTGGGTTGAGCGCTCAATGTCAAACCCTGGGGATCCAGATCCACCTCTCCAAAAAATCTCTGGTCATCCGTGTACAACTGGTCACTCGTTACCACTGGTGTCTCAGGGGGCCAAACTCCATCGTAAACCCTGCTACCTGTCTCCAAGTTTGCGACCCACAACAGCATGGAGAAAGTTCCCGTAGGTCCCACATCCAGCATCGACTGCAGCAGGTCGACCGACATCTCGTAAAAGCGATGACCGTCATGCATGCCATAAGCCATCTTGACTCCCGATGGGTTTGCCGAAGGTTGGTCCGGTCCGCTCAACCCACTACCGTCATTGAAAAGAAGCCACCAATATGTTGTCCCACCAAGCAGGAGATATTCCCCCTCGTCGGATGAATCCATGTCCTGCGGCCACAATCCGTCATTGTTTTTATCGAAGTACAAACGCATCTGGTCGTAGCTGGTCTGTGACTGATCCGAGACATCGTCTATTGCGAAATATAAAACGCTATCCACTACCATGGAGTACAAAACCACGTCATCCTGTCTGTCGCGGTTCAAAGACAGAGGCAAGGCAAGGTCCCATTCTCCTGGCTCCAACATGCCATCTACAGTGGGAGGAGTTTGCATTTGCACATGAGGCACCCCAAGATGAGAAGTAGCTATTACGTGGACCACCACCGAGTACTCCAAGGGGCTGTTGTCAGCAGAGGGATCGGTGAATGTCAAAATACCCACATGGGTTCCAACATCCAAAGCTGTAGGATCTATCAATACCTGCAACTTGTCCCCGGACACACCGCTGGAAGAGCCAGGTGTCATCCATCCATAAGAAGATTCAACAGTCCAATTCAACTGCCCCACTCCATCGTTACTAACAGTCAATTCGACCTGTTTTGTCTGCGCACCTCCATGGCGAAAATATAACTCTACATTTGGGGGATAGACGCCGATTAGCGGCTTGTCCGTACCCATGTTTTTCTTCAACCTTACAGCTGGATCGCCAAACAGGTTGCTTTCGAATCCTACCCACCTGAAGTAGGGATCCGTAAATGCCCAGGCGTTATCCTCCTTGCTGTCTATGAGCGCCTGGCCGATAGTTGAGAATCCTTCTCCAAAAAATGCGTCCCAAAATTCCCTGTGAAAACGCTGGCTGACTCCATCCCTGCTGCTTCCTCCCCACCCATACCTGGCGTTGGCGACTGCAGCGAAAGCGCCGTGAGGTGACATGACAAGATGTTCGGCAAAGCAGTCGACACTATAGATATACCCAGATTCATCTACCTGGTTGTCGAACGATCCATTGTAGCAACCCTGTGAATAGTCAAAAAATGGTTTTGCGTTTATCAGTGAATCAGCCTGAGAGGTCTGCAAGCGCATGTTATAAATCTCGTTGGAATGCCCCAGGTGATTGACTATATGCGGGCTTGAGTTGAGCATGGGTATCAGGTCCGAAGGGCCCCATGAGTCAGAAGCGCCTGCATCACGATCATAGAGAGTGTCACATTGGAAAAACGGCGCCGAGTCGAACCCCTGAGTCTCAACCCCACCCAATGAAGACCCGTGGATGATATCATCCATGAAATCACCACCCCACACAGGACCATCGAACAACCATTCTCCCAGCATCAGCACGTTCTGCAACCAGGTACCTGCAGATTGTTCATAAGCCAAAGTCTTTGCCACGAAAGCACGCACCTCTTCCACACTGTCCGCAGGAGCCCTTCCCACGAAGATCTCCGCCATTAGGTCTACATCCGCACCATCCGGCCCATCGCCTGGCTCACCATATTGCCCATCTGAATCATAATCGAATGATCCATCGAGACATGCGTAATACAGGTCCGATGGTATGTAGTCAGCAAGCGGTGTGTCATTGTCAATCCAGAGTCCCTCAACGAAAAACCTTCGCGCCTGTAGCAGATCATCTCCACTCTCGCCACCATTGTCACCTCCGTCTGCATCACCCACCAAAAGAACATACTCTGTTGTCCAATCCGTATAGGCGTCCCTGAGAAAATCTCTTATCCTGGTTGCATCATCCTGTCCTCCATCCGGGCGTATCCCATCGTAATTGGACCTTATCCACTCCAGGGTCACCACCGAGGAACTCATCCCATTGGATGACCTGTAATCAGCCAACGCTTCCAGAGAATCAGGACCTCCAAGATCTGCGAATTGCGCAGGAGTTATTATCAGATACTTCGAATCACCCGGATCCAGTTTCGTTGAGCCGCCGGTTCGTCTCGAAGGATAAGAATCCAAGGCATCTTTGACATCCACTTGCTTCATTACCAGCTTGCGGTCTGAATCCAGACCACGATAAAGAGGTGAGATTTTTTGAGAAGGAATGGTGGTAACCACCAAGTCTGTGCTTACCAGCCTCTGAACTTCTTTTTTCAACGGATTGTATCTCAAGGGGTATACAAGAACAGTAGCGATGGCAAATCCACGTTTATACTGGGTCGATAGCATGCTGGTCCAACTCGCAGGGAAGAATTCATTCGATCCATAGACAGAAACATCCAAAGCGGTTGGAGCCGGCGTATAGTCAGCCGATAAAGGGACCGGCAGCTGGGCTGGCATGATGTCATAGTGACCAGCAAGTGTTTGAACCTTGGTGTTTCGCAACAACACACCGCTAACCCTGTGACCAAAAGGTATCAAGATCTCGATGGTCTTTACAGGCAAAAGTGGCCGACCAGGCATGGCATGAAGCACTGCTCCTTTGACTTGGAACAAATCCCCGAGTTCTGCCTTGCTCACCTCCGGGGTCGTAAAATCCAAATGGACAGCCAAATTCCTGCCTTGTGCATAAGGAATCATCGAGGCAAAGCTCAGGATGGAAGCAAACAGGACAAGGGGCAAAGACATTTTTGCATACTTCATGGTTTTTTACTCCTGGGTAAGACAGTAAAGGATAATACCTATCAATACTGACAAGACCGTACCAACCGGATCAAGCCAGCAAAAAAAGCATGACACTTTTCATATTCCAACTCACCGTTTTGCGGACTGGATCATCTTGAAAGAACGATTCAACAAGGTATTGGCATGGTTATAATTTCCCGATTCCACCGAGGACATTATATCCTGCGCCAAATCCATTACCTTTTGAGCCTCAGGTGAATCGCTAACCTTGTCAAACGCCTTGTTGAATCTCAGGAGTTTTGCCTTGATGAATTTACGATCGATCTTCTGGGCATCGAGCAAAGTTTTGGCTCTGCGGCCAGCAAGCATGGCCTTAGTATAATTTTTACTTCCTAAAAATGACTTCATCTTCTTCAGTTCCACAGCCAATACACGGCTGTCACCAACGAGGATGCCCTTTTTTTTCATGGAAGCCAGGATAGATTTCTCCAGTCGTCGGACATCGGACGGCGAAGCGTTCGAAGAACGTAATCCAGCGCTTTTTGATGTCACTGAGCCATGGGTAGGCTTCACCAGTGGAACTAAAGCAACATCCAAGGAATCTTTCGAGCCATCAGTCCCTTTGCTATCTTGCTCACTGGAAAGAGAAGTTCCGGTCACGCCCTGGTCTGCTTTCTTGATCGAAGTGTTGGTGGTCAAGGTACCATGCTGCCCTTGTCCTGGTCGAAGTTTCCCATCTATCGGATTATCAACAGACGAGTCGTCTGTTTGGTTATCATTGGTACCTGGCCAGTACTTTATTGCGAATAGCGTTACAGCAAGCACAAAGATGATTGCCATAGGGAACAAAAACAGAAGTTTGACATGTCGCACCGAAGGTGACCGCGTTGCTCTACTTACCACAGCGGTCGTGTCGGGCATCTCAGGGGTCATTTGCGAGCCGGCGGATTGAGTAGATTGAATTGACTGAGACGACACATTCACATCCACCGTGGCCTCAACCGAGTTTTCGGTATCGGGAATATACAGTGCGGGCTCGTGAGATGATTCCGGTCCAGCCTGAGGTACTGGATCCGGATAGAGTTCCAAAGGTCTAGATTGCTCTACCGACGATAGATCAGGAGGACTGGAGGATAAACCATCTATGGAGTCGTTTTCGGAAATAGAGACAGGAGGAGAACTAAACGCCGACAAAGGGGAAGAGGGTGAATTCCTTTGGATATTTCCATGGTCTTCCTCAGGCAAGGGCAACAACGAATCAGGCAGGTTCAATCCTCTCCATTTTACAATGTATAGACTGTACTCCTCACTCTTTCCCTTCAACATGGTATCGGAAAAAAACTCCGTGTATTGCTTGTTTCGAACCAACTTGGAACGAGTGTCCGCTGAAATCAGGATCTCGCCTCCAGCAGTCTGTCCACAGACCCTCGATGCGACGTTGACCGCATCACCAAAAACATCCTGATCTTCAACTATACACGGTCCGGAGTGTAGTCCGATTCGGATATGTATTTGTGAATCTTCATCCACCAAGGTCGCGTTTTGCTTTTCCAACTCCTGCTGCATATCAATGGCTGCTTCCACTGCGTCTTCAGGAAGAGCGAAATACGCCATGATGGCATCGCCGATGGTCTTTATCACCTTTCCCCTATGGCGCTGGATCACGGGAAACAGAAGTTGATTGTGTTTCTGAATCCGTTTACGACCAGCCATATCCCCAAATTTATCGAAGAACTTTGTGATGGCGACAATGTCGGAAAACAGAATCGTCACGTCCTCCATCAAAACCTGTTGCGTGTGATCGTCGACCGAATCGAATTCATCACCCGATCCCTGCATAATCTCAACGGCGCCCATGGATTGCGGCCCGGCCTCCTCCACCATGGCAACACTTTGCTCCGGTGCTGCATCCTCACCGGTCGCGGCTTTAATCCATTTTTTGAAGTCGAGTACCGAGTGATACCGATTGGCGGGACGGACATGCATGCTCTTGATGATCACGTTCTCCAGGCTCTGTCCCACCTGAGGATTGAAAAGATGGGGCGGGACGATATTACCCGACAACACTGCGTCATTGATGGCTCCAGCGTTGTCACCCTGAAAGGGATAGGCGCCTGTGACGCACCTGTAAAGAATCGCACCCAAAGAATATATATCACTCGCCTGGGTGGCCTGCTGACCAGTCAAGATCTCCGGGGACATGAATACCAGAGAACTGTCGTTGGAAAAATCGCTCTTGTTACTTGCCATGTCCCTGGCAAGAGCCTGACCAAAGTCCATTATGGAGACTCGATCCTGGGCCCTCACTACCAGGTTACTTGGGGTCAAACCACGATGAATAACGCCCTGTGCATGTGCTGCGGCCAACGAACGAGCCACGTATGAGATTATCCTGGCAGATCGGTCTATGGGCAAGACACCACTGTGTCTGATGAGATCTTCCAGTGTAGGCCCTTCGATATACTCCATTGAGATAAAAAGATACTGGTTGACCTCATGGATATCGAATATCCTGCAAATACCCGGATGTGAGACCTTCCTGGCCATCAGGACTTCTCTGGCAAGCCTGGAGAAGGCTTCTGTCTTGGCCAAAGACGGGCTAATCACTTTCAAGGCAACCCTTACATCGAGAAGGGTGTCGTGGGCCAAGTACACCGAGCCAAGACTGCCCTTACCGATTTCTTTTTCCAACATGAAACGACCGAGTAGGCCCCCAACGCTTGGCATACCGGCCATGTCACCTTGTTTGTTCATGGTCTCAATCATTTCGAACCAGATACTACAGCACCAATGGCGCCAATCGCAACATGCAAGTTCAAAAAGTCATTCCAGATTCTATTGGCTATGAACAAATATTGATATACTATTCGTATGCATCGGAGGAAATATATGCAGCGGAGTTTGTCAGCCTTGGAGCTTGGAATCATATTATTGCTGAGCATGGCACCCGGTTGTAAAAATTCTGAAGTCCAGTCCAATACAGCTGAGATTGGAACCACATCAAAAGCCTTGCCTACAGGACCTGTTATATCCAGGGTCGGCTCCGTTGACCTGAAACTTTCTGAAGTAGACGAACTGGCAGCCATGGCATCGGAGATTCGCCAGCGCCCACCGTGGAACCTTCCCCCTCCACCCATGGACACATTCGACCAACGCATGCGCCTTGCCATAGAGTTTCTCTCCCTGGTCGGAGCTGCACAGAAAGGCTACTTGGAAAAAAGTCTCGTATCCGATTCCATGAAACGTGCCCTTGCATCGGTTTATCTTCGCAGAGCTTTACTCATGGACTTGAGACGTCCTGTAACAAAAGAAGAACTAGAGCAGGCCCATCAAGATGAGATTCGCAAATACATCACCACGGGCGAATCTGAGCTATACAGGCCTACCAGGGTTGATTTTGCCATAATCGGCGTTGGTATAAACCCTGCATGGACAAAGTACGAAAAGGGCACTGTCAAAAACCCTATGACCATGGAACAGACCGTGGCTTTAGCCTCGAAAATCAAGAAACTTGCAGGTGATCATGTACCTGATCTGGACAAGTTCGAAGCATTGGCGAAAAAATTCAAAAAAGGTAATCCTACTGTCAGAATAAAACATCAAAAGAGGGCAGCTCTTGCGAAAGAATTGTTCCCCCTCGCACCGGTATTCTACGACCGACTTGTCAAGTTGAAAAATAATGGTGATATCAGCCCGGTATTTCGAACTCCTGCCGGCGCCATGATCTTACGCAGGGGAGTCACCTGGCCGGGAAAAGGTGAAAATGCGGAGGAAATCAAAAACGAATTGACGAGCAGGGTCCAACAGAAATGGGCCATGGAGCATTTAAGAAAAATTTCAGAGACACTCAAGAAAAATTATGCCATTGAAACATATCCAGATGCGCTTGGACCAGTGAAAAAGACCGAGAAACATAAATGAAGACTCTTCAAGTATCTCTGCTTTGCTTTGTCATGGGCATCACGTGCATGGGTAAAGCAAATGCACAAACAATTTCAGCTGACAACCAGAGTATCGAAGACGACCGGCTGGGGTTGTTGTATTCCTCTCAGGTAGAGTTCAACAATCGGTCTATTCCTTTAGTCACTATTGGTCTGATGGAAGAACGACCCTGGGTGGAAATTTCATCCAAGCAGGGATTAATCATCGAGGGTAAACAGCATATTGACGGGCAAATCGTAACCAAGACCATTCGCACCCTGCCTGGAGAAAAGTGGCGGTTCAAAGTTGCCCAGTTCATACCAGGAAAAGTTTCATACTGGTGCGCCGTGGAAAGTGTGGGCTTTTCCCAAAAGGAAAAATTGAAAAAGGCCGTCGAACTTTGGAAAACCAGGTCACCTGAAGTTCAAGTGTTTGAAGTAGGTTCGGTTTTCGGAATACAGGGTCACGTGATTGACAACAGGACCTACATCCTTGGCATCAAATCATTTGAGGATGAAAGACAAGCTGACGCCTTTGCCCAGGAGATTTTCACCAAATTCGGCACCAAGACTTTTGTCCATGCTCATCTCGACACCAGGCCTTCCGGAACCATTGAAATCATTGATCCCTCAGGTACGGTTGTTGAAACAATGCTCGAACTGGTGACCATTAGTCCCATGAATGAAACAATCACAGTGCACAATGTTGAATTCGCAAAGGGTTACAGATGGCATGGATTCGAAGACAGGCAATATGCAGGACAGATCCTCGTGACCATGCACAGAAGAACCGGATTGGTGGTGATCAACAAAGTTCCCGTAGACCGTCTGTTGGAAGGTTTGGTTCCTGCGGAGATTTTCCCTGAAGCTCCCATGGATGCACTCAAGGCCCAGTCGGTGGTTGCGAGAGGAGAAGTTTTTGCCAAGATTGGAACAAGGCATTTTCTCGATCCCTATCTTCTGTGTGCGGCGACCCACTGCCAGGTATACTCTGGAATCAGGGCCGAAAACTCAAGAACATCGAGGGCGGTGCGATCATGCACCGGCGAACTTCTCTTCTTGGGCCATGACCTGGTGGATTCGGTCTATAGCGCCTGTTGTGGTGGACACACGGAAGACAATGATACCGTATGGTCCCATCCTCCCAGCATGGCACTCAGGGGAAGGCCTGACCTGCCAGACGAGCAATGCGCCAAGTGGCAAGATGTCAGTAATATTATGGACAAGTGGCTCGACAGCAAGCCTGATGCTTTTTGCCGAATATCCTCTTTTTCACGGCCGGAATTGTTCAGGTGGGAAAAGGATATTCCATCCGAAAAAATGGATAAGTTGGTGGCCAAGGTCAAACCCATCGGACACGTGGTGTCCATACAGGTTTTGGGTCGAGGGGTTTCAGGAAGGGTAAAGGTCGTCAGAATCGTTGGAACAGATGGGGACTTGGTGGTTCAACGAGAATGGCCTGTCCGACAACTTTTCGGATTGATCAAAAGTGGTATGTTCGTAGTAACACCGTTGACTGACGACCAACAGATGGTTGTGGGATTTCACTTCAAAGGTGGAGGATGGGGTCATGGCGTGGGCTTATGCCAGATAGGTGCCACAGGAATGGCCGAACAGGGTTATGATTACAGGCAAATCCTGGCTCACTACTACGGAGGTGCAAAGGTGTTCAGGTTATATGGAGAGAAGATACCTTCTTCCTGTGAGCCCTGATGCTGATGAACCAAAGATTGATGGCGTTGATTGTAAAATGACAACTCACACTGGCCAACAGCCCCCCGCTCCAGTCAGCCAGAAATCCCAAAACGAATCCCATTCCAAGTGCCATCATAGTCCAGGGTATGAATACGACACGGGGACCGAAATGCAGCAGGCCAAATAATATAGAGGTCATCATCAGGCCAAGGGTCGGCTGAACGGCACCTCTGAAAAATGCCTCTTCAGCCACGGATGAGACAATGGCAAGCCAAATGATCTGTTTTACCCGCAATGGACCTATCAAGTCTGCGAATTCTGCTTCTAGTGCCCGTGCCCAGGAAAACAATACCAACAATCTTCCCAACAAGACTACGACAAGACCTATTCCGGTCCCGATGCAAGAGGAGAGCAACAAAGAGACATCTCCACCGCCCCATCTTTGCCAAGGATCCCCCCTAAACCACATCCAAGCCACCGAAATGACGAGTCCGACCGCATATACCAAGGTAGCCATACCTACTTGAAACTTCTCTGTTTTAGTCCCATGCCCACTCAATATTTTTTCCTTGTTTAGCTGCTGACTGACGAATCACCACCTGATTTTTGAAAAATAAACATTGGATCCCAAAAAATCAATAATTTCTCAAACGTAAAAGGAACTCACCAAGTAAAAATAGTGTCAAATTTGCCACAATACATTCGCTTGTTTTCAAAGCAAATTTTCAAAACAAAGGATGAGCCACAGGCATTATGCACTGCGTCATGAGTGGTGGTTTTACATCATTTCTGTAATATCCCGCAAACCCAATAGAAATTGTATCCTTTTGATATTTATAAGGTTTTACATAAAGGACAGCCTATTTATTAAAGGGTAACGATATTGACAAAGAACCACACATGAGCTATGGTTGCACCCAGAAAAAAGTTGTGGAGTACTGATAATCAAGACCATGCAAAGAACAGTTGGTAGTCCTTTGGCTAAATTCGGGTGACGGTTCTGGCCTTCCTGTCCCCCCTGTCTTCGTGGCCAAAGGAACAACGAGGGATCCTAAATGGATCCCTCGTTTTTTTTGCTCCACTTCGCCTTTAAATTGCCCTTAAATTTTTAGCGTACCTCTCAAAAGGAATCCCAGATTTTGCTTTTCCCACTGTTCAGCCTTTTTAAAATGGACGAATAAACGTTCACGTCGTCGAAATTCTTCAGGATGAACCATTCGCCTTCCGTTTCGTCTTTCCGCCCCCAGAACGTGATGCAACAT
>CAYSLH010000114.1:0-14119 GCA_964431605.1 uncultured Myxococcales bacterium
TGCCTTGGCCGCTAATTCCTGCAGCGCCTCCGGGAACGTCTTTCCTTCCATTCTCATGAGGAATGTAAATACATCTCCTGATGCTTTACATCCAAAGCAATGAAAAAAGCCTTTCTGCGGATTGACAGAAAAAGAGGGAGTTTTTTCTGTGTGAAATGGACAAAGACCCACATATCTGCTCCCTACTTTTTTCAGTTTGAGATACCGTCCTACCAGCTCGACGATGTCGGTACGAGCTCTTACCTCCTCGACCGCTTCATCGCGACCAGTCAGAGCCATTGAACTCTCCGGGGGTTGTTCATCTACGGCCCCTCGTCTGGGTATCGCCTGCCAGTGCTTATGGCAACTGTCCTTTTCCGCTCGCCACCAAGAGCATATTTCGCAATCAATTATGCTTACGCATTTTTTTCATCATGCGTTTTTTTGCTGCCAGCGCCTTCTTCTTCTTTCTTACGCTGGGTTTTTCGTAATGCTCACGTTTGCGAATTTCGGACAAAATGCCCGCTTTTTCACATTGCTTTTTGAAACGCTTCAACGCGCTTTCGAAGGATTCACCTTCTCTAACTCTAACACCTGGCATGTAGCGATCACCCCCTTTCGAGAGGGATAGTGGACAACAGAGAGAGATTGGAGTCTTGCTCCTCTGAGCCACGAAGGGTGCTATTATAGGGATTGCACCTGGCCTGTCAAGACCTTGATTCGACAAGTCATCCAATCTGTGTGCCCACCTGCCTGAAATCAGTTCTGCTGTTTGGATGTGGTTGCTTAACTGAGTGTTTGTAAAGCTGAATTTCCTCTATCCGACAAGCAGGAAGCCTAGAGTGAGTGGAAACGACCTCAGTATGAAACGCGGGATTTATCCAAGAGTTGACAACTCGCTAAGATATTTGCACTAATGATTACCCGTGTGATCGAGCATGTCGAACGGGCGAGGACTGGAGTCCGGGATTTGAAAAGTATGGTTTGACATGGCCCGTACGAGGTTGTTATCTAATCGGAACTGATGGTCATATTAGTTGGTGTCGAGGATTTATAAAGGAGGATGTGATGGGTTGGCTGCTTTGGGTGCGGCTTTTTGTTTTGTTGCTGTTGGGTGTACTCGGTGCGGCTTCGGTCATAGTCAAGTCAAAACCAGACGCAAAGGAATTCATAGACAAACTGGTGAAGTTTTCCGGCGCTATTGGCGTTTTGGCAGTCATTTGGGGTGCATGGGACCTGATAAATGCATTGCGCTACATGAGCCTGCTGGGAGTAGTCCCGGTGATATGGTTGATGTGGCTTTTGACCTGCGCGGTGGAAATAGGATTGGGCTTCGTGTTTGGATGGGGCATGGTTACGTCTCACCTCAACGAGCAGACTGCTAAGAAGGGTGAGGAATTTCGCAAAAAACTCGTACGTTATCAGGTCACCCTTGGCTGGATTTCTTTCGCACTGATGTTCTGGTGGACTTTGGTGCTTACCCGAATCATACAGTTTTAATTTTTCGTTTAATTTTTCGACGGAACAATGAAATCCACTATCCTTTTTTCGGTTTTGTGTTTGTGCTTGGTCGGACTCATGCCTCAGGGACTTGCCCGTCCAGGTAAGTCATTGGCCATAGTGCCTGACCCTTCCTGTCGGTCGAACAAACTCGACGTTGAGGTGGAGAAGACTCTTGGTGACAATCTCAGGGCGCCGGGTTTGAAATTGACACATGTCGATCCGTCAAAGGCCTCGTTGGTACTTCAGTATATACTTCGTGTACAGACCAGCGACCAAGGAGTGATCGTACAGTTGGACGGTGAAATAGTCGGCAATAGGAACAACAAGCTTTATGCTGAAGGCTCGGTGAGGTCCGATGCATTTTCAGATGATGAAAATGGTAGGATACAGGCAGCCAGGCAGGCTGGAAGGAGGTTGGGCCAGGCCCTTTCTGATGGATTGGCTGATAGTTTGGCCATGCATGGAAGCGGTAGAAGGGTTTTGCTCCAGGTGACCCTTGCCTCCCCTGCTACCGAAATGCGTCAGCAGTTGATCCAACATCTAAAGAAAGCTTTTTCTTCCATGTCATTGCGGATTCGTCCCAGCACTGAAAAAAATCTCGTGATGACACTGATGACTTCGGAATCCACCAAGGAATTGGCTGCCTTGGTGGAAAAATCACTTTCCAGCTTCAAGGACATGGAAATCGTTTGGCAGGTCAAAACAAAGCCAGCCATGATGTTGAAGATTAATAAGAAGTAATGGTTCGATTTTTTTTCTTGGTCAACATCAGGACAAAAACAAATAATGCAGGAAAAAGGCCTCTCGTAGCAGAGTCTCTATCATTCGTGGCGCACCCACTGTCAGGCTTTTTTATGGGAACGCTTTTTGTGGAGGTTTGCTTCTTTATAATGGGAGGTGGAACTTTTCCGGTTTTGTCCGGCAACTCAAGCTTCACCTGTTGGGAATAATCGGAAATATTTCCATCCATGTCAACTGCAACAACGGAGAAAAACCACGTTCCTGGCTCGAGCCCTGTCACAATATGCTGAGTGTTTCGTCCGGCGTTTAGAACCTTTTCATAGTTGAAGGTTCCGTCACCCGGGTGGGTCACCATGGAAGGACGCGGTGTGCGACCCAGGTAGAGAAGGTAATGACTGATAGTGTCCGTGGCTCCTGTTACGTTCTGTGTCACAGGTTGCCATGTTGCTTTTACTTCTGCAGCGTGAATTGATCCACAAAGGGCCAAGGTCAAGACCAAAACACAGATGCACCCGGACTTGCTACAAAATGGAAAAGCTAATCGCAAGGTTTTCATAGGGTTTGGTCTCCTGGTGTTCTAAGACCCGGAGTCGTCTCGAGGGTTTTCTCTTCGGTTGCTTTTTCCGGCGCCTGGAATTGCTTTTGCTTTTTTCTCTCTGATGGTTTTAGAAATTGGCTACTGTCGATAGGGTAAGATTCGAGCCAGACGTTGTATATGGGGCGTCTAGAGCCTGAAATACCTATGGCTGTACCTTTTGACACATCTTGGCCGGATGTCACACTGCTGCTCTTCATATCGCAGATAGTGGCGTACATGTCACAAACCGTCTTGATCTCAACACATATGCCGCCATCGTTTGAACCCACAAATGTTATATTTCCTGCCATGGGTGCAAGGACTTTTTCTCCCGGAGAAGCATTGAGACGCACGCTGCGTCCCTGAGGCATCCCCAAGTCTTGGTCCTCAACGGGCCATGTTGCTTCCAGGGCAGCAGCAAGACCCATGACAGTACAAAATTGTTTTTCACTTTCGTCTCTTTGGTATGCCGGCATCGATAGGTTCATGGCATTTAAAAAAGATCCTTGGGATTTAGCCGAGTGTTTTGCGATTCTGGTTGCACGCATAATACCTGTGCCTGTAGCGATGATAGCACCCAGGTACGATGATGTCTGGCGGGCAAAACTTCCAAGTTTCTTCGCCATGCTGATGGTGCTTTGCCGACCGTTTTCTTTTTCGTCTATTCTTGGCGAGATATTGGTTTTACCAGGCACGATTCCCCAGTAGAAGCCATTTTCATCCACCTCGCCTTTGCTCCACAAGGCGAGATAAGCTTTCAAGACAGCAAAAGGGATGTGATTTCGCTTAGCAAGTTCACGAAGCTTGGTATCGGCTCGCTGTTGTCGTTGAACTTCGAATAAAGTGACCACTGGTTTTCCCGATGGATCTGTTGGTATCTGGGCAGCTGTGGGTGGTGTGAATACCTTGGCAAGAAGTGACGATCGGCCAGGTATGGCTTTGCCTTCCAGCGTTGCTGCAAGGTAGCTTGTTCCTGACACGAACGGCACCTGCAACGCAACTGCTCCGACCACGATGAATGTGCACAAGAACGCTAGAAGGCCATTTTTTCTATTCACCTTTTTCTCCTCCTGGTCCTATGCTTGGTTTTCGTCCTTCTGGCCCTGCGCCTCTTTCGTCTTTTGTTCTTTTTTTTCCTTAGGTGCTTTTTCTTTTTTGATCTTGGCTGAACTTTTGAGATTTTTTTTGTCTCACTCGGTCCGTCTTCAGGCTTGGAAGGCTTTTTTGTCTCCGCGGCGACAGCTTTTGTGTCCTCCTGCTGGGTTGGGTCTTTTACTCCATCGTCTTTTGCTTTTACTCTTTTCGGGAATTCGTGTTTGAGATTGTTTACATTTTCCAACTCGGTGAGTGGCGTGTAACTTTTTTTAGGTGTTACGGGTGTTTTTTTAGTCTCGGTGGAAAGGTAAACTACGATTATTACCAACGCAGAAATTACAGCAATGAACCCCAGGGATGACAACATGCTCTTCCATCTGGAAAAACCGGGAAGAGGCTCTTCGGATGGTGGGTCAATCCTATCCCTGTAGGAGTCAATGACATTCTGGGCCGCGTCGATTCTTTGCCATGAGGTGATCTGGTTTTGTGAAAAAAACAAAGGCCTCTCTCTTGTTGGATTCTGGAGTGGCTCTGGCTGTGACGTGGATGGAGCTTTACCTGTTGAGTTGGGAGATGGGGCTTGCTGATTTGCCGACTTGATCGGACCTTGGGACAGGAGGTCTTGCGTCATGTCTTGGTTTGGCATGCTTTGTTCTGCGTTGAGCGATGGTGTGGGTGGCATGGAGAGAATGCTGTTGTCGGACCCGTTTGAATGCATGGCTACCGGCGCTGGTGTAGGCGGATGGGCTGGTAATTTCGGAATCGAGTTGATATCTATGGGTTGTGTGGGTTGGGTGAATTCTTCACTTTGTTCGTCATCATCTTCATTGAATACTGGAATCTCAACCTGGCTTCCCGCCGACAGTGCGGTGAATGGTTGTTCATCTTCCAGAAGCCTGGATGCCTCCTTGTGGAGTTCATGCATGAGTTGCTCGAAGGGGTTTGTCATGGCCGGTCCCTGATTGGATTTCAGGCTTTTCTTACTGGGGGCCGTACCGGAAATCGTGGAAAAACGACCATCTTGAATCGCCGGGTCATCATTTCCCACGTTGATTTTTTTGAGTATCTGCAACGCCTGGCTGTTGGTTGGATCCAGGTCGAGCACCTTCATGCAGGCGTCCGAGGCCGCCTTGATCTGGGAGCGGGAAAGAAAAATTTCAGCAGCAATCAGGTATGCGTCCACGTTGGCTGAATCAAGCGCCAGAGCCTTTTTGACCTCGTTTAGTGCATCTTTGTATCTGAACAGGTAAAAAAGCACCCTTGAGTATGCAAGGTGACCATCGGAAAAATGGGGATTTTTTTCAACCCCGTGAATACATAGCTTTTCCGATTCTTCAAGCCTGCCTCTTCTGATAAGACCCTCTGCCAGAGGTGCAAAGACCTTGGACTTGGGGTCATTTTGTAATATTTTGAAATATTCCCGAATTTCGGAGTCCGTTGGGGGCTTGCGATCCTTGAAAGGTGTGCTCATATTGCACGCATGAGACAGGCTGGTCCATTGAACCAGCGAATTGTTTGAAAAAACAAAAAGGATTGTACCAGACTGGAGTGGGTCCTGTCAAAACTGACTTTAGTGATGGATAACAATGGCCATGTGCCGGGAGAATTGCGATGCGGTGGTTGAGCCGGTTGGGCGGTGTTTTGCTGTCCCCAAAGAATACTTTTGAACGCTTGATCAAAGATGGTCAGGGTGGGGTGGGTGACGTGGTCTGGTTTATGTTACTTGCCATGATTGGAACACAGCCTTTGAATTCGGCAAAAGCCTTCCTGGGAGCAGGGCAGGGGCTGATAGTTCCTTTCAGTAAACTAGCGAACCAGTTTTTTGCATTTGCCTTGGGTCCATTGGTCGTGCTTTTTGCCCTGGGCCTGCTCATGGCAGGGGTGGCACGCATTCGTGGAATAAAAACCTCTGTGGATGGGCTTCTTACATCTGTGACGTATTTGTGGGTTCCGGTGGGGGTGCTTGGAATGGCGGGTGCTCTCCTGGTGGAAGTGGGACTTTCAAACACGATACTTCCCCATTTTCCTCTGGGGTATTTTTTCAGGTTGGAGCCTCCCTGGTGGAAGATCATGTTGAAGCTGGTGCTGTCATATGGACCGAGTGCTTACCTGGGATGGATCTTGATCAAAGTCGTGTTCGCGCGCTCTGCAAACCACCCAAAAACCCAGTGGACACCTGGTAGATTTGCAGGTCTGATAATCGTTATCTCCTTCGTGGTTTCATGGACGGCAGGGGCTTTTTACGCAAATGCCAACTACGACAGAATACGGCCTGTTTTACCGGGAGATATGGCGATGGATTTCAAACTGCAAAGAGCGGACGGGCAAGGCTCGCTCACACTAAGCTCACTGCGTGGAAAGCCGGTGGTCATGGAGTTTTGGGCGGACTGGTGCTCAGTCTGCATGGGACACATGCCGGACCTGGAACAGTGGGCATCAGCTCACGATTCCATTCCGGTAATTGCCATTCACCAGGGCGGCAGTGTGGCCGGCGTGAGGAAATTGCTTTCGAAACACGGATGGTCCAAAGCGACTTTTTTGGTGGATAGCAACAATTCCGTCTCAGGGGATTACAGGGTTGACACTCTTCCAACCTTTTTCGTGCTGGATACAGAGGGTCGGATTGTGGATGTGAAGATCGGTGCTGCCGGGGATGGATGGCTCGACGACGCTGTAAAACGAGCGACCGGTAAATAGCTCGGACGTCTTTACCCGATCAGGGCGCAAGTTGTTTTGATTCCGGAATTGATTTCCGAACGAAAGCCTATGGGCACAACAGATCAGATTCCCAGGACTTTTGCCAATTGCTCCGGCGTCGTGCAGATATGGTCGGATTTTGCATCTTTGATGGATTGGCCGTGGTCGAGTCCCCAGGTTACACCGCAGGTCGCCAGACCAGCCGCCTTGCCCGCAAGGATATCGTTGGAATGATCTCCCACCATGATTCCCCCGCTACTGTCACAATCCATGCGATGGAGGGCGAGGACAATCGGTGCTGGATTGGGCTTTAGTTCAGCCTCGTCACCTCCCACTACGGCATCAAAGTACCCGAGCAGATCGAGTCCCTGCAGTATCTGCCTGGCATAGGCAACTGGCTTGTTTGTCACCACCGCCATGCGCTTGTCTTTGATTCTTTCAAGGATCTGCACAATACCATCATAAGGAGTCGTGGCTTCTAGGCAGCGGGAAAAGTAATCGTTCTTGAAGGATGCTATGGCCTGGTCGATTTTGTCCTGACCTTGCCCGGCGAGGGTCCGTTGCATGAGCTTTCGTACTCCGTCACCGACATATCCGATTATTTCAGAAGGAGCAAGTTCATCCATGCCCAAGGTCCTGAGGGTTCGGTTTACAGCAGAGGCAATGTCGGCTCCCGAGTCTACCAGGGTTCCGTCGAGATCGAATAACACGGGATCATAAGTATTCATGTGCTGGATAATAGCACCTGTTCGAGTGTTGGGAATAATTAATCGTATGGAAAGAAAGCAGAATCTTGACAGTTTGTCGTTCGAGAGAGACATTGATCCAGAAACAGGGGGTTAGGATAATCGGGTGCTCTTATGGCAACGTTGGTCTGGATCACAGTGGGCATCAGCGGTGTTTGGGTGTTGGTGTTTCTGAAGAATTATTTTGAAATTCGAAAAACTCCCAGGTTGTTTCCCAAGCCTGTTCGCTACATGAGGGATATGCCGAGCGTCTCCATCATGGTCCCTGCTCGCAACGAACAGGACAATATCCGCAGGTGCGTTCGATCTTTGATGGATCTGGTATACCCGGGTCTGGAGATCATTGTTATAGATGACAGGTCCACGGATGACACAGCGAAGATCGTTTCTCGCTTGGCCGCCCTGGATGACAGGGTTCGCCTATTGAAGCTGGATTCCGGTCCGCCTTCTGGTTGGATGGGAAAATGCAATGCCCTCTATCAGGGTGTGAGACAGGCTAAGCCAAGAGGTGATTGGCTGTTATTTACGGACGCCGACACGGTCCATCATCCCCACTCTCTTGCCGTGTGCATGCGTGAGGCTTTGGACCATCAGACTGATATGTTTTCACTGGTGCCTCACCTGGAGGCCTTCAATTTTTGGGAGAGGTTGGTTCAGCCTGCCGTGGCTGCCATAATCGGCTTGTACAACAGACCGTCTCGTATAAATAATCCGAATCTCAAGGACGCTTTCGCCAATGGTCAATATATCCTCATCTCCCGCAAAGCTTACGATTCGGTTGGTGGTCACGAATCGGTGGCTGGAAAAGTTCTTGAGGATGTGGAACTGGCGAGGGTGGTGAAAACAGTTGGACACTGGATTCGGTTTGCCATAGGCATAGATATATTCAAGACCAGAATGTATCCGGATTTTCGTTCCCTGGTCCAGGGCTGGACCAAGAACTTGTTCCTGTTGCTGAACTCAAAATTGAACCGGGTCTTTTCCGTGACGTTGATGACCCTGGTGCTTAGCGTTTGGCCGACCATTGCGGGGGTGAGTTCCATTGTTGCTCTTGGCGTAGGGTATCATGATCTGGTTCCCATTGAGGGATTACTCCTTATATCCTTTTCATGGGTAGCAGTAATGTTTTTCCAAGTGATCCTGAGGTGGATGAACAGATGGTATCCAGCGATGGCTCCATTGGCACCTATAGCCGCACTGGTAGTCTTGTTCATCCTGTGGCGTTCGGCCTGGTTGCATCGCCACAAGAGCGCTGTGGTATGGAAGGACCGGATGGTCGTGGACGACAAAAGGCATGGAGAACCATGAACATGGAACAGACGAACCTTGCCAAGCAACCTTTGGCTTCGCTTGTGCGGCACAGGCTGCGAGTTCTTTTTGATGAACTCGGTTCTCACCGAACCTCTGATTTGTATAAGCGTATAATGGGCGAAGTTGAACGAGTGCTCATAATGGAAGCCCTCGCTCGTTCAGGAGGCTCGAAGAAAGAAGCCGCATCCATCCTCGGTATCCACAGAAACACCCTGAGGTCCAGGATGCGAAAGCTGGCCATAAGCTCGAAGCGTTAGCAGCTTTGCGTATTTCTTAAAGGACGACCAAATTCCGCGTATGCCAGCACGGCACTCTGTTGCTCTGGGTCCTGTTGGCCAGTTGTTGAGGTATTTTCTTTAGATATATAGGCCAGATTTTCCCTGAAAGCCCAATGATCAAGTCTTTTTTCGAGTTGAGACAGCCTGGGCTAAAATCTTTAATATTTCATTGGAGTTACGAATTTCTGAATCTTCGTCAGGAAACGAAACAATCGCAGATGACAGTGCGACAGGACCGCAGTTGGAGACTTGGGGCTTGGAGAGTTCCCTAAGGATTCTCGTAATTGGTATGTTGCCTTGTTCCTGGTTTGTCTCCGGCATCATGACTATGAAAACATCTTCTTCCAGTCGGTATACTCGATCTGTTGACCTGAGGAAGCGCTGCAGAATAGTTACTGTAGCTGCGATGAGACCAGCCGCGTCCTTTTTGCTTTGCTCGGTATAAATCTCCTCGTAATCTTTAACCACGAGGATGGAGCAACACAAAGAATGCTTGTAGCGAAGAGCCCTGCGAAATTCATATTCCAAGTCTCGGCGAAGCTGGCGGTATCCTCTGAGGCGCAGCCCCTGGTGTTGACCGGTAGATTCTTCGCTGGTGGGCTGCTGATTGCCGGAGGCGTCAAGTGCGGAGCTTATTCTCGCCTGGAGATCGAACAGCCTAAAAGGTTTGGTAATATAATCATCAGCCCCTAACTCGATTCCACGGATCTTGCTCTCCAGATTGTCTATGGCAGTGACCAGTATGACCGGGATTGTCGATGTACGTCTTTCAGTCCTAAGTTCCCGGCAAACCTGGAATCCATCCTTGGTGCTCATCATTATATCGAGCAAGATTAAATCCGGGGGATCTTCGGTGGCAATATCCATAACCTGCATAGAGTCATTTACCATCGTCACCACGTAGCCTGCGTTTTCGCATACCTCCTTCATGAGAGTCGCATTGAACTTGTCATCATCGACCACAAGGATTTTTTTGGGGCCTTTCAAGTAAGTCCCTTTCTTATGCCCACATCGTTGGATCAACCTTCATCGTTTTCCAACGCGAGGTTTTCAAATCTTGTAAACTCTTCAGAGAATTGTAAGCGAACGGTGCCGGTGGGGCCATTGCGCTGTTTGCCTATTGTTATCTCTGCCACTCCTGCGTCGTCACTATCCTTGTTGTAATACTCGTCCCTGTAGATGAACATGATCACGTCCGCGTCCTGTTCGATGGCTCCTGACTCGCGTAAATCCGCCAACTGAGGACGCTTGCTCTCCCTTGACTCTACCTTTCGACTAAGTTGGCTAAGAGCGAGCACCGGAAGGTTTAGCTCTTTTGCCAACCCCTTCAGACCCCTGGATATTTCCGATATCTCCCTCTCTCGGCTGTCGTGCCGACCTGCAGGGGGTGATGCCAGCTGGAGGTAGTCCATGCAGATCAATCCAAGTTCTTTTTCCTGTTTACGCAACTCGGCCTGGAGACGTCTGGCCTTTGCCCTCATTTCCAAGACACGTATAGCCGGCGTGTCATCGATGAACAATGGAGCCTCGCTCAACTGTCCGGCTGCCAGAGCCAGTCGACTCCAATCCGCGTCTCCAAGGTAACCGCTTCTGAGCTTGTGATGGTCCACCCTGGCTTCGGAACACAGAACACGCATGGCCAGGGCTTCTTTGCTCATCTCCAGGGAAAAAAATAGAGTTGGAACTTTGGATTTCATGGCCGCATTTTGAGCGATGTTCAGCGCCAGGGCGGTTTTACCCATGGACGGTCGCGCTGCGAGTATTATCAGATCCCCGCGTTGTAGCCCTGATGTCTTTTGGTCCAGACCGTTGTATCCGGTTGGCACTCCGGTGTAGAGTTCTTTGCTTTCGTATAACTTTTCGATGGAATCAAATGATTGGCGAATCAGATTTTTCAGTGGTACCACCGAGCCGTCCGACCTGTGGTGGATGACATCGAATATTTTCTGTTCGGCATCTGACAGATAGCTTTCGAGATCGTCTGTCTCCTGAAATCCTCCTTGCAGGATTTCAGATGCTGCGTGGATCAACCGCCTGGCGATGGCCTTTTCCGCCACGATGTTCGCATAACTTCTGACGTTGGACAGGCTCGGGACCATCTCTGTCAGAGACGCAATATAGTCTGCTCCTCCCACCGCATCTATCTCACCCTTGCCTTTCAGCGTGTCCTCGAGGGTCAAGAAGTCGATGGCCTCGCCCCTTTCGGACATCTCCACCATGGCGGCAAAGATTTTTCTATGGGCGTCACGATAGAAATCGTCCTGGTGAATTTGATCGATGATACTGTCCAGGGCTGTGTTGTCCAGCAATACCGCACCTAAAACCGAACGCTCAGCCTCAAGGTTTTGAGGAGGGAGGTTGGCTTTCGATGCTGTGTGCTCCATCTCAGCCTCGACAGACAAGGGCAAACCTATTGCCCGGCAGGGTTCATTATTTGGCTACTACCCAGACCTTGAGCTTACCACGTATATCCTGGTGAAGGCGAACTGGAACAGTATACACACCTACACTCTTGATGGGTTCTTCCAACTCTATCTGGCGCTTGGAGATAGTGACTCCCTCGGATGAAAGGGCCTGCTCTATGTCTTTTGTAGTTACCGATCCATAGAGCTTATCTTGTTCGCCTACTTTTACCTGGATGGTGCAGGATATATTTTCCAGTTTTTTGGCGATGGATTCCGCATCCAAAAGAACCTTGGCCTTGTGTCTTTCAACCATTCTTTTTTGGTGCTCGAGCTGAGAGACGTTCCTCGTACTGGCCTTTACCGCCAGACCCTGCGGAATGAGGTAATTTCTTGCATAACCGTCCTTGACCGTGACCATGTCTCCTATGTTGCCCAGATCCGGTACGTCTGTGTGTAGAATCACTTTCATGGCTTTCTCCTATCGTCCAAGCTCAAATGGTAGAGCTCTTGAAAGGCATCAGCGCTATCTGTCGGGCTCGCTTGATCGCCTTGGAGACCAGTCTTTGGTGATGGGCACAGTTTCCCGAGATCCTCCTGGGGATGATCTTGCCTCGTTCCGTAATGAAGTACTTCAGAGAGTTAGGATCCCTGTAGTCGACCTTGAGATTCTTGTCCGCACAAAAACGGCAGACTTTCCGCCTGGTCAAATGCCTTTTCTTTCTCCGCATGGCCATGATTTATTCCTCCTCAGACACGGCGGTCTCAGTGCCTTGCTCGTTGCCTGTGTCGTCCATGTCCTGTGTCTCTTGTGCATCCTCCTGCTGCTTCTGTGCTTCGGCAGCCTCAGCAGCGGCTTTGGCTTCGGCTTCTGCAGCAAGCGCGGCTCTTTGCTCTGCCTCTGCTTTTGCCTTTGCCTCGGCCTCTTGCCTCGCCTTGTCTTCAGCCGCCTGTTGCGCCAATCGCTTTTCCACGTCGACTGTGTCGGAGACCTTGACGGTCTGAAAACGCACCACAGGTTCGATGAGGCGGAGATTTCTCTCCAATTCGCTTATGCTGGAGGGTTGGGCCAGAAAGGACAGGTGAACAAAAATACCTTTCGGGTTTTTCGCCACTTCGAAGGCGAGTTTTTTCTTGCCCCAGACGTTGAACCTGAGCACTTTGGCTTCTTGCCCATCTAGAACGTCCGAGAGCCTGGTTTGGACTTGCGACAAGGTCTCTTCGCCGATGTCCGGTTTCAGGATATAGAGAGTTTCATACTCCCGCATCGTTTGCATGAGGTCCTCCTTACGGGTTTGTAGCCCCAAGGCGCCTGCCCTGGAGCAAGGAGCGTTGTGAAAAAGAGCTGCGGGGGCTCTTTTGATAAATTTTTTCTTTACTGTATCTTTACTGTATACCGTCCAATGGCCTTTCCAAGTAATTCATCCTTGCACGATAGTCTATCCCGATAGTCTACATAGCCTCCTGCGTCGATCTTGGATTCTTCCAGCGATTGAAGCTGTTCATGGCAGCTACGATTCCCTGATGAATCCAAACCTCGATGGCATCCGCCGCCCTGTGCGCCATTTGCTTTGCCTCTCGTTGTTCTTCGACCGAAAACCCGGAAAGAACAAACTCCTTCGTCTGTTCCGTCGTAAGCTTTTCGTCCAAAGGCCTGCCAATTCCGAGCCTCAGGCGGACAAAATCACAGGAATCCAAGTGTTGTATGATCGACCTGACCCCGCGATGTCCTCCATCGCCACCTTTGTTGCGAACCTGAATCCTGCCAAGTTCCAGGTCAAGGTCGTCATGAGCCACTGCAAGGTGTTCGAACGAAATGCCTGTCTCTGAAACCAACGCAGCGACAGCTTCTCCGCTCAGGTTCATGAAAGTCTGTGGTTGCAACAGACACACCGGCTTATCTTTGATCCGGCCATGGCCAATCAAAGAGTTCGAATCCGGCTCGAGTACGATTCCGTGCCGTTCGGCCAGAATATCGACGAC
Source organism: uncultured Myxococcales bacterium (assembly GCA_964431605.1). GTDB lineage: Bacteria > Myxococcota > B64-G9 > B64-G9 > B64-G9 > JALVPF01. Next base: position 13,313 of record CAYSLH010000114.1, read on the forward strand.
CCAGAACCCTATGTTATGGCGGCTAAGACGATATTTTTCGCCAGGGTTACCAAGTCCAGCAATGACAAAGAGCATAGTACAACGCCGTTGGCGAGCCTATTTGGCTTCGCCTCCTTCCTTGGATTCTCCTTTGGATTCGGCCTTGGATTCAGAGCCGTCTCCAGCCGCTTTCGCGTCCGCTTCAGAAGCCTCAGCTTCGAGCTCTTCCTCTGTCTCCTCAGGCTTCTCTTCCACTGCCGGCGATACCACCGCACAAATGGTGAAGTTTCGGTCGAAGACCGCTTTGACGCCTTCGGGCATTTGTACCTCATCGACGTGGATGACATCTCCGATGTCCATGTTTGTTACGTCGATTCTTATGGCATCAGGAAGGTTTGCGGGCAAGGCCTCTACTAAAAGTTTGTGCCTGGCGATCTGCAATAGACCACCTAGCTTCACACCTACCGGCCGGCCTTCGAGTTCAATGGGAACCCTTCTCTGAATTTTCTCGTCCGTGTCTACCGACAGAAAATCCACATGAAGTAACACCCTCTGCACTGGGTGACGCTGGAGTTCCTGAACAAAAACCGTGCGGTCTTCAGCGCCATCGAGTTTGATCAAGGAATTGAGACCTCTGGGGCCCTTTAGAATCCTTGCAAGCGCCGCGGGATCGACTGAAATAGCCAGGGGTTCTTTGTCCTTGCCATAGCAAACCGCAGGGATTAATCCATTGTCGCGGGTTCGCCTTGCAGGCCCATTTCCTCTTTCTTGCCTTTGTTCAACTTTCAATACTGGAATATCCATGTTGCTCTCCTGCTTGCTCTCCTT